>WGCW01000169.1 GCA_015493585.1 Acidobacteriota bacterium
CGTCCCGGTGCCCGCACCAGGGCACGTAAGTGCTCAGAATGACATATTCCCCACATGTCATCCTGAGCCGCTCAATCCTCCCCATGTCATCCTGAGCCCATTACTCCTCCCATTGTCATCCTGAGCCGAAGGCGAAGGATCTGGGCGGGGGGCTCAAAAGGCTTCGGGGTGTGAACGGCGGCCACATGAGTAAGGGCTAGTGTTGACCTGATCTCGGCCTTCCTCTGCGAATCTCCCCGAGCTTCGCGGTTACCTTTTTCTCGCGGTCGTTCCCCCACCCAGATTCTTCGTCGGCTGCGCCTCCTCAGAATGACAGTGGGGGGGAAGGCTGCGCCTCTGCGTTTCATTCCTCTTCCCACCTGTCCCGCAAAGAAGCGGCGCACAGCGCACCAACTTCCAGCAGATATCTGCTTGACGTAGCATCTTGAGGGTGGCATGCTGAATGTGCCCTCCACGCTGCTCCGAAAGGAGCTGCTCATGTTTTCCCGTACGCTTGGCGCCATTCCACGTGGGATTGGTGCGTTGTTCGTGACGGTCGAGGTTGATCGGATCCGTTCCCAATTCCCTTCCGTGACGATCGTCGGCATGGCCGATACGGCGGTGCGAGAGGCTCGGGAGCGGATCTTCACCGCGATCCGTCACCTCGGACACCCCCCCGAACCGGCCAACATTGTGATCAACCTTGCCCCCGCCGACGAACGCAAGGCGGGGGCCTCTCTGGACCTGCCGATGGCGATTGCCCTGCTCGGTGCCACCGGGGGTCCGCCGCCCGAGGCGGCCGAAGGCTATCTCCTGCTCGGAGAGCTCTCGCTTGAAGGAAACCTGTTGCCCACGCGCGGCATCCTGCCGATGGTGCTTGCCGCCCGTGACCGGGGTCTCGCCTCGGTGATTGTTCCGTCGGGCAACGCTGAAGAGGCCGCGGTTGTCACCGGCATCAATGTCTACCCGGCCCCAACGCTTGGAGCGGTCGTCCGGCATCTGTCCGGGGCCGAGCAGTTGAGGCCCCACCGGGCCGGGCGGTCCCGACCGGTCACGGCACGGTTTGACGGCCCTGATCTTGCGGATGTCATCGGGCAGGAACACGCCCGGCGGGCTCTTGAAATCGCCGCGGCCGGCGGACATCATCTGCTCTTCATCGGCCCTCCAGGAAGTGGCAAGTCGATGCTGGCGCGGCGGCTGCCCGGGATTCTCCCGCCACTGACGGGACCTGAAGCGCTCGAAGCAACGTGCGTCTATTCGGTTTCCACGCGGGTCCCACGTCCCAGAGGGCTCCTGTCCAGACGTCCCTTCCGTGCCCCGCACCACACGATCTCGGCGGCGGCGTTGATCGGAGGCGGGAGCAAGCCGCAACCCGGAGAGGTCTCCCTCGCTCATAACGGCGTCCTTTTCCTCGATGAACTGACTGAATTTCGCCGCGATGTCCTTGAATCGCTGCGCCAGCCGCTCGAGGATGGCGAGGTCACCGTGGCGCGTGCGCAGCAGGCTGCCCGGTATCCCGCCCGTTTTCAACTGATCGCCGCCACGAATCCCTGCCCCTGCGGTCACTTCGGCGACGATCGGCGCGCCTGTACCTGTACGCCTGCGATGATCCACCGGTATCGCAGCCGGCTGTCTGGACCCCTGGCCGACCGGATCGATCTCCAAGTTCAGGTCCCGGCCGTGCCGTGGAGGGATCTCTCCGAGGGACGGCGCGGCGAGCCATCCGCAGCAGTTGCCGAACGTGTCGCCGGGGCCCGTGCCCGGCAGCGCGAACGGATGTCCGCCAAGCGGCTGGAGTGCAACGCCCAGATGGGGCCGCCTGATATTCACCGGTGGGCAAAGCCAGATCCAGCGGGGCGGCTCCTCCTCGAACGTGCGGCGTCTTCGCTGGGCCTCTCAGCGCGGGCATTTCACCGCGTGCTTCGGGTGGCCCGGACAATCGCTGATCTTGCCGGAGACGACGGCGTGGCCCCCCATCACATTGCGGAGGCGATTTCCTACCGGGCGCTCGACCGGTGGCAGGAACCTCCGGGGGCCAGTGAAAACCTGGCGAGGACGGCTACAATCAGAGGGTGATGTCACGCCGTTCGCCGCTCGACGAGATCCTGGCGCGAGATTTGCGCTCGCCGTTGTACCTGACTCCGGAAGAAACGGATGGGCACTGGCGGGACCTTTTTCCAGAGCGCGCCGGCTTTATGCCGCCACCGTACCCAATTTTCAGTACCGACGAGGAACGCATCCTGGCGTACGGGTATCCGGTCGCCGTTACGGAAGCTACTCGCACACTGCTCAAGAAGCTCAAGGACCATGTTGCAGCCTTGACGGCTCACCAGATCCGGCTCATTGAGGGTGACCGGGAGCAGAGGAAAGATCTCAGCAACGGGCGGTCCGAATTGCTTCAGCTCATGACGCTCGAGATGGAGAACGCCCTTCTCAGTGATTATGGACGCGGTTTGTCCGAGATCTTTGTGCTGGTGCTCAGCCGGGATATCGCGCACGCGATCGCTGGTGTCCCGGCCATCGTTGCCCGGGAGAATGCGGCTTTGGCGAGGACACACCGTGAAAAGATTCGCGTTCTCGTGGCCAGATCGTTCGCGATCCTCCTTGAAGAGATCAGCAAAGAAGCGGCTGGCCGCCTTCGGACCCTGACCCAGACGGGGCCAGGACGCCGTTCGAGCCTGCTCCCGGTCATGACGACGGATCTGCTCCCCCTCGCCCTTGAGGAGCCGCCAGCTAATCCGTCAATGCTTGCCTCCTATGTGAGCGTACGATACGGGCTCGACGGGGAGGGCGCCATGAAACAGGGTGCCCCGGCTCTGCTGCGTTTAGCTGAGGTTTTCCAAAGACAGCCCGAGCTGCATGGTGCGCTCCTGGCCGCTACCGGTCCAATCGATCTCTCAGGAGAGAGGGTGTGGCTAGAACCACGACTGTGGACAGTGATACGGGCCATGGGCCTCCTGGAACGCATCGGCGTTCCCGCCCGGCTCGCGGAGCTGTACACCGACCTCGGGAAAAGGCTCAAGCGGTTGGAAATCATCACTGCGCTCAGGCGGCACATCGCCGATGTCGCCCAAACCGGAGATACCTTGACGGTGATCTCACGCCACCCGGCCTTTGTCATCTCCCCTTCGACGCGGCCGATGGACTTCTTCCGGCCAGGCGTCATCGACTCGGCAGTCCACCGCTTTGGCCTCGTGTACGACCTGACCAACTTCACTCAAACCCTGGAAGAAATTCGTCAACGTGGTCATCGGGCAGAGGAACAGGCCCTGCGCTTCATGTACATCTTCCAGCAGCGTCTCAATGATATCCGTAAACGCCGGCGCCTCACGTTTGAAAAGTTTCTCGGAGACGGTGCCTTCTATTCCTCCCGGCGTGCGGCCCAGATCCTGGCCGCCGCATGCGAGATTCAACAGCTTTACGACGCCCTGAGGAAGAACGGGTTTCCCTTCTCAAGGGGAATTCGGATCGCGATCAATTTTGGCACGTACCAACTCCTGCCGATGATGACCGACGAGAGCGGACAGGTCAGCCGGTTCGAATTCTTTGGCCATGGCATTGTTGAGCTCCTCCGCTTGACGACCGGCAAGAGCACCCGTGAGATCGAGGAGATTGCAGAGCACCTGATTCACTCGGGATACAACCCAAAGCTCGTGGACGACTTTCTCGCACCGCTCCTCGAAGCGCGATCCGGTGCTCCCGAAGGTGATCCTCGAAGCTTCACGGTGCGGATCGACCGCAATGGGGAGCTGATCAACGAGGGCATCGTGCTGACACCTGCGTTCGTCGAGGAGCTGGCCCGCGAGCTTCCTGCCGGCCGCGTCGTACGCGCCGGGGCGCTCGGGTTGCGCTGGGCGGTCGCTGCTCTGGACAGTGAGAACCGGGGCAGTATGCTGGTCGGTCTGCGCTTCGTCGGCGTTGCACGGCTCAAGGGGCTCCGGCCGCTCGAGATCATCGAGGCGATGCCGTGGCAGGGTCCGCTGCCTCAGGACGCTCAACCGGAGCAGACCGGCGCGTTGCTTGATCTCTTGCGGCGTCTTGCCGCACCTGAGACAACCGAGCCGGCTGGGGACGTCACCGACATTCCGCCCGATCTCGCCGTCGTCACCTACATCGACCAGGAGTCCCGCAGGCACTGGCTCTTCGGCCGGTACCGCGATCAGGACGATGTGCTTCTCGACGCCATCGAGGCACCGCTTCGAACTTCCAACCTTGGGAAGAACGAACCCATCGAAGCCTGGCTCTTCCGGAACCGTCACGAGCTGACCCAACTCTACGACGGCCTCCGCCGCGATGGCCATGGGGTGACCGTGCCGCTTCGTTCCCTCCGCGACAAGGACGGGTACCTCGGCGCCTTCCTGGCTGCGCCTCACCGCGCTCCGGAATAACCGGTCCGCCGGACATCCGGCGGCCGGCCTACACGCCCGACGATGGCGCCCGGTCAATCGTGCCGGCCAGGTGTTGGAGTGCGCTTGCGGCGTTGTGGCCGAGATCGACGCGAAGCACCCTCCGCCCGCGGGCCAGTAACGCGGCGAGATCGCCGTCGGCTTGCGCGGCGATCAGCTGGCCAAAGGTGTGATCCGTCTCGGGAATCGGCAGATCGTGAGCCGGGTGATCGATGAGCTGGAGGAAGAGACCCGTATTTGGTCCCCCTTTGTGGAGCTGGCCAGTCGAGTGGAGGAAGCGGGGACCGTATCCAACGGTCACCGGCAGGTGCGTCGCCTCGCTCAGATGTGTGCGGAGCTGGCCCAGACCTTGGCTGGACGAACGGCCCGGGGCGAGGAAGGCCTGGATCGCCACGTAGTCACCCGGACGGCCCAAAGTGAGCCAACGGTGGAGCGCTCCAGAGGCCGCCGGATCGTTGACGTCAACGGCGTCGGGATGCGCGCCGGTCGCTTCGCCCGCCATCGCCTTCTTGGCAAGCTCCTTGGCGAGCTGAACATCGGGCTGGTTGAACGGGTGGATCCCCAGCACGGCCCCCGCGAGGGCAACGGCGGTCTCCCACCGGAAGATCTCGCCGCCAAGCTCCGAGGGGACGTCCAGCGTGATGCGCACCACGGGGTGGCCAGCAGCGTTGACGCGATCGAGCGCCCGTTCCACCCCGTCATCGATCTCATCGGCCAGGGCGAGCCGGACGAACACGCGATCGGAGCCGTACGCATCCGGCTCCCTGAGCGGCTCGCTTCCGACGGGAACAATGCCACGCCCGTCCTTCCCGGTCGACTCGGCGATCAACTGTTCGATCCACGCGTTGAACGGCTCAAGCCGCAGCGAGGTAACAAAGGTCAGCTTGTCCCGGCCGGCCAGGGCCGCCTCACCGAGCAGTGCCGCGAGCTCGACGGCGCCGGACTCGTGGGAGCGCAGCGCCCCGGCCTCCCGGGCTGCGGCGGAGAGCAGAAGGCCTGGGTCGAGACCGATCAGAGAGGCGGGGACGAGGCCGAACGGGGAAAGCGCGGAGAACCGGCCGCCGACGTTGGGTGGCGCGAGAAAGACGTGGCGGAATCTACGTTCGGCCGCGAGGCTGTGAAGCGGGCTCTCAGGATCGGTGACGGCGGCGAAGTGCCGGCCCCTGTCGCCAAGCGGCTCGCACAACGCCCAGAAATGCCGGAAGAGGGAGAGCGTTTCCAGCGTCGAGCCCGATTTGCTGGAGACCAGGAAGAACGTCCGGGCCGGATCGATCTGCGCGTCGATCGCTGCGATCGCTTCCGGGTGAGTCGTGTCGACAACGGTCAAACTGGGGCAGGGGGCGGCGCTGCCGAAGATCCGGGCAAAGACCTCAGGAGCAAGGCTCGATCCCCCCATCCCGAGGAGCAGAACACGGTCGATCCCCCCAGCGGCGATCGTCTTGCCTGCTTCACGAATCGCGCCGGCCTCCCGTTGCATGCTCGTGGGGAGCGCCAGCCAGCCGAGGCGGTTGGTCAACTCCGGAACCGGCTCCGGGAACCAGATGGTGCCATCCCCTGCCCACAACCGGCCAACGATGTCCCCGGCCTCCCAGGTCTCAAGCCGGGCCGCAACTGCGCCGGCCAAGGCGGCAGCCTGAATCTTCTGTGTGATCATCCGAGCGCGAGCTCCTTGGTGCGCCGTTCAAGCGTCTTGACAAGGGCATCATAGGCCTGGCAAAAGGCCACGACGCCGTCCGCCTGCAACGTGTCCGTGATGACATCGAGATCGATCCCCAACGCGGCGATCCTGGCGAGCGCCTCCTCCGCAGCCTCGACGTCAAGATCGACCGTACGCTGCGGTTTTCCGACATCTCGAAACGCCTCCAGGGTGATCAATGGAATCGTATTGACCGTCTCCGGACCGATGAGCTCTTCGACGTACTTGACCGGCGAGTAACTGGGATTCTTCGTGCTTGTGCTCGCCCAAAGGGGCCTTTGCACATGCGCTCCCCGAGCGGCCAGAGGGGCAAACGCCTCGCCGTGGAAGATCTCCCCGAACCGCCGGTAGACCAGCTTGGCGTTGGCAACGGCAGCGCGGCCACGCAGCTCCAGCGCTTCGGGGGTACCGATCTCCTCGAGCGCCCGGTCGACCGCCGTGTCGACCCGGCTGACGAAGAACGACGCGACAGATGCCACGCGGGCAGGATCGGCGCACGCGGCGAGCCCCTTGAGGTACGCCGAGGCGACCGCTTCATAGTCGCCCATCGAGAACATCAGCGTCGCGTTGACGTTGATACCGTCTGCGATCAACGTTTCAATCGCTGGGATCCCCGCCGCAGTGGCGGGCACCTTGATCATGACGTTTGGGCGTCCAACCCGATCCCACAGGCGGTGTGCCGCAGCGACCGTGCCGGCGGTGTCGCCGGCCAGGTGCGGCGAAACTTCCAGGCTGACGAACCCATCGGTGCCGCCCGAAGCGTCGTAGACACCGCGCAGGATATCGGCCGCCGTCTGGATATCTTCGACGGCCAGTGCCTCGAAAAGCGCTTCGGTCCCGATGCCGGGGTTCGAGCTGAGATGGTTGCTGATCGCCTCGTCGTAGACGCCGGTTCCGGTGATCGCCTTATGGAAGATCGAGGGGTTCGATGTCACGCCGCGGATGCCGTCCGCGTGAATCATCAGGTCAAGATTCCCCTCGGTCAGCAGATCGCGTCTGATGAAATCGAGCCAGATCGACTGGCCAAAGGTCTCGAAGAGCGCCGTCAGTGGATTCATTCTCTGCTCCCCCTGGGGTGTGCCGTTCTCAGTCCAGGCGCCCGGCACCCTCAAGAACAGTATGACAAGTCTTGACGACGTTTTCGACCGTCAGCCCCAACCGGCGCATGACCTCGGGACCGGGTGCCGACGCGCCAAAACGGTCGATCCCGATCACGGCGCCATGCGCGCCCGTATAGCGCTCCCAGCCACGGGAGATGCCTGCCTCAACCGCCACCACGGGGACGCCGGGCGGCAGGATCGAGTCCCGGACTGCGGCCGGTTGCGCATCGAAGAGCTCCCAGGACGGCATCGACACGACGCGAACCGGCACGCCCTCGTCCTCCAGGCGCCGGTGTGCTTCGACCGCGAGTTGGACCTCAGAGCCGGTCGCGACGAGCACGAGCCGCGGCGGGGCGCCTCCAGCGTCCTTGAGGATGTACGCGCCCTGCTTCACGCCGTCCGCAGCCTGCCGGACCGTTCCCGGCAAGACCGGGAGCCCCTGGCGGCTGAGGATCAGCGCGACCGGGCCCTTGGCCTCGATCGCCTGCCGCCACGCGGCCACGGTTTCGTTTGCGTCGGCCGGCCGGAGCACGGTGACGCCGGGAATGGCCCGGAGCGCCATCAGATGCTCGACGGGTTGATGGGTCGGACCGTCCTCGCCGACACCGACTGAATCGTGGGTGAAGACCCAGATCACGGGAAGCTGCATCAGCGCCGCCAGCCGGATCGCCGGACGCATGTAGTCGGAAAAGACCAGGAAAGTCGACCCATACGGCCGGAACCCACCGTGGAGCGCCAACCCGTTGAGGATCGATCCCATCGCGTTCTCACGAATCCCGAAGTGGAGGTTTCTTCCGCCAAGGTTTTCCGGGCCGAGGTTCGCTTCACCCGCGATCAACGTCTTGCACGAGGGCGCCAGGTCGGCCGACCCGCCGACCAGCTCCGGCAGGCTCGAGGCGAGGCTGTTGAGCACCGTGCCCGATGCCGCCCGGGTTGCCAGCGGTTTTGATCCTTCCTCGAAGGCGGGCAGGCCGGCATCCCAGCGATTGGGGAGCTCCCCCGCCAGCCTCCGGCGCCACTCGGCCGCCATCGTGGGGTTTGCCGCCGCCCACGCATCGGCGTTCCGTTGCCACGCCTCCTCGAGGGCGGCACCGCGGCTGAGAACGCCACGGCACCGGTCCAGGACTTCCGGTGGAACGAAGAATGGCTCTTCCGAAGGCCACCCGAGATGTTGTTTGGCAGCGAGAATCTCGTCCTCGCCCAACGGGGCTCCGTGAGCGCCAGCCGTGTCCTGTTTGTGCGGAGCGCCGTAGGCGATGTGGCTGCGAACTGCAATGAGCGTCGGCCGCTGTGTCTCACTCTGGGCCTCATCGAACGCGGCGGCAAGGGCGGGAAGATCGTTCGCGTCTGCGACGCGCACGACGTGCCAGCCGAGCGCCCGGAACCGGCCCTCGACGTCTTCGGTGAATGTCAGGCTGGTTTCACCCTCGATCGTGATGCGGTTATCGTCCCAGATCCAGGTGAGCTTGCCAAGGCCGAGGTGACCCGCCAGCGACGCCGCCTCGTTCGACAGCCCTTCCATCAGATCTCCATCGGAACAGAGCACCCACGTCCGGTGATCGACGATCTCGTGGCCACCACCGTTGAAACGGGCAGCGAGATTGGCCTCGGCGAGCGCCATCCCGGCTGAGGTCGCGCACCCCTGACCGAGCGGACCGGTCGTCATCTCCACGCCGGGGGTGATCCCGTGCTCAGGATGACCGGGGGTCCGCGACCCCCATTGCCGGAAGGACATCAGGTCTTCTATGGAAAGATCGTATCCCGTCAGGTAGAGCGTGCTGTACAGCAGCATCGAGGCGTGCCCGCAGGAGAGCACGAACCGGTCCCGGTCCGGCCACTGGGGGTCGGCCGGATTGTGGCGCAGGAACCGGGTGAAGAGCACGTAGGCGACGGGGGCAAGCGCCATCGGCGTTCCGGGGTGGCCCGAATTGGCCTTCTGCACCCCGTCCGCCGAGAGAAAACGGATGGTGTTGACCGCCAGCTCATCGACCGAATCGAACGTCTGTGCCACGACAACCTCCAGCCGGGGATGCCCGGCGGCATCAGGGTACCATCTCCCCGTTTTCACACGGGGGGATGCAGCGCTGAGGAACGGGGTACAAAAGACCGCGGATCGCCATGTGCAGCTATATCTTGACAGTGCGTCTCATTCCTGGTAGTTTCGGTGCGATGGATCCCGACCGGATCCAAAACCACACACCAACCTTGGAGGTTCCACATGTCTCTCGTCACCAAGCCAGCACCCGACTTCAAAGCCACCGCCGTCATGGGCGACAACTCGTTTGAAGAAATTTCGTTGTCCCAGTACCGCGGGAAGTACACGATTCTGTTTTTCTATCCACTCGACTTCACCTTTGTCTGTCCGACCGAGATCATTGCGTTCGACAAGCATCTCGAGGAGTTTGAAAAGCTCAACTGCCAGGTCATCGGCGCATCGATCGACTCACAGTTCAGTCACTGGGCGTGGAAGAACACGCCGGTCGATCACGGCGGCATCGGCGCCATCCGCTACCCGCTCGTCGCCGACATTACCAAGCAGATCTCGCGGGACTACGGCGTCCTGCTGGAGGACGCCGGTGTCGCGCTGCGCGGCCTCTTCCTGATCGACAAGGAAGGGATCGTCCGTCATCAGGTCATCAACGATCTCGGTCTGGGCCGTTCGGTCACGGAGGCGTTGCGCGTCCTCAAGGCGCTCCAACACCTGGAAACCTACGGCGAAGTGTGCCCCGCCGATTGGCACGAGGGCGAGGAGGCGATGAAGCCGACGGCTGAGGGCGTCGCTCATTACCTTGCCGAGCACGCATCCTGATCGCAGCGCCACACGGTGCTCCTTCGCAAACGGCCGGGGTTTCCCGGCCGTTCTTCTTTCCGTTACTCCAGGTGGCGGCCGACGGCATCGATGATCGCCCCCGCGATGTCGACAGGAACGGCCTCCTGGAGGTGCAGAAAACCCGGCGTTGGATTGACCTCGCCGACCACAGTGCTAGCAGCACCCGGGAAAAGGTCGACGCCACAGATCCCCAAACCCAGCGCGGCTGCCGCTCCGAGCGCCAGACGCTCGTCCTCCGTCGAGGGCGCGTAACGCTCCACACGGGCACCTCGCGCCGCGTTCGAGCGCCACTCGCCCGGCGCCGCAGTAAAGCGGCCAGCCGCCACCACCCGCCCTTCAGCGACGAGCAGGCGAAGGCTGACACCCCCGGTCGGGATCAGCTCCTGCACGACGACCTCGTCGCCAACGCGCCACAGCGAATCGAGCACCGATTCCAAATGATCCCGGGTATCACACCGGATGACGCCAACGCCCATGCGGGACCGCCGCTGCTTGACGACCACCGGGAACCCGAGTTCCCGGGCGCACGCCGCGGCGAGCAACTCTGGCTCGGCACCGGCCAGCGTCCGGGGGGTGGCCAGACCGGCATGAGCGAGGAGCCTCGTCGTGCGCCAGTGGTCGCGGCCGGCACGGATCGCCTCGGGGGGGTTGGGCGTGAACGTCCCTGCAGCCGTCAGCGTCTCGAGGATCGCGAGGAGCGTGTGGGGACGCCAGTTGCCGATGCGGGGCAGCACGGCATCAGGGGAAGGATCGAGGAGATCCTTCCCCTCCCGATTCCGGAGTACGTCCGGGTGGCATCCCGCCGTTAGTCCGAGCGCATCGATGATCCGTACGCCGAAACCCCGGGCACGCGCTGCATCGGCCAGCCGCCGGTTCGTTTCCAGCTCCGGCCGCGCCGTGAGGATCACCATCTCCACCGTTCCATCATAGCGGGGCCGCAGCGCCCAAGGCTGGGCTATACTCACCGCATGTTTCGGGGAGAGCTCGACCGCCTGCATCTTGGGGATATCATCCAGTGGCTGATCCTCGGCAACCTGAGCGGCCGGTTGACGCTCATCGGCTCAAGGTACGGACGGAACTTCGACTTTCTCGATGGCCGCATCGTCTTTGCTTCCTCGGAGGACCCGGCCGAGCGGCTCGGGACCTGGCTTGCGGCGACGAGGAGGGCTGAGGCGACGGAGCTTCGACGCTGTCTCGGCCTGTCCCTTTTCAGGCGGGAGCTCTTCACGGACATGCTCATCAAGCAGGAGGCCGTCTCTCCGGATGACCTGCGAGAAGCCGTGGCCGAGCTTGCAGAGGTCCTCATGACGCGCCTCATCCTGACGCCGCATCTCGAGTTTCGCTTCGACGATGCCTTCCCCGTCAGGGATCTCCTGAGCCTCAACCTAGATGTCGACCCGCATCAGCTCCTGCTCGAGGCGGCACGCCGAAGCGACGAACGTGGGGCCGATCAAACGGATGAAGAACGGTTGGAGCTTCCACTTTCAGGTGAGCTCTTCGAGACATTCTTCCGGCAGGTCATCCGTGATGGCATCCCAGCCGGCGAACCGGTCGACGGCGAACAGCTCGAGGAGCTGCACGAGCGCATCTCGATGATCACAACGACGCTGGGCGCATGGCTCGATACCAGCCCCGGGCTCGTACCGCTTCCCGCGCGTCAGGCGGTTCAGGCCCGCGAGAGCGTGGCCGAAGGTGAGCCGTTGCCGATGTACGGGGCGCCACACACCGTCTGGAACCGGATGGTTGTCGCGTGTTCCGTACGTGATCCATCGGGTCAGCCTCCAAAGGGGCTGGACGCCATCGAAAAGCTGACGGAATTTCCGGAGCTGAGCCGCGAGATGACCACCAACGATACCTGGACGAGACCCGAATCCCCCCGGCTCGACCAGCTGGCGGCCGTCGCGGCTGGCCAGTGGGCACACCTGGCGCGAGTGGCCGCCGGAGCGCTCGGGGCAGATCCGCACGCTGCGGTGCTCGCCGCACATCTCCTGGTGGTGCCAACGGATCTGGTCCTGTGGGGGCTCTCGACCGTACCGGTGCCCCACGCTGCCGCTGGGCGGGCCGTCCTCCGCCGTCTGGCGCAGCGTACCGGCGCCGTCCTCGCTTCCCGGGCCGATTTCCCGCGTCCGTTCCGTGAGCTTTTTACGGGAGACGCGACCACCCTCCTGGCTCTCTCACTGCACCTCGCCAAACCGCACATCGCCTCGCCGTCCGTTTGGCTCGATCCAGCTCCGGATGGGGCAGCTTCACCCGATCTTCCTCAAGACGTGTACGATCGAGCAGCTCACGCCGTCCAGGAGGCTGCCAAAGATCTTCAATCCGGATGAGGCACAAAACGCGTGACGTGGGGGACGCACCTGTGCTCCGGCCCGTACCCAGCGAGGAATGCACCATGACCCTCCCGGGTGTGTCACCCCGAACCCTAACAACTCCGCCAGGCTTCCAGCTTTCATTCGACACCAGCTCCTGATACACTCCCGGTGTGAATGAAGGAGAGGGCGCGCGTCGTGTGGTCGTGATCGACGACTCACCTTTCCAGTGCGCCGTCTGGCGCCATTTCCTGGAAAACCGCTATCAGGACCGCGTCGCCGTGGAAACCTACACCGATCCGCGCCAGGCGGTCACGAAGCTCGCGCCCGACATTCATCTCATGCTTCTCGACTGGGAGATGCCGTACCTCGACGGCCGTTCCGTCGTTGCCGAGGCCCAACGGCGGGGGGTCAACCTCAAGCGCATCATCATCACGTCGGCACATCCTGCCGAAGAGCTGCACGACGAGTTCGACGGGGTTGGGTGCCTCGCCGTCATTGAGAAGACCGAACCGGAACAGCAGGCCGCGTTCCTGATGATTCTCGATTCGATCATGAGACGCTGAGCGGCCACAAAGAAGGGGCGCGGCAAGCCGCGCCCCAGCATAGATGCTTGTCACGTTGAACCTTACGATGGTTTCCAGACCTTCCACACCTTCCCAACGAGATCCGGACCTGGCTTGAGCGTTGGATCGCCGGGATGCCAGCCGGACGGACACGCTTCGGCCCCCTGCGTCTTCCGCACGAGCTGAAACGCCTGGATCTGACGCAGGCTCTCATCGACGCTCCGGCCGACGGGAGGCGTCAGGACTTCGGCAGCCTGAATGACCCCATCGGGATCGATCAGGAACTTGCCGCGGATATCGACGCCCGCGGTCTCATCGTAGACGCCATAAACCTTTCCGAGGTTTCCCGCACCATCTGCGACCATCGGGAATGGGATGCCCCCGTCGACCATTTTTGCGAGCTCTTCTTCGTCCCAGATCTTGTGAACGAACTGGCTGTCGACACTGACCGAGATCACCTGAACACCAAGCTGTTGAAACTCATCAAACCTGTCAGCGACCGCTGACAACTCCGTTGGTCACACGAAGGTGAAGTCGCCGGGATAGAAGCAGAGCATCACCCACTTTCCGAGATAGTCCGAGAGCTTGATTGTCGTGAATGTACCCCGGTAGTACGCCGGAGCCTCGAAATCGGGGGCCTTCCCCCCCACGCGTGCAACGTTCATTTTGACCTCCATGGTGTTCTCCGGTGTCTCGTTCGTGGTGGAGGGCTCCGGAGGCGCCTCACCCACCACGGTTCCTGTGGGCCGCGCGCACCCAACGGTTTCGTCGCTCACAGGTCACCTCCTCTCCGTTCATCGCCGCATCGCTGCGAGGAACTATTCGAAACGACTCTCATCATTGTACCACCTCTTGTGGGAACTTTTTTGCCGCTCTTCGCGTATCATGAAGTGGGAGGCCGGCATGTTTGAGACCTTTGGTTTGTTGATCGTTGCGGGGATGGCGCTCGGCGTGCTGGTGCTGGTGGCGTTCCTGGCCAAGGCGCTGTTCAAGATTCTTCTGCTTCCGCTGTTGCTCGCCATCTGGGCCATCAAGGGGCTTGTGCTGCTCGGCGTGGGGCTCGTCCTGCTCGTGGTGCTGGCGCCGCTGCTGCTGGGCGCCGGGATTGTGTTCCTGATTCCGCTGCTCCTCGTCGGCGGCCTCATCTGGGGCGCCGTGACCGTGCTCGCCTGACGCCGGACAGAATCCCGCCTCACCGGTGTGTGTACGTGCCCATCAGCTCGGCACGGGCCAGCACGTGCCCTTCGATCGCCTTGAGCACATCGGCCTTGCCCGCCGAGGGTGGCAGATCAAGCTCGGTATCGAGGGCGTACAGCTTAAAGAAGTAGCGATGGGTTCCAGAAGGGGGCGCCGGACCACCGTACGAAGCGCGCCCCCAGCTATTGCGCCCTTGGACGGCACCGGCTGGAAGCTTCCCCTCGGGGATCTCGCGGGTCCCCGCGGGGATGTTCCAGACGACCCAGTGGACCCATGTACCCATCGGCGCATCCGGATCGTCCACAATGAGGACGAATGACTTGGTCCCGGCAGGCGCTCCGGCGATCTGAAGCGGCGGACTGACGTCCGGCCCGTTGATGGTGAACCTCTGCGGTATCGGGTGACCGGCGGCAAAGGCGGGAGAGCTCATGCTCATCGTGTTCATGGTCTTTCTCCCCGTGGCGGCCCGGCCGGCTTTCTGCGGAGCCGTCCCAGGCGACTGTCCAGGTGCGGCACACGCGAGAACCACAGTCAGCCCGCACAAAACTCCAACGGTGGCAACTGAAAGCTGAACCGGTTTCATAGCTCCATCATACCCCAAACCGTGCGATGATAGACGCCATGGAGATGCCGGTGAGCCGTCCTCTCGTAATTGGGCACCGCGGCTTCCGGGCGCGCTACCCCGAGAACACGGCGACGGCGGTTGCCGCCGCCATGGCTGCCGGCGCCGACGGTGTCGAGGTTGACATCCGTCTGACACTCGATGGCATCTGGGTGTGCCATCACAACCCTGAAAACGCTGCAATTCCGGTTGCCCGTCAACGCTGGGCTACGCTCCGCCGTAACGGCGTCGACGCGCTCGAAGACGTTCTTCCCGTCATCCGCACCGGCCGGTGGCTCTTTCTGGAAATCAAACCGTTACCACCCGGCGAGATGCAGCGAGGCGCAGCATCGCTCACAGGTCTGATCACCCCCCGTGCTCCGGTTACGCGCGTCATCAGCCTCTCAGAAAGCGTTCTCAAGGCCGCTGGGGATCTCCTTCCCGCATGTCCACGTTCCCTCGTTTTCGCCGATGTCCCGGAGCCGCTGGACTGCCGTGAACGCTCTCTGTCACCGCATCACCGTCTGATCGAACGGCTCCTCGCGACCGGATGTGAGCTCCATCCGTGGACCGTCGATCGCCCCCGGCGGATCCGCAAACTGGCCAGGCTTGGAGTCGCATCCTTAACGTCGAACGATCCCGAGCTCTGTCTCAAGACGCTCGGCAGATGAGGTCCAGCCGGCGAAGCCGGCGGCGGCGCACAGGGGTGGACCAAAGGTAGAATAGAAAGGAGAAATTCAGGAGGTGTGTCTCATGTCCGATCCTGTCACGCACGTGGGCCGTTGCCGGCTGTCCGGAGCCATCCTTGCGGCGGTGCTTGTCCCGATGTTGTTCGCCGTATCCGCTTGGGCCCGGACGCAACCGGGCTGCCTCGAGCGGTGGACGCGGCCAGTTGCCTGCGCGATTCGTCTGAGTGTCGAAACCAGCCACGGCCGATGGCGTGACCTGCGTCCCGGCGCACGAATCAGAATTCCCGCCGGGGATGCCATCGTGCTGCACGGCGAGGCGCGGGACCAGAACGGTTGGAGATTCCCGGAGGACCGGATGCGGATCGGCCTCGATATTGACCCCAACTGCGGCGATGCGCTCCGGCCACACCAGCTGGAAAATGGCGACTGGCGGATCGCAGCGGGCGCGAGGCACGGACGATGCCGGGCGATCGTTTGGGTTCCCGGCAATCTCAATCTCGATGAGAAGATCACATTTGAGATCGTTTCGCGTGCGATCGCCGGCTACACGCGCGATCAGGCGCAATTCATCGCGCGCTCGCTCTACCGTGCCATCCTCGGCCGCGGGCCCGATCGAGAGGGGCTCGAGGCCGCGACGGTGGAGATTCAGCGGGGTCGTCTCAAGAGCGAGGTGGAGAGCATGTTTTCCAGCCGGGAGTTCGCCAGACGGCGCCGCAGCCTGAGCGCTGCCGAGCTGCTCGATTCGCTCTACCGCGGCCTGCTTGGCCGGCCGCCGGATTCCGCCGGCGTGCGCACCTATCTCCACGATCTTGAACGTGGCAGAAGGACACGCGTCGTGCTGAAGATCATCCGTTCTGAAGAATTCGAGGCGCGGTTGCTCCGGCGTCACGCCCATCTCCGCCGGCATGTTTTCTGAAACTCACATGGCCCGTCAACTGGAGGGGATATCCCCGCCGCTGCGGAAACAGGGGACGCCGTGACGAGGTAACACCATGGTACGATGCCACATGGAGGTCAACAATCCCCATGACGCAGAACACGCTGCTGCGCCTCAACTTGTCACCTCGGGCGCATCATAAATAGGTAGACGCCCCAAACTCGTATGCGGTAAAGACTCAGAGAGGTGGGACTTGGCCAAGCGAAAGAGAAGCAAGAAGGCATCCGAGACAAACGGCGCCACCGTCCCGATGACGATCGGTTCCGCGTTCTGCGGCGTGTCCTCGGGTTTTGTGCCCCCGCACGCCACGGCGATCATCGCCAGGGCCAGGATCGTTCCGGAAAGCCATCGTACCTTCATGTCTCACCTCCCGCGGCACCGCCGCTGCACCTTATCCAAGCAAGCGACATGCCAAGCGCGAGAGATTCTTCAACTCGTGTCATAACACTTAGATGACGAACTTGCTCTTATGGCACCACGGAAAATCTTTTCTCATAACGCGATTTTACCAGAAACATTCGTTCTCTTCGATCTCCACGGACCTCTTCTCTCAAGGCGCTTGGTCATCACGGGAACCCTCGGGCCCGCGCCAGGCTGTGTGACGCCCGCTGGCTCCTTTCTTGATGCCGAAGAAGTGCCCGAGGGGAGAAAAGATCGAGCGGAACACAAGACCTCACGCAACCGGACAAGAGGGTGGGGAGTGCATCCGCGCGAGAGGAGCGGAACTGGTGCCACCCGTCTCCGTGCGCACGCCGGTTGGTTTCCGGGCATTGAGCAGGAGGTGTGCATTCCCTCCTTATCCGAGAGTCTTTGGGTTTCGCCGGTAGGCCGGCGGGGGCGACTTGAAGCGGTGTTTCTCTGGGGAGGCTGGGTGGCCCAGCCAGCCACAGGTTGCGGAGCTGACAGCTTGTTGCGCTCCTTCGCGCTGGGCGTCGAGGAGGTCCTTGACGGGGAGGCGGACGTCGGCTGTGAGGAAGAGGTCGTTGCCCCGCATGCGGGCGATTTCGCGGTAGGGGGAGTGTTTCGGGGTCCAGACGAAGGATCCACCGTACGCTCCGTGGTTGACGGAGACGAGGTTCGCGTACACCTCGTAGGCGCGGACCCAGGTCACGCCTTCGAAGAGGTCGATGTCCTTGTTGAAGGCGCACATGAAGAGGTGGAGCAGCTCCCCCCTCAGGGACGCCCACGGCGCGGCGTTCAGGATGTCGGAGCAGATGGCCACCGAGAAGTCGCCCCAGGCGGGGTGGACGAAGCGGTACCAGCGGTCGCCTGGGAGCATCGTGCACTCGACGCCGTGGCTCTTGCCGAACGCCTCGGCGAACCCTTTCTCCATGTGAGCGGGCCGGGGTTTCCGCACCCTGAACCAGCGGACGGTGGTCGGGCCGCGTGCCGCCGCATCGACCGGAATTCCCAGCTCCGCCTCGTTGACCACCCAGCGCCTCGCCACGCTGAGGCCTCTGCCCGGCGGGTAAGGGGGCCGGAGGACCCGCCACATGAGCCCGGCGAGGTAGGCCCGGCCGAACCGCTCGGCGTGCTCGCGCAGCGTTCGGACCTCCGTCTGCGGGATGCACAGCTCGGGCAGGAGTACGAGCTCGGGGTTGTCCCCGTCGCCCGCACCGTAGCGCGGGAGCTGGAGCGCATTGTTCCTCGTTCCGAGGTCGGCCCCCTGCGGCTGGATCCCCCGAGCTCCGCGCCACCGACGTCGTTCCCTTCGGTGCCCGCCTGCCGAGGATCGATTCCCCGGGGGCAGTTCGGCTTAAGCCCCCGGGCAGAAAGGGGTATTATTGCAAGAGACCGGGGAGGAAAGAACAGTGGTCGGACTATTCATGCCTAATGTGGGCGATGGGTTGGCGGCGATGGTTGTCGGGGACCACGGGGAGAGGGTCCAGATCGATTGCGGCGGCGGACCGCGATCGTTCCGGAGGCGCGCGGCGCTCCTCAGCGCCGAGCTCATGAGACCCGACACGTTTGTGCTCTCGCACTACCACCTGGACCATTACAACGGCTTGGTGGAGGCTGCCGCGCTGGGTTCGCCCAGGTTTGCGATTCGCGAGGTCTGCTTCCCGCGGATTCCGGTCCTTCCAGGCGGTCTCGGGAAAACTTACCTACGTTGCGCCCTTGCGATGAACGAGTATCTGGTACTCGGGAACCGCAGCGGGAGCATGGCGGCGGATCTTCTGCACTTGCTTTCCCGACTCAACCGCAGGCCGTTCTCTTACAGAGCGTTGGCGGAAGGCGACGAGATCAAGATCGACGGCGAAGTGTTCACCGTTTTGTGGCCCCCGCGTGCAGTAGCCGCTGGTTCCGACGAGATCGTCGGCAGTGTACGGAACGCCATTGAGGCGTTCGAGAGAGCCAAGGAGGAGGACGAGACCCTACGACAGATCGAAACGGAGATTGTCAAGCGTCGCCTCGTCTATCCCTACCTTGAGGGACGGGGCACATGGGAACGACGGGAATGGGAGGGTCCGTCCTCCAATCGCGATCCGTGGCGCCCCATCGAGCTCGCCCGTGATCTCCCGCCAGCCGTGGCGGAGGCGAATGAGGCCCTGCGTCGGGCAGCGAACCGGCTGAGCCTCGCCTTCGCGAGCAAGGGGAGATTCCTGTTTCTGGGCGATCTCGAGCCTCACGAGATCCAGCAGGTCGCCGAGAAACTCGCCGATCGGGAGTGGGACCGGTTCCTGGTGGGCATCACGCCGCACCACGGGACGCACTGGCAAAGCAGCCTCGAGGAGATCGCATTCGCGTGTCTATTTACCTCGGTTGGCCCCCGCCTCTTTGACCACCTCTATCCAGAGTACCGACGGCTAACGCCGTGGTGGTTCGTAACGCACGTCCACGGTGACCTTGGGATTCCGCCCGCCGGACCCTGGTTCACCGGTGGCTTACCGACCGCCCTTTCCAACGAGAGGTGGTGGAGGTTTGCCGAGGGTTTACTGGAGGAGGGGGAGAGACTGGCCGGGCGTTTCCCGGACTCTCCGCCACCTTGGGGAGGTCCGGTCTCCGGCTGGTGGCCACTTCACCTCCTCCCTCTGTTCTGGGATGAGTAGCTGCGCGCAGGTTACTCGCCGGGCCGTCTGAGCAGAGGTCTCGCTGGATCTCGCGAAAGACGGTGTAGACACGTTTCTCGACGTCGGCTACCGTGACCCGGTCATCCATCACCCGCTGGCTGGTGTTCACTTTCCAGAGTAACGGAGCCAAGCTCCACTCCTCACTGCGGGAAGCTGGATGGCCCAACGAACCGAGCGTAGGGGGTGGCTCTGCCGCCGCCGTGCTGGGCAGATGTGCCTGTGCCGGACGTTCTTCACGTGCGCGGCGTCCAGCGACACCTTCTTCAGCGGAAACGCGACCTCAATGAGGTCCTTCGTAACGGTCCTCGCCATCAGGTGATCCCCAATAGGTCTTCGGGCTCCTTTCGGAGGTACACGTGCGGCGCCCCATCGGTGCCCTTGAAGATGATGAGAATGTGGTGGCCGTCCTTCGTGCTCACGCTGTACCGCACCTGCTCCCTGCCCTCGACGTCCACGAAGAGACCCTGGGCGGTATCAGACGACTGATACCGGCCATCTACCGTAGACCCCCGCTTCTCACTGATCACGTTCAACAGGGTCTTTCCACCATCGATGGCGGCAAACAACTCGGCGGAAAAACCTGACTTGAGACCGTGGTGCGGCGCGACCAGAACGGAGAGCCCTCGCTCCTCGAGTAGATCCGCCAGCGCAGGCTGGCCACCGGTCTGCGTGTGAAGCGCCTCCTGGGCGGCCGCGGCTTCCCAGAAGTATGTATACCTCTTTTCGATCCGCCGGTCTTCAGCGATTATCGCGGTCATAACTTCCGGCGTCACGTCACCGGGAATCAAGATCGATTGATTCCCGTGACGTAGGTACAGGACGATGCTCAGGCCGTTCGTGTACATGTGATCATTCTCTGGGTGCAACTCGTCGACGAGGCCGGGCGCAGCGAAATAGATTCCGTACTCCACGTTTGGAGTGTTCGCGTTGTAGCTCTCCATAGTGCGGAGTGGGAGTTTTCGCCCCGCGTAGGCGGAGCGATACTTGTCGATGAATTCCGCGTTGTCGTCCCTACGGATTCTGGCGAAGTCGACTTTGAGATCATCGTCCTGCTCATCCTTGTCATTCGGGCACGTCAAGAGAGAAGGGTACAGGCGCGGCTTCCCTTCGCCATCGTGGATCGCTTCGATCTCGGCTATGTGATCCACGTGAGGATGGGAGAGGATACACTGGGCGATCGGTGCCTCATGGTACCTCGTGAGCTTCGGAACGATGTTCTCGGCGATGAACTCGGTGGGTGAGAAATCCTCGCCCCTTCCAAGGTCGTAAAGGATGCCCACGTTGTGTGCGAGACGCAACATTACCGAGAGGCCACGCCCTGTGTTGAAGAGCCAAATGTAGGTGTAGAGGGTCTCATACCAGCGCTTGGTCTTCTTCATGCGAACCTCCGATTAACAAAGGCGGACGGAAGGTCCGGGATCCAGGCCGGTGGCCCACCTGCCGCCGCGGTGCTGGGCAGATCTGTCTGTGCCGGACGTTCTTCACGTGCGCGGCGGCCACCGACAACCGCTTCCGCTGAGTCACGACCTCGATCAGCCGCTTCACGTCACTCATCGCCCGCGGGCCTCGGCTACGCTCGCGAGTCGAAGCAGAGTGACAAAGGCATCGTGCTCTTCCGCGCTGGTCGGCGGCGGCGACTCCTTGC
>WGCW01000170.1 GCA_015493585.1 Acidobacteriota bacterium
CACGCTCCCTTCTGCGTCACCCTCCTTCCGGGGCTTCAAGACGCGTCGGTCCCGCCGGGCGGCGGTTCGAGCTCACCGGGAGCGGGCGACGGATCCGTGCCAGGTACATGGATCTAGCGTTCTCATAAGTACGGGCTCCAATGCATGACAATGGCGCCCATCAGTGGTGCCGGTCACGCCGTCCGGCTTGCTGAGCGGGACCAGTGCCGCGCACCATGAACCGGGCCATCCGCCTCGGAAAACCACCGGACGGACAGGAGAAAATCCTTTACGTAGCTCCTTCCCCTGTCCGTGTCCGTGGCGTTCGCGGTGAAAGGGGACGAGCCGCTTGGTCCGGGCGATGGAGGGCCGTTCCGTCCGCTGGCTGAGAGGACGGATTCGCAATGCCTGCCGCACCTGGTCCAACAGAGCCGGCGTCCGCGCTGCGGATGACGTGTTTGCGTCCATCGATGATGCTCATTCCGCAGCGCGGATGGGAGAGCAACACCGTGGTACGATGTTACTTGGAGATACACAACCGAATGATGCAGAACACCCTGCTGCGTTACAACACGTCACTTCGGACGCATAATTGGTAGTTAGAAGGAGCAGAGAACGTGGCAAATGAATCGGTTAGCGGTTTCTGTCCTGAGTGCAACAGGATTTCAGAATTGCAGGTACGGTCCCGCGTGACTGCCACTGCTCCGCGCCAACTCTTCGATCAGCTGGACCCCGGTGAGGATGGCCTCCACAGCGCGCAGTACTCCATCGCGTTCTGCCCCAATTGCGGCGGTGTGTTTCTGCATGTGGCCGCGACGAGTGAACCCTCCGACCTTCCGTACGAGGCCATGCTCTTCCCGATCTCGAATCGCCGAGACGTCCCTGGTCTTCCGGAACCAGTTCGCAGGACCTTTCTGGGGGCGCAGTCGTGCTTCGATACGGGTAACTTCGAAGCTTGCGTGATCATGTGTCGCAAATGCCTTGAGGCGGTATGTGCGTTTCTTGGAGCTAATGATGGCTCGCTTGCCGCACGATTGCGCACACTGCGTGACTCCGGTCGCATTGAGGCGAAGTTGTATGAATGGGCGGACGAACTGCGCCTCGTTGCCAATGATGCGGCGCACGACCTGGAGATCCGAATTTCAAAGGATGATGCCGTTGACAGCGTCGACTTCGTGGAGGCTATCCTTCTTTACGTGTTCGCTCTTGACAGGCGCTTCCGAGACTTCCGTGCTCGACGGATGGAAAAAGGGCCCGAAGGCTCTTCTAACAAGGCGATGCAGCCGGATGCGCCCTCGGCGCGCCGCTGAACCGGAGCGTTTGGCGAGAGCGATAAACGAGCGAGGAGGACCGAAGTGGACAAGGCGCTGAATCGAACGAGTTTGATCTGGGGAATTCCTGGAGTGATCGTCCAGACGCTGGGCTGGATCATTGCAAACGGCGCGCAGACCGCACCGCTCGCATTGGTCGGTTCCCTTCTGTTTTTCGGCGGGACGGGGGTCCTCCTGGTTGGCCTTACCTACTACGCACGAGCCAAGGGGCACAGCGCCTGGTGGGGCTTGGTCGGGTTCTTCTCCTGTGTTGGCATCCTCGTCCTTGCTTTCCTTCCCGATCGGTTGAAGGAGGAGAAGGCCGAGATCGCCTCGATTGATGAGCTCGACCTCCCCGACGGCACACAATCGCCCTTCGGGAGCAGCTACGAACCGAAGCCCCCTTCGGAACAGTGATCTCGCGCGTTAGCCCGCATGAAGTGCGGGTTAGCCTCACCGGGCGGTTCGGACGATGGCCGCCGGAAGGATCACGAGGGTGGCGATGGTTCCGGCGGCAAGGCCGAAAATGACCGTGATGGCGAAGGCCTGGAAGACGTGCTGGCCGGCGCCAAGGCCGAGCGCGGTCGGGAGCAGGCCCGCAATCGTTGTCAGGCTGGTCGCGAGGATCGGGCGGAGGCGGATCCCAGCAGCTTCGCGGAGAGCCTCGGCGGATCCGGCGCCAGCGGCGATGCGCCGGTTGGCAAAATCAACCAGCACAATCCCGTTGTTGACTCCGATGCCGAGCAACGTCAACGCGCCCATCGCTACGGCCACGTTGATGCCGGCTCTGGTCAGGGCAACCCCGAGAGCACCGCCGGCGAGGCTCAAGGGGACAATGCCAAGGATCCATGCCGCCTGGCGCAGGGAGCCAAACTCCAGCGTCATAATGGCAAGGATGAGGATGCCCGCCGCCAACAGCACAAAAATGACCTCGCGCGCGGTCTTCATCAGGACCTCGTACTGGCCGGTGCAGGTTGCGCTGACGCCCGGAGGCAGGTGCAGGGCGGCGAACCGGCGATTGAGCCGCCGCGCGACCGCCACGAGGTTGCCATCGACCTCAGCGAGGATCGTCAGCTCGCGCTGACCGTTGAGCCGCTCGATCTTCGCCGGGACCCGGTGCAGCGTCAGCGTGGCGACACGGGCCAGCGGAACGACGGCCCCGCTCGCCGTTGGGACCGGGAGCGTCCCGATCTTCTCAAGACCCTGGCCGAACCCCTCGAGGCGGAGGAGAATCGGCACCTGCTGCCTTTCCTTGAGCACGCGCAGCACCTCGTCGCCCCACGTCGCGGCGGCCACCGCTTTGCGCGCGTCGGCCGGGTTGACACCGAAGGCGGCGCACCGGCGCGTGTCGATGTGGATATCGAGCTGCGGCCTGTGGAAGCGCGAGTTGTTGATAATGTTGTGCACGGCGGGATCGGCGTCGAGGATCTTCTCGATACGCGTCGAGATCCGCTCCAACGTCGCCAGGTCCGGGCCAAAGATCGTCACGCCGAAGACCGTTGGGAGCCCTGAAAACGCCTCGTCCATCCGCTCCTGCGTCGGCTGGTGCAGCATGAGAATGACGCCGGGGATGTCGGCGGCGGCACGATCGAGCCGCTTGAGCAGCTCATCCGCCGAGGGCCGGCCCGAGTCAAACGGAGCGAGCTTGATGCGCAGCTCGCCGCGGTTGATCCCCTCGACGCTGGCGCCCCCCTCGGGAGCGCCGACACGTTCCTCGACGAAGACGACCCCAGGGAGCTTGCTGGCACGCTGGCCCAACTCCTGGCCGACGCGCAAGCTCTCACGCAGGGAGACCCCGGGCGGCAGGACGTACTCGACCAGGAGGGCGCCCTCATCCACCGGCGGGAGCAGGGTGACCGGGCCGTGGCGCAGGATGCCGGCTGCGAGCATCGCGATGGAGACAACCGCCACAACGACGAGCGTGGCCATCCGGTGATGCAGCACGTACCCGAGAGCGTGGTCGAGATGCCGCCTGACGGCGGCGAGCGCCCGGTGCGCCGGCGCATCCCGCGTGGTGGTGGTCCCTTGGCCTCGCGCAAGCATCACGGGCACGGTGGTCAGGGAGAGCACGAGCGAGGCAAGCAGCGCCGCCGAGACGGTCAGGCCAAACGGCCGGAGAAAGACCGCTGCGAGACCGCCGATCATCAAGAGCGGCAGGAAGGCCGTCACGGTGGTCAACGTCCCTGAGATGTCGGCCGCGGCGATTTCGGCAGCACCGCTCGCGGCAGCTTCAGCCGGGCTTGCACCGCTCTCCTGGTGCCGGAAGACGTTTTCCGTGACGACGATGGCGTCATCGACGATCATGCCGACGGCAAGGGTGAGCGCGGCCATCGTGATGACGTTGAGGCTCTGGCCAGCCAGCCAGAGCACCGCGAGGGTGGCAAACAGTGACAGAGGAATCGTCAGCGCGACCGCCGCCGTTGGACGGGGCGAGCCCAGGAAGAACCACAACACGAGCACGGCGAGCACCGCGCCGGCTACGAGATCGTTGACGATGGCGCGCCGGGCCTGGACCAGCACCTCCGATTGGTCGTAGAACTTTTCGATCCGGACGCCTGGCGGCAGGATGGACCGTGCGCGCCGAAGCTCTGCCGCGACGGCCCGCTCGACGGTGATCGTGCTCGCGCCCGGCTGTTTGCGGACAAAGACGGCGAGGGCGGGCACCCCGTCGGCGCGGACCTCGCTGTGTTTCGGCGCCCAGCCGGCATGGACACGTGCCACCTGTCCCAGCGTGATCATCCGGCCGCTGGGCAACGTCAGCGGGACCGCGGCCAGCTCCGCGGGCGTCAGGATTCGTGAGTCCGCGCGGATCACCACGTCCTCGTCGCCGCGCTCGATGAACCCGGCGACATTGGCCCCGTGTGTCCGGCGGATGGCATTTTCGACCTCGCCGATCGTCAGGTGCAGCGCCGTCATCTTGGCCGGATCGAGGTCGGCCCAAAAGGCCAGGCGTTCCCCGCCGATGACATCGACGAGCGACACGCCCGGCACCGTCATCAGCCGCGCCACGAGGTCTCTGCGGACGATGGCGGACACCTCGACGGGATCCCCCGCTCCCCAGATCGCCCAACCGCCAACCTCTTCGAGTGTCGTGCCAATGTGCTCGAGCCGCGGGATAACGCCGGCGGGCAGCTTCGAGCGGACCTGGCCGAGCCGGCCAAGCACGATCTGGCGGGCGTCGCGCACCCCGGTTCCCCAGGCGAACTGCACGGTGATGACGACGACGCCCTGCATCGTTTCCGACGCCACCCGCCTGATTCCGGGCGCGCCCTTGAGCGCCTGCTCCACGGGCCGGGTGACGGAGAGCTCGAGATCCTCGGGAGCCGCACCGGGTGCGTGGACGATCACCTGCACCACCGGAACGTTGAGGTTGGGAAAGAGGTCGACACTCATGTGGCCGAGGCCGTACAACCCGAGGAGCACCACGACGAGAATCCCGAGACCAGCCTCCATCGGCCGCCGGATGAGCTGGGCTATGAGGCGTTGCATCAATCTTCCGCCTTGAACTGTTTGGCGAAGGCGGCCCAGTAGAGCTCGTACGCGCCCTCGGTGACGACGGGCTGCCCGGCGCTGAGGCCCGAGGTGATCTCGATCCAGCCGGGTCCCGTCTCGCCGGTCTGAACCGGTGTCCGGACGAACGGCGCCTTTGCTCCCACGTAGACCAGGGGGCGGCCTGCGCGATCCCTGACGACGGCCGGGGCCGGAACGGTGACCGCATGCTCGTGGATGGCCACGATGATCCGGCCCCGGACGGCCGTCCCGGCGTTGAGGCTGCCAAGCGCCGGCCCGGTCAACCAGACGCGGACGGTTCCTCCCACCCCGGTGGCCGGCTGAACGGCCTCGACCGTGGCGCCCAATGGCGCCCCGCTCCCGGCCTCGACCTCAGCGGCCTGGCCCGGTTGCACCTTCAGACCGGGTCTCGGCAGCACGTCGGCCGCGATGCGGATCGAGCCCGGTTCGAGGATCTCGGCGAGAATCTCCCCCGGCGCCACGCTCTGGCCAACGGAGACCCGCCGGTTGGTCAACCGTCCCGACACGGGTGCCGTCACCATGAGCGCCGCGGCGAATCTGTCCAACGACGCGTGCGCCCGGGCGAGGCGCGCTGAGGCCGCGGCCGCGCCACTTTCCGCCGCCGCCAGCTCGCCAGGGGCCGCGAGGTGTGCCTTGGCCCGCCGCCTGGCCTGGGCGAGCCGCTCCTTCGCCGCTGCGGCCTCCCGTGCCGCGGCCGTCACCCCAGCTTCCAGGGCCTTTCGCGCGGCCTCCGCCCGCGGCCCGCCCAGCTCAAAGACCCGCTGCCCGGCGGCGAGCTTCGCGCCATCCCGGACCGCGATCCGAACGACCCGCCCCTCGGCCCGGGCGGTCAGCTGCACCGTCCGTGCGGCCTCGGCGTGACCGAGGAACCCCAGCGTGACCACCACCCGGCGCGTTACCGCCAGCTGCGTCTTCACGGCAGGCGCCGGCTTCGCGGGCGCCGGCGCACGCCCACCACAACCCGCTAGCATCAATCCAAAACCTACGAACGCACATAGACAGGTTCGCTTCATGGGCCTCTCCTTTGCCTCACCGGGGCAATCGCGCCAGTCAGACGTTCGCTCCCAAGCGCCGTCTCGAGCGCGGCTCGCGCCTCCAGCCGGGCCTGCACCAGTGCGGCAACTTTGAGCCGCATGCCAAGCAGAGAGGACCGGACATCCTGCCATGCGAGCCGGCTGACGTCTCCCGTTTCGACGCCGTGCTGCTCGGCGCTCTCGATCTTTGCCAGACTGGCGGCTCCGCTGCGTGCCTGGGCGATTTGACCGGCAAGAAGACGGTCGGCTGACGCCAATGCCGCGATGTTGGAACGGATCTGGGCGATACGGGCCTCATATTCATGCCGGAGGCGCGTTCGCGTCGCCCGCTCCAGCGCGATCTGTCCCTGGTTGCGATCAAAGATTGGGAGCCCCAGTGACACAAAGCCGCCGAGGAATTGAACCCCCGTTTCGTTCCGCTGCCTGACGATGCCAATTGAGATCGATGGGAACTGCGCCAGGATGGCCCGCCGCACCCGGGCTTCCTGAGCCCGGTAGCCGAGCTCGAGCGCCTTGATATCGAGGCGCGTTGTGACGGCACGTGCGACGAGCACCGGGGTCGCCGGGAGATCCGGGAGCCCTGCACCATCAGCGGCTGGTAACACAACCTTCAGCGTGGCCTCTGGAGGCAGTCCGAGGAGCTGGTTGAGGCGCGACCGGCTCCGTGCCACCGCCCGCTCCATGTCCCCCGCACGCTGCCGTACATCCTCCAGTGCAGAGCGATGCACACCGACATCGACGGCCGTCGCATCGCCCGCGCGCATGGCACGTTCCAGCGCGGCCACGGTCTCTTGCTCGAAGGCAAGCTCCCTCCGGATGATGGCCAGCCGCCGCGTCAGCATGGCGACCCGGATGGTTTCCAGCCGGGCGGCCTGGGCGACCTGCCACTCCTGCCATGCAATGCCAAGGTCAACGCTCCCAAGCTCAGCCTTCGCGGCGGCTCGCTTCGCACCACGCGTGATCAGGGTGTTGAGGCTCTGTTCGAGGGACACGCTGTACTGGTTCCTGACGGCCTCGACCGGTGTCCCTTTGGCCCGGTCGAGCTCCGGCGTCAGAACCGGGTTCGGGAGGAGCCCGGCAGCCACGAGCTGGGCGGCGGCCTCGCCACGGGCGTCCCGGACAGCCCGGAGCCCCGGGTTGTTGAGCACGGCAATCACGGCCGCCTCTCCGGGGGAGATCCCATCGCCAAGGTTGATCGCGATCGGCGCCAGCAGAGGATGATGCAGGCGCTTCGCCTCGACGGCGATTCTCGTCATGTCCGGCATGCCCCGCTGGACCAGCTTCTCCGCTGCCGGCAGCTCCTCGGGCCGGTACGTGGCGCACCCGGCCATGCTCAAGCATACGGCTGCCACGATCGCTGTGCGAGCCATGTTGCGCTTCATCTTCACCCTTCGGAAAGCCTACTGTGACGTTGGTCCATAATCAACCAGCCCGTCCTCGACGGCTACGTCTTCCTCACGCCTCGCACGTTGCTGCAAAACGAGCCGTTGCAATCTCAGCTACCAGCATCGGCGGGGACGAGGCTCACGGCCATGACGTGACGCATGACCAGACACCCCCTTTCTCCCGCATCAACCTTCATCATCCCGATGAATCCTGTGTGTCGAAACTGTTACAGTGTGTTCATCGAGCCCTGACGCCATCCATTTCTTGAGAACTTGGGACCGGCGCCGGGCTTCCTGAAATCCGGAGCGATGAGCTAGGTCTCTCAACGAACAGCAATCGCATCATGTGGGGGAAAGCAGTGTAACCTACTGATAACGCGCACGATCGAGAAACTGTCTGCGAATGCCCGAGTTGGGGACAGTGTTCAATATTGCTGACGTTCGTCTGCCAGGTTTCCCCCCGCCCAGATTCTTCGTCGGCTGCGCCTCCTCAGAATGACAAAATGGGAAAACCTGCGCCTCCTCAGCATGACGCCTCCCCCTGTCATCCTGAGCCGAAGGCGAAGGACCTCGCCTCCTCGGAATGACAAAATGGGAAAACCTGCACCTCCTCGGAATGACAGCTCCTCGTCTCGTCTCCAGTCAAGGGCCAACGCACCCGCCATCCCGGAACGCTCCCACAATGCTATCCAGCGACGAACGGGTGCGAGAGCCGGATCAACCGTCTTCCCGCATCCCGGAACGCCCCCCTCAATGTCATCCTGAGCGGTACGCCAGAGGCGCACCGCGAAGGATCTGGGTGGGGGGCTCGGGTGCACTGGTCGTCTCCTGCCACCTCTCTCACGCAAGAAGATGCGTTCGGACCTCGCCGGACCCAGAGAGTAAGGGACGGCGTTGACCTCATCTGATCCTTTCTCTGCGAGGGTTAGCGACCTCTGCGGTTACCTTTTCCAGATGGATGTTGGGTCGAGGGATTGGGGACAGTACTGAATAAGCGGCATGCGTGCCG
>WGCW01000171.1 GCA_015493585.1 Acidobacteriota bacterium
CCTCATGACAGCCTACCTCCAATGAAATTGGCAACACCGTTGCGTGAAGATCCATCTGGAGAAGCTAACCGCGGAGATCACGGCAGCGTCGAGAGAAGAGCAGCACAGAGGTACAAGGGGGCAGAGAAGGTTGGTAGCCGGCCGGTTGCGCGGGTTGCTCCGAGTGGGCTGGCTCGCTCGCCTGCTTGCCGGGGAGAAGCGCGCGATTTCGGCCATTTCTTGGGGTGAAGGCGAATCTGGCGGCTGCGGATCTCTCGATCCTCATTAGCTTTCCCAAGAGGCCAACAACCTCGTTGGTGGTTCCACGGACAGGAGCGAGCCGCTTGGGGTAGACTGAACGGGTGAAACGCCGGGTTTGGATTCTCGTTCTTGTTGGCATCCTGGGGGTTGGCATGCTCGCGTGTGGCGATTTTGGCCGGGGCGCATCGAAAGAACAGGCTTCGCACTGGGCCGGGCAGAGGGATCGCATGGTCCGGGAGCAGATCGAGGCGAGGGGGGTCCGGGACCCGGAGGTCCTTGCGGCAATGCGAACGGTGCCGCGGGAAGAGTTCGTGCCGCCCGCCGTCCGTGATCATGCCTACACGGACGGTCCACTTCCGATCGGGGACGGCCAGACGATCTCACAACCCTACATCGTCGCTCTGATGACTGAGCTGCTTGAGGTCGGGCCTGGCGACAAGGTCCTCGAAATCGGGACGGGATCTGGGTATCAGGCTGCCGTTCTTGGAGCGATGCAGGTTTCCGTTTACACGATCGAGATCCGTCCGGCCCTCTGCCACGAGGCGGCGCAGCGGCTGCGGCGGCTCGGATATGCAACCGTCCACGTGCGTTGCGGGGACGGCTACGGCGGCTGGCCCACAGAAGCTCCTTTTGACGGAATCATCGTGACGGCGGCTCCGGAAAAGATTCCGGACCCGCTGCTCGATCAGCTCAAGGTCGGCGGGCATATGGTGATTCCAGTTGGCAGCTTCTATCAGGAGCTCAAAGTCATTACCCGCACCCAGAGCGGATTTACCCAGAAGTCGGTCATTCCGGTCAGGTTCGTCCCGATGACAGGCGAGATCGAGCGTCACCTGGGGCGTCAGTAATTCCCAGGCTCGAGGGTGAAGGCCTTGACCATGTTGGTTGTGCCACGGACGTTGACCGGGATACCGGCGGTCAGGATGACTGTGTCGCCGGGACCGGCCATCTGATGCTCGAGGAGCCATGACCGCGCGGCGCCGATCATGGCATCGGTCGTGTCGAACGGGGGAGAGAGCGCGGGGATGACGCCCCAGCTCAAGCAGAGCTGACGGGCGACCTGTCCGTTTGGGGTCAGACCGATGACCGGGACCACGGGCCGGAAACGGGCGACGAGCCGTGCCGTCGCTCCGGAAGCCGTTGAGGCGACGATGGCCGTAGCGCCGGTATCCCGGGCCAGCCAGCAGGCAGCATGCCCGATCGCGTCCGGAACCTCGCGCAGCGACGCGCCGGGCTGACGAACGAGAAACCGTTCAGGATCGATCGCCGGCTCAACGGCTCGGGCGATTTTATCGAGCATCTGGACCGCCTCGACGGGAAACTGGCCGATCGCGGTTTCCTCGGAGAGCATGACGGCGTCGGTCCCATCGAGGATGGCGTTGGCGACGTCGCTCGCTTCCGCCCGGGTCGGGCGGGGACTTGCAACCATCGAACGAAGCATCTGCGTGGCGGTGATCACCGGCTTGGCCGCCAGTACGGCGGCACGGATGATGCTCTTTTGAATCAGAGGGACCTGCTCGACGGGTAACTCCACCCCGAGGTCCCCGCGGGCAACCATGACGCCGTCGACGCGGCCAAGGATGGCATCGAGTCTTTTGACCGCCTCCGGTTTCTCGATCTTCGCAATCAGCATCGGCCGGTTCCGCTCAGATGCCAGGATCTCGAGGGCAGGCGTCAGGTCGTCCTCGCTGCGAACGAAGGAGAGCGCAACGAAGTCGACGCCTTCTTCGAGCCCAACCGAGAGGTCTGCTCGGTCCTTGCCGGTCAGCGCAGGGATGCGCAGGCTTGAGCCGGGGAGGTTGACACCCTTGTGGGAGCTCAACGTCCCGCCAACCTCGACATGGCACCGGACGAGCTTCCCCTCGATGGCAGTGACGCGCAGCGCAACGAGCCCGTCGGCGAGGAGGATCGGATCGCCGGGATGCACGTCCTCGGCGAGATACGGGTAGGACACCGGGAGGACTGCATCCCCAGCTGCGGGGCCGCCAGTCAGCGTCACGGTGTCACCCCTGCGAATCGTGACGCCGCCTTCCGGGAGTACGCCGAGCCGGATCTTGGGACCGCAGAGATCCTGCAAGATCGCCACCCGGCGCCCGAGCTTGGCAGCGATCCTCCGGACCAGACGGATCGTCGCGCGATGCTCCTCCCGCTGGCCGTGGGAGAAGTTGAGCCGGACGACATCCATTCCCGCCTTGATCAGCGCCTCGATGGCAGGCTCCGAGCTGGTCGCTGGCCCGAGCGTGCAGACGATTTTCGTTCTCCGGTGCGTGTTCATGATCGCCTCGCCTCCGGTTCCTATCGTAACGTGTTCCCGGCGGGTGGGGCGTGGAGTGTGCCGCGGGACCTTGTAGAATGACAGCCATGTTGGCGACGCTGATTGCGGCCCGCGATGTCATCTGGGGTGTTCCGCTCCTCGTACTGCTCGTTGGCACCGGGATCTACCTGACCGTTCGTCTGAGGCTCGTGCAGTTTCACGGGCTCGTCCACGCGCTGTGGCTGGCATTCATCAAGAGGAAGGAAACGGGCGCCGAAGGAGATATCTCTCATTTCCAAGCGCTGATGACGGCGCTGGCTGCGACGGTTGGAACCGGCAACATCGCCGGTGTCGCCACCGCCATCGTGGCTGGTGGCCCGGGGGCCTTGTTCTGGATGTGGATCACCGGGCTCTTTGGCATGGCGACCAAGTACTCCGAGGCGTTTCTTTCGGTGAAGTACCGGGTCGAGGATGCCTACGACACGATGAGCGGCGGCCCGATGTACTACCTCTCACGGGGTGTCGGTGGCTCCGGCGGGCGTGTGCTTGGCTTTCTCTTCGCCCTTTTCGCCGCCGTCGCTGCCTTTGGTATCGGCAATATGGTTCAGTCGAACTCCGTCGCCGACGTCATCCGGTCGTCCGCCGGTGTGCCGATGTGGATCACAGGGCTCGTACTTGCCATCGCCACGGCCACCGTGATCCTTGGTGGTATCCGCTCGATCGCACGCGTCACCGAGATCCTCGTTCCGGTCATGATCGTTTTCTATATGGCTGCAGCGCTCGTCGTGCTTGCGATCAGCTGGCGGCGGATTCCCGAGATTTTCAGCCTCGTGCTGACCTCGGCATTCACCGGGCATGCGGCCGTTGGGGGGTTCCTTGGAGCAACGATTCAGCAAACGATCCGCATGGGCGTCGCTCGCGGCGTTTTCTCCAACGAGTCCGGGCTTGGCTCGGCCGGGATCGCGGCCGCTGCGGCCCAAACCTCCGTTCCGGCGACGCAGGCGCTCGTCTCGATGACACAGACCTTCATCGATACCATTGTCGTGTGCTCGCTGACAGGCTTCGTGATCCTGGCCTCCGGTGCGTGGACGGTCCCAGTTGGGGGCAAGGTCCTCAACGGCGCACCCTTGACGGCGGCCGGGTTCAACGCCGCGTTGCCTCACGGTCTGGGGAGCCTCGTCGTGTCTGTCGGCCTCGTATTGTTTGCGTATTCAACGATCCTTGGGTGGGGCTACTACGGGGAGAAGAGCTTCGAGTACCTGCTCGGCGAAGGTGCCGTCAAGCCGTACCGGGTGGCGTTCTGTATCGTCGTATTCATCGGTGCCATCCTCCAGCTCAAGCTCGTGTGGACGATCGCCGACATCTTCAACGGGCTGATGGCGTTCCCGAACCTCATCGGCCTGCTGCTCCTAGCTGGGATCACAGCCCGGGGAACCCGGAGCTACTTCACGGCACTGCGGGGGTAAGTCATCCTCCCCGGTTCGTCAGACCTCAGGTGAGCGATTCTCTCAGGAGATCTGCTGAGGTCTGAAAAGGTAAGGATCGCGCACGTGAAGCCCCCACCCAGATCCTTCGCCTCCGGCTCAGGATGGCCGGGGAGGGGTCATTCTGAGCACCCACATGCCCCGGGACGGGGCACCGGGACGGTGGACGAACAGGGATGCAGGTACCGTTTCTGCGGTTTCTCGAAGTGGCAACGTGTCAGTATGTTACGCGCCCTTCTCCCGGATGATCCAAGTGCTGTTAGTTGAGAGGAGGCGAGGTCCTTCGCCTTCGGCTCAGGATGACGGGGAGAAGTGTCATTCCAAGGAGGTGAAGCTTTCCTTTTCTTTGTCATTCTGAGGAGGCGAAGCCGATGAAGAATCTGGGTGGGGGGGAATGGCGTGGCTTATGCAACACTGTGCCCAATTCGTCCCAACATCCACCTGGAAAATGCAAACGCGGAGATCGGAGGAGTTCGCACGTTCAGGATTTCATATCCCCCTTTTGTCTCTCCGCGTTTGGAGCGTGCTCTGCGCGAAACGTTGGAATGTAATCCCTCTGCACTGGGCGGGATGCCGTCTCAAAGGGCGCCCTCGAGGCGAAGCAGGGCTTGCTTGATGCCGGTACCGGCACTGTAACCCCCGAGGGAACCGTCAGCGGCGATGACGCGATGACATGGGATCACGATCGGGGTTGGATTTCTGCCGTTGGCCGATCCGGCGGCCCGCGCGGCGCCCGGGTAGCCGGCACGGCGCGCAAGCTCGCCATAGCTGATCGTCTCTCCGTACGGGATCTTCTCGAGTTCGTGCCAGATGTCGAGCTGAAACGGTGTTCCGTCGAGCGCAAGGTCCAGCTCGAAACGCTGCCTCTTCCCGGCGAAGTACTCCTCGAGCTGCCGGGTTACGTGCATGCACCGGCTGGGGTTGAGGACAGCTGTCGTGCCCCGCCACCGTGACGCACCTGCCCCTGCCTCATTTCCGAAGATGATACGCACCAGCGCACCGGTTTGATCGACCTCGACCACCACGTCCCCGGCTGGGGAGGCCAGCGTCGAGAAAAAAGTGACGTCTCGCATCCCAGCTCCATGATAACGGAAGAATGCGTCACGGCATTCGACTTCGCGGTCTGCCGGCCGTTTCTTGAAGAGCTCCAGTTCTGGGCTGCTTGGTTTTCGAGCGATCCTGGGGCACAATCAGAGTTGGAGGAACCATGAGGTATTCACGGCGGATCGGGTTCGTAACCGCCATGGTGGCGTTGGCTTTCGCACCCGTAGCAGCAATTGGGGCGGGGCAGAACTGTTTTTCGGTGATGGCTGGGCGGAACGCCACGCGAAACGGGGCGGTCTTGCTGGCCCACAACGAGGACGATGGGGGGCAGCAGATCGTGAACTGGATGACGGTTCCGCACCTGTCTCACGAGCCGGGCACGGTGGTTCGTCTCAAGAACGGTGGGACACTCCCCGAGGTCTCCGAGACCGCAGGAATGATCTGGCTGGAGCTGCCTCAAGAGCGGTTTGCCGATAGCTACATGAACGAGTACGGCGTCACCATTGCGTCGAATGCGTGTTTGTCGAGGGTGACGAGCGCCCGGTTGAACGATGGTGGGATCAGCTACTGGTTACGGCGGTTGATGGCCGAGCGGGCGCACACCGCGCGGGAGGCGGTCAAGATCGGCGGTCAGTTGATTGAGCGCTTTGGGTATGACTCCTCAGGGCGGACGTACTGTATCGCTGGCCCCAAAGAAGCGTGGATGATGGCGGTGGTCCGTGGACATCTCTGGGTGGCCGAACGGATTCCGGATGGCATGGTGGCGGTGGTTGCGAACCGGTACACGATCGGACGGATCGATCTCGCGGATACCGCGAACTTTCTCGGAACTGCGAAGGTGATCACGTACGCGGAGCAACATGGCTTGTATGATCCAAAGCGCGACGGCCCGTTCGACTTCAAGAAGGTGTATAGCGCACCATCGTCGTACTACAGCATCTTGAACATCGCCCGTCAGTGGCGTGGGGTATCGGTTCTCTCTGGGAAGACCTGGGACCCAGGAGCGGATTTCCCATTCGCCTTTCGCCCGGCCACAAAGATCGGTCCTCGCGATCTGATGAAGCTCCTGCGGGACCACTTCGAAGGAACGCAGTTCGAGACGCCGTCGACCTTCAATCACGGAAATCCCCACAAGAACTACGTCAAGAGGATCTGCTCGGACAGTACGCGGTATAGCTTCGTCGCCGAGCTGCGCTCCTGGCTCCCACCTGCTGTGGGTGCGCGCTTGTGGCTGGCACCACGGCGTTCCTGTGTGCAACCGTTCGTGCCGGTCTACTGCGGTATTGAAACGTTTCCCCGCGGTTTCGCCCGTCTCGGGTGGAGGCGGGCGTTGGCGCAGCACTTCGTTGCAGATCCGGCCCGTTTCCAGCCGGTCGCACGTCTGGCGTACTGGGCGTTCGCCGGACGCGCAGCGCGAATCGATGCCGACTACGCGGCGCGTATCGGAGGCGTGCGGCAGAGGCGTGATGCATTCGAGGATGCTGTGATGCGGGCGACAGCGATTTTCGAGCCGCATGCGGTCGCACTGCTTGAAAAAAACCCGGCCAAAGGCCGGGAGGCATTGACGCATTTTTCGCAGATCTGGTTGAAGCGGCTGTGGCGTTTCAACCGGCCTGTCAGTAGTGGCCGGATGAAGAGCTCGCAGCCGCACCCTTCGTCAACGAGCCGAAAACCTTCCTGAGCAGATCGGTCGTCCGCGCGACCGGATCCTTGCGGATTTTCGTCTCTTGTTCGGCGATCAGGGTAAAGAGCCCGTCAAGCGTTTCGTCGGTCACGTAGTCATCGAGGGGCTGCTGCTTCTGGCCGGTGAGCTGGAGGAGCGGGCCCGCCTGGTCCATCAACTGCTGGTAGCGCCGGGTGACGCCGGTTTGATCCATCGCGGCGGCGATGATTGGCCTAAACGCTGTGCGCAGCTGAGGCGCCGTTTTCTTCCGTAAGAGGTCGGTCGCTGCCGTGTCGCCACCTCGCAGGATCGAGAGAGCATCGTCGATCGTCAGCCCCTTGACGGCATCGACGAGGATAGGCATCGCCTTGGCCGACGCCTGCTCGGCGGCCCGGTTCATGGCGACATCGAATTGATCGACCGTTTTGCCCAGACCGATACGCCTCAGGGTCTTTCCGGCAGCACGGATGTTCTTAGGCAGTGGGATCCGGATCAGGTTGTTGCCGAGGAAGCCGTTCTTCTGAGACGCGAGCTCGACAGCCTTTCGCGCGCCGATTTCCAGCGCCTGCTTGAGCCCTTGGGCCGCCTCGTGTTGATCGATGTGCTGGCTCCGCTCTTCAGACTTCTTCTGGGAGCCGGCGAGCTGTCCCAGCACGTCCTTCCACGTTTGCGCAGATCCGGGGAGCGCCAGGAGGACGGACACCGAGACGATGACAATCAGTCGAGATCGCATGCTCAGCCTCCAGTCAGGCGCCGCCGAGCTCGGAGGTGCAGTGGGGGCAACGAGTGGCATCGATCGGAATTTCGGTCTTGCAGAACGGGCAAGCCTTCGTTGCCGGTGCCGCCGCAGGGGCTGCCTCCTCGGTCTTCTTCAGTTTGTTGATCTGCCGCACGACGATGAAGATCGCGAAGGCGACGATGATGAAATCGATGATCGTGTTGATGAAGACCCCGTAATTGAGCGTCGGAGCACCGGCTTTCTGCGCTGCCGCAAGCGTGGCGTACCCCTTGCCCGACAGGTCGATGAACAGCTTCGAGAAGTCCATGTTCCCGAGTAACAGACCGATCGGAGGCATCAATACGTCCTTGACGAACGAGCTGACGATCTTTCCAAAGGCGGCGCCGAGCACAATTCCGATCGCCATGTCCATGACGTTTCCCCGCATTGCAAATTCTTTGAACTCCTTGAGCATTGGCGTGATTCTCCTTTCAATATGTCTGGCAACCCCGGAGCGACACAGCCCGTATGCTCGAACCGTGGCTACCTTGTTAGTAACGAGACTTTTTATACCACAGACAGAATTCGCGACAAAGGGATGTGACCTGTTGCCACAACGGACGGCTCGAAGTATGCCACCGGACGTGTGATCGGATCGCTCCGGGGGTTCGTGGGCGTTCGTGCTGGTGATCACGCTTCACGCGCCGGGGATTGAGGGAATGGGGTCTCCTGTGGTGTCACGAGACGCATGCCTCCACATCCGTTTTCAAACTCGAGCAGGGGACAGTGCGGAATCATGGTGGCGCACAGCAGCCGCCCTTCCTTTTCTGCACCCACCCACGAGGTCTCACGCAGGGAACGCTGGCAAGGAGGAGACAGACATGTTCGTTCCCCCCGCCCAGATTCTTCGTCGGCTTCGCCTCCTCAGAATGACAAAAAATGGGAAAACCTGCGCCTCCTCAGAATGACAAAAATGGGAAAACCTGCGCCTCCTCAGGATGACATATCCCCCGCCTGTCATCCTGAGTCGAAGGTGAAGGATCTCGGCTCCTCTCAACTAACAGGCATTGCATCACGTGGAAACAAGTAGCGTAACCTACTGACAACACCACACTTCGAGAAACCAGTGAAACGGTACCCGAATGCCTGTTCGTCCACCGTCCCGGTGCCCCGCACTGGGGCATGTGGATGCTCAGAATGACGCCTCCCCCTGTCATCCTGAGCCCTTCCACGTTCCGTGTCATCCTGAGCCCCCATACCCTCCCACTGTCATCCTGAGCCCCCATACCCTCCCACTGTCATCCTGAGCCGAAGGCGAAGGATCTGGGTGGGGTGCTTGGGAGCACCAGCCATCCCTCGTCGTCTCTCTTACCCAAAACGGCGCGTGCATGCCTTGCCAAAACGGCGGAGTTGGGGCCGGTGTTGAATAAAGCGAGGTGGGGACGGTTTCAAGTATCCGCTGACTCAACGGGCGTTACAGTCCATCCTTAACATGTCGTTGTTTTGGAAGATCTGCTACAGAAGGAGGGCTGAGACTGCGGCGCCGGCGAGAACGACCCAGAGGATGTCGGCTTTGAGCCGGAGCGCGGCGAATGCGGCAGCGCCAATAAGAATCTCGACGAGGTTCCAGTGAACGGCCAGGGCAAACTGGATGCTGACGGCGAGGAGCAGGCCAACGAAGGAGACGAGGGCGCCGTGCAGACCACGATGGAAAACTGCACTGTGTCTGAACCGGTCAAAGGTTGGAACGACGGCGGTCAGAATGATCAGTGAGGGTGTGAAGACGGCGATCGTGCCGGCAACGGCGCCCGGCAAGCCGGCCAGGAGGGCGCCGACGAACGTGGCCGTGATGACGATGGGGCCGGGCGTCACCTGGCCCAGCGCGATGCCGTCCATGAACGTCTTGCTGGTCATCCACCCTCGAACATCCACGACCTGGTGAAACATCAGTGGGACCGAGGCGTACCCGCCGCCGAAGGCAAAGAGGTCGATCTTGGCCATCAACGCCGAAAGATCGAAGAGCTGGCGGTTTGTAAGGAACAGGACGCTCAGGGCGGCACCAAAGATCAGGAGCAGGATGAGTGGTGCCCTCAGTTGCCGAAGGAGGTGATCGCCGGAGAGTGCATGGTGGGCGGCCGGCTCCGGCGCTTCGGTTGCGTAGAGGGCCAGACCGGCAAGCGCGGCGAGCGCGATAGCAGCGATTGGGCTGCCGCCGGCTAAGAGGAAGGCGGCAGCCGCGGCGCCCAGGAGCAGGTCGCGCCAGCTCTTGACGGAGGTTTGGGAGAAGCTGAGCGTCGCATTGGCGACGAGAGCGACGACGATGACGTGGAGGCCGGTGAAAGTGGAGATGACGGCCGGCAGGTTGGAGGCACGAATGTAGACCAGAGAGAGCAGGAACATGAAGATGAAGGCGGGGAGCCCGAAGCCGGCGTACGCTGCCAGTGCGCCCCACGGCCCGCCGGCTCGCAGGCCAACGAACGCTGCGGCCTGCATGGCGGTAGCGCCGGGGATCGACTGACACATCGCCACGCCGTTCCTGAAGGACGCTTTTGAGAGCCAGGCCTTGCGGCGGACGGCGAGGTCTTGGATGTAGGCGACCATCGCTGGCCCTCCGAACGCGGCGATCCCGAGGCGGAGGAAAGCCCCAAAGAGTGTCCAGGGAGGAACAGGTTTGGATTCGCTTGGGGGAGGAGTGTCGCGCATCGTCATCCCGAGATAATATCCCCAGACGGGATGAGGAGCTCGGTCCCGTCGACATCGAGCCGCAGATGGCCGTCCGGACTGGTGCCGAGGAACGTGCCTGTCGTGGTGCGTCCTGGATCGAGCTGAACGGTGAGCGGATCGCCGGGGCGATGAATCAAACGTTGGCGCCAGAGCTCGACAGCGGGCGCAGGATCGGTCAGTGAAGCGTGGAGAGACTCGATCAGTACGCCGGCCAGCTCGGCACGGAGCTCGCCGGCATCAAACGGGTCGAGGTGCTCGTGAAGCGAGGTTGCTGGGCGTGGAGGATGGTCGTCCGGCCGCGGCGTGTGTGTCAGGTTGATGCCGATACCGGCCGTTACCCAGTTGGTAGCGCCGCGCCTCCCGTAAACGAGGATCCCGCCCGTTTTACGCTCCCCGACGAGAAGGTCGTTGGGCCATTTGATGGCGGCATCCGGAACACAAGCCGCGTCGAGCGCCCGGATGCCGGCGGCTGCGGCGAGGACAGGGACGAGCACGAGGATGTCCTCCGGCACGCCGCCTGCCAGCCAATTGAGATAGAGGCCTCCGGCCGGTGAGAGCCAGCGCCGTCCAAGGCGCCCCGTTCCCGCGGTTTGCCGGTCCGCGATGAGCACGGTCGGCGGCAGCGTTCGTGCCTCGTCTTCCATCTGGGCGATCAGACGTATCGCCATCAGGTGGGTCGAATCGATTTCCTCCAAAACGACGATATTGCCGGTGTGGCGCGAGAGCCGGTCGAGGAGGAGACGGGATGATGAAATCACTCGCCGAGCGCCTCCACGGTGCGTCGCAGCCGGCGCAACCGCGCCGAAACCTCAGCGAGCTGATCACGCGCGCCTTGAACGACCTCTTCCGGGGCGTTTGCGGTAAACCCCGGATTGGCGAGACGCTTCTCGATCGACGCCTGCGTCCCCGCCAACTGGCCGAGCTGTTTTTCGAGCTTGGCGCGTTGCTCGGGGCCGATCGCACCGGCGGGGAGCTCGATCGCGACTTCCAGACCGCCGAAGACCTCCTCGACTGCATGCCTCCCGGCCGGGCCGGAGCTGATCCGGCCAACTGCAGCGAGCTGTTTGAGCTGGGAGGCATGCTCCTGAAGGAACGCCGCCCGTGGCGAGTCAGCATCGACTACTGTCAGCGAGATTTCCTGCCGCGGATTGAGCCCGACGAGCGCACGGTACGAGCGCAGGCCGCCGACGAGCTCCTGCAGCACGGCGAAGTCCGCTTCGAGATCGTCGTCCTCCCATGCCGGACGTTTGGCCGGGTACGCGGCGGTGATCAGCATCCGCTCGTGACCGAGGTGATGCGCGATCTCCTCGGTGATGAATGGCATGACGGGATGCAGCAGCTTGAGCGCTTCGAGCAGCACGCCACGGAGGATCGAACGAACCTCCACGCGATCGGAGGTTGTTTTTGTGAGCTCGAGGTACCAGTCACAGTAGGTGTGCCAGATGAAATGATAGAGCTGGTGGCACCCCTCGTCGAAGCGGAAGCTCTCCCACGCCCGGTTGACCTCGGTGATCGTATGGGAGAGCTGGGAGAGGATCCAGCGCTCGGGTGCCTCGAGCTTGGGCCCGGCCACCTCGTCGAGCGGCAACTCATCGCCCTCAAGCTTCATCTGGACGAAGCGGGCGGCGTTCCAGACCTTGGTTGCAAAGGCGCGGTACCCCTCCATGCGGCTCATGTCGAGCGGCAGGTCGCGGCCGGGGGAGGCAAGGGCGGCCAGCGTGAAACGGACCGCATCTGCGCCGTAGGTGCCGACGACCTCGAGCGGATCGATCGTGTTGCCCTTGGTCTTCGACATCTTGGCGCCCTTGGCATCGCGGACGAGCCCGGTCAAGTGAACGGTTTTGAACGGAACATCGCCGGCGAGATGACAACCCATCATGATCATGCGGGCCACCCAGAAGAAGAGGATGTCGAAGCCGGTGATCAGGACGGACGTTGGGTAGAACGTCGCCAGGTCCCCGGTCTGATCCGGCCAGCCGAGCGTCGAGAACGGCCACAGACCAGACGAGAACCAGGTGTCGAGCACGTCGGGATCCTGTTCGACCGGAGCGCCGCAGATCGGGCACGTCGTCAGGACCTCCTCCGACACGTGGAGGTGTCCTTCCGGGCAGGTGAACGCCGGGATGCGGTGTCCCCACCAGAGCTGGCGTGAGATGCACCAGTCCTGAATGTTCTCGAGCCAGTGATCGTAGGTGGCCTTCCAGAACTCGGGGATGATCTGAATTTCACCGTTGTGGACAACTTCGAGCGCCTTCTTCGCGAGCGGCTTGGCGTTGACGAACCACTGCTTGGAGAGGAACGGCTCGACGATCGTGTCACAGCGCTGGCAGTGACCGATCGACATCTCGTGGGGCCGTTCGCCGCGCAGAAGCCCTTTCGCGTCGAGCGCCTTCAGAACGGCGGTGCGGGCCTCGAACCGGTCGAGTCCGGCAAATTCTCCTCCGTTGTCATTGATGCGCCCCTCGGTGTCGAGGATGCTGATGAACTCGAGCCCGTGCCGCTTCCCAGTGGCGAAGTCATTGGGATCGTGGGCCGGCGTCACCTTGACCGCACCGGTCCCGAATTCGGGATCGACCAGCTCCGCATCGGCGATGATCGGGATCTTGCGGTCGAGGAATGGATGAATAACGTACGAGCCAATGAGCCCATGATACCGTTCGTCATCCGGATGCACGGCGATCGCCGTATCGCCGAGCATGGTTTCAGGGCGGGTCGTCGAAACGACGATCTCCCCGCCGCCTTCGAGCGGGTAGGCGAAGTCCCAGAGTGTTCCGTTTTGGTCCTGATGGATCACCTCGAGGTCGGAAAGTGCCGTGTGACAGCGTGGACACCAGTTGATCAGCCGCTGATCCTGGTAGATCAGCCCCTCGTTGTACAGCGTGACGAACGCCCGGCGGACCGCCTTCGACAACCCCTCATCGAGCGTGAACCGCTCGCGGCTCCAGTCACACGATGACCCGAGCGCCTTGGCCTGGCGGGAGATGTTGTCCTTGTGCTCGTGTTTCCACTGCCACATCCGCTCGAGGAACTTTTCGCGGCCGAGCTCCTGCCGGGTCGTCCCCTCCTTGGCGAGCTGCCGTTCCACCATCACCTGAGTGGCGATGCCGGCGTGATCAGTGCCGGGCAGCCACAGCGCCTTGAAACCCTGCATGCGCCTCCAACGGATGATCAAATCCTGAAGTGTGAACTGCAGGGCGTGGCCGATGTGGAGGATGCCGGTCACGTTCGGCGGCGGAATGACGATGCAGAACGGTTCGCCGTCCGGGTTGATTTCGGGCTTGAACGCGCCCTCAGACTCCCACTTTTCGTACCAGCGGGATTCAAAGCTTGCTGGATCGTAACGGGTTGGCAGATTCTCGGCGCTCATACGTGCTCCCTCCCATACCGGGCCGATAGTGTACCCGAACACGCGGCCGGGACGCATGCCCTTCATGAAGAGCGGGCGTTGCGCTGTGCTGCATCGGCCGGAGATAGCCTTGGAGCGCGGACTTCAGTCCGCATCTTTTTGTGCCGCAACGCGTTGAGCGCACAATGCGGACTAAAGTCCGCGCTCCCTCAGGCGCTCTCGCCGGGACCGATCGCCTTGGCGTTGGGGTGAGCATGCTTCGATCCTGGTCGGATCCACTGGAATCACACGGGTTCGGCACAGCGCAACGCCCTCATGAAGAGCGGTATAGTATTCGGGTGCCTGTTCCACGCCCGGACACGTGGAACGAAGGGGGGTTGCGATGCGAAACGGACGTCGATGGCTGTTTTCTCTGATCGTCATGCTTGGGCTCGGGATTCTTGCGGCAGGGCCCGCGTTTGCTTTACCGGCACAACCGCCGGCTGTGCTGGTTCTTGGACCGTTGCCCGCGCCGCTGGGAACGGCTGGTTCCGGGCCGTTGGCACCTTCGCCCGTGCCGGTGCCGGAGATTGATCCGCTGACGGTCAACCCCCACGCCGGCGCGAAGGTCGTCCTCGACGTACGTGGACCGTCGACGTGGCAGCGGGTTGCTTTGAAGGCGGGCGAGCCGATCTCGCTTCCCAAGGCTGGCGTCTACTGGATCTTTGTCAAAGTGCGACTGGATCGCTGGACGAAGGTCAGCCTGAAGCTCGACGGGAGCGATTCGAGGACGCTGTACTTCGATGGGACGAAGGTCGCTGGGCCCGTCAAAGGTGGTGGTTCCGCACTGGAGGCTCCTGTGAATGCGGCGCGGGGCACGCACACGATTCTCGCGCGCGTCGAGCGAGCTTCGGCTCAGGGCGCGCGCCCGAAGGTGTCACTGACACTGACGACGACCCCCCCCGCTGGCGTGTCGTGGGAGCTCGCTGGAAGGGACGCACCTGCGCGATTTGACCAGATGCGCCGGATCGTGCGGATCGGGCCGCTCGCCATCGCTCAGAAGGGCACACTGATCGCCCGGCGTCTGACGTTCATGGGCCCACAGGGTCAGGAGAGGCACTCGCGGGTCGACATCATCAAGCCGGATGGGACCGTCGTTGCTGCGTCGGTCGGTGATGGGACCGCCTCGCCGGTCGCGTTCTCGACCAACCTCAAGACGAACGATCTCCTGCTCAGACAACGCGGAACGAACGGAACGAACCTGGTGATCTTCGATCCGGACACGAGGACGCAACGGACGATCATTCGGAATGAGCCCGGTCTGGGCTTCATCCACTGGGGCCCGGGAGGGACCCATCTCCTGCTGGCGTCTGCGAGGGGAACGAAGGCCGTTTCGAAGCACCTCAAGGATCCGCACCGCGAGTTGGCGCTGCGGGAAAAGCTTCCAGATTACGTGCCGAATCGCAGACTGTGGCTCGTCGAGGTCGCGACCGGAGCGAGGCGTGCGTTGACGGAACCGGGCGATTGGGTCCTCGATGATGCGGCGTTCGTTCCGGCCAAACGGTCGATCATCTATGCCAAAACAGTGCCGATCCCTCAACGTCCATTTTTCGCGACCGAGTTTCACTGGATCGATCTCGTCAAGGGGACCGATACGAAGGTTGCCACATTTACGGCTGGATGGGAAAGCCGGCCAGCCCATCTCGCTCCGTCCCTCGACGGCAAGGAAGTCGCCTTTCTCGGTCCGCCGGATCAGGTCGGCGCAGGACATCCCGATCACAACGTGTACAACCGGCAAATCTGGATGCTCGATGTCAAGGCGGGGACCTTTACCCGGATCACGAGTCTCAAGGGACCGGCGTACACGGCACGGACAGAATTGCTGAGCTGGAATCACAACAACAACGGTCTCGTGGCGGCGGCGACCGATGCCTCCGTCACGAGGATCATTGAGGTGCTCAAACAGGGCGGAACGTGGAACGTCAACCGGCTCGATACGATTGCGGAGGCGATCGCGGAGCCGGCGATCTCGCCCGACCGGTTTGTCGTGGGCTTCGTTGGCGAGGGGCGAGCGTTGCCCCCCGAGATCCACCTGCTGCCGCTCAAGTCGGGCAAGGAGGCGGTGGTCGAGCGCCCAAACGCGGAGCTGGCGAAGATCTGGAAGCTCTCGCATCCACGGCGTGCTCCCTTCAAGCTCAACGCCGAGCGGTACATCGACGCGTGGTGGTACCCGCCGACGGTCAAGGCCGATAGCGGGAAGACGCCATTGATCGTTTACTACTACGGCGGCGCAACGCCGACCACCCGCCGGTTCAACACGACGCATCAGGTGTTGGCTGCCAACGGCTACGCCGTGCTGGTTATCAATCCGCGGGGCGCCATCGGGTACGGTCAGGACTTTGCCGATGACCACATGAATGACTGGGGCCCGAAAGCCTCTGCCGATATCCTGAAAGGGATTGATGCGTTCCTTGCCAAGCACCCCGAGATCGATGCGCACAGGATTGGCATTTATGGGGGCTCGTTCGGCGGTTTCATGACTGAGTATCTGGTCAGCCATACGAACCGGTTTGCGGCGGCAGTGGCGATGTATGGCATCAGCGACATCTCAGGTTACTGGGGTGGGGGAGCGTGGGGGTACACGTATGGCGACACGGCGCTGGCCGGATCGTACCCATGGAATGCGACGAAACTGTTCTCAACACATTCCCCCGTGTACAACGCCGACAAGATCCATACCCCGCTTCTCCTGTTGCACGGCATGGCCGACAGGAACGTGCCGACCGTGCAATCGAAGGAGCTCTACACGGCGCTGAAGATCCTTGGCCGGCCGGTCGAGCTCGTGCTCTTCCCGAATGAGGATCACGGCATCGCCGGTTCGTGGAAGGATTGGATCGATCACCGGACGATGATGCTCGATTTCTTTGACCGGTACCTCCGGCATCAGCCGGAGGCCTGGAACGCCCGCTGGAAAGAGGTGGCCGCCAAATCGGCCGCGACGAAGTGACCGGCGGCAAGGCCAAAGCTTTGGAAGGGATCCCGGGCGTGGGACCATCGATTGCCCGGGATCTCAAAGATCTCGGTATACGTGCTCCTTCTGAGCTGCGTGGAGAGGACCCAGAGGCTTTGTACCGGCGGCTGACGGAGCTTCGGGGACACCATATCGACCGATGTGTTCTCTATGTCTTCCGGTGTGCCGTGTACTTCTCCTCGACCTCTCATCCTGATCCCTCCAAGCTCAAGTGGTGGACATGGAAAGATGAACCCAGGGAAAGAGGATAACGATGACAGACGATGGCTATCAGGCATTTGCCGCCGAACGTGAGGCGCTCAACGATCTCGTCCTGGAGCATGCAAACCTCGAGATCAAGCGTTTCTTCAGCCTGGATTCACAGGTCTACCGCGAGGGTGCCCTGCCCGCCCGGACCAAGGAGATCTTGGGTCTTGTCGCATCGCTCGTCCTTCGTTGTGATGACTGTGTCAGCTACCACCTGGGGCGGTGCCGGGATGAGGGGGTCTCGACGCCTGAGCTCGTCGATGCGCTTGGCCTCGGTCTCGTCGTCGGGGGTTCGATTACCATCCCCCACCTCAGGCGGGCCATGAAAACCTGGATGGAGCTGATGCAAGGCGGGGATTGAGGGAGGCTCGCGCAATCCAGCGCCCTGAACGGAAGCTACCGGGTACTTGGGGGGGTGTTTGTCGTGGGTGGTGGCGGCTGAGTTCGCCAGCGGCGGTGCATCCACACCCACTGGCTGGGATGTTTCCTGATCTGGGCCTCAATGGCTGCGGTGGCAGAAGCGGTCAGCTCGCGAATGGCCTCCTTCTGGTCCGTTGTTGACTCCGGCGCCGGGAGGGGAGGCAAAATATCGATCTGGTGGGTCCCGTCGGGACGGCGATGCACAAATGCTGGCACGATGGGGGAGCCGGAGGCCAGGGCGAGCATGGCGGCGCCGGATGGGGTCCAGGCGGGCCTTCCAAAGAACGGAACGAAAACGCCGGAGATCTTTGTGATGTCCTGATCGATCAAGAGGCCGACGACCCGGTTCGAAACAAGCGCCTGAGCCAGATTCCGGCCGGCGTGCCGCCCGCGGAAGACGACCTGGGTGCCGAAACGGGCACGCAGCGCCGTGGCGATTGAGTCGAGGCGGGGATCGAAAAGCTTTCGGACAGCGATCGTCATCGGAATCCCTTCGAGCCCAAGGGCGGCGTTGAGCAGCTCCCAATTCCCGCAATGGCAGGTGACCAGAACGGCTCCCCGGCCCCCCTCAAGAGCCGATATCAGGAATTCTCGGCCGTTCATGGTGTAGAGCCTGCGAATCCGTGGCGCTTTGGCTCCCCAGAGGAAGACGACCTCCCCGAGCATGTTTCCGAAGTGATGGGCCATCTGTTTGAGCAGGCTCCGCCGTTCGGCGTGCGTGGCATCGGGAAACGCCGTCGTCAGCCCCTCAATGGCATGCTGCTTCTCTGACGATGAGGCGTGGAGCGCGACCGAGGCGAGCACGCGCCCGATCGGGCGGAGGAGCCAGAGTGGCAGGAAGGCGCCAAGGCGGAGAAGGAGGCGGAGCACGAGGAAGAGAAGCTCGTGGCGAAGGTGGCGGGATCGTTTTCCCATGGGCGCAGTGTAGGACAGAACGCAGATCTCGAAAAGTGGAAACAGGTGGCGGTTGCCAAGAAAGAAGACGTGTGAACAAAGAGAGAACGTGTTTATAAGATACGTCGTATCAATGCGATACGAGCTCATCTCGTGAGAGCCGGCCGTTCTCCAGTTGGCACTGTCATGATCCTCAGGACAATCTCTCCGTTCAGCATCAGGCTGTGCCCGTTGCTTTGGAATTGGCCCAAGCTCCCGTAAAATAGGATCTTGGACGTCTGCGATGTATACTCTTCGAGGGAGGCTGACGTGGCAGAGACACCAACCATTCTCGTGGCGGATTCTTCGGATGACCGGAGACGCGACCTCGGACTCGCCCTGTACGAGGGCGGATATGAGGTCATTAACGCCGTCAATGGCGAGGAGGCCATCCGTTTCACCGCTGGCCTCAACCCAACGCTGGTCATTGTCCATACCGGGCTCGAAGGGATCGAGCCGCTCGAGCTGTACGAGCGCGTGAAGGCAACCGGTTTGGACGTTCCCCCGTTTCTAGTCCTCTACGACGATCCCGCTGCACTTCCAGAGGAGCTTCCGGAAAAGGATGTCTTCTTTCTCTCCTCGATCGAGCTCGAGCCAGCGCAGCTTCTATTGCAGGTGAGGTTGCTCCTGCTCGCACGCGAGGTCGGCGGCGAGCTGTCGGACACCATTGACGTTCTGTATGGCGATCTGACCCGGATCGATATTGGCGATCTGCTTCGTGTCCTCCAAAAATTTGTCATCTCCGGCCATATCCTCTTTTCGGTTGGACCTCAGGCTGGCATTTGGCTGAAGGATGGAGCCGTGATCGCCGCGCACTGGAGCACGATTCGAGGGCGCAAGGCGTTCAACCGCGTCGCCTCACTGAGGGGTGGGAGCTTCGTGCTCAACCTTGAGACCTTCAAGGGGGAACGCGAGATCGACGTCGATCTCGCGACGCTCGTCAACGATGCCGTCGAGGAAAAGCTCGAGCTCGAGGAGCTGTTCAGGGCGCTTCCGTCGTTGAGCTCGCACGTGTCGCTCAAGATGGGAGAGGATTTCTTCGCGACCGAATTTACCAGTGTGGAACGGCAGGTCCTGACCGCTGTCGAAGGGGCCAAGAACCTTGCCGGCCTGATCGACCGGGTACCCGTGGAGGATCTCAAGACCGTCCGAGCGATTGCCTCGCTGCAGGAGCGCGGGATCTTGAAGATCGAGGAGCCGGAACGCCATACGTATATCGTGACCGATTCCACATCGGATCTGCTGCCGTCGTTCGCGCGCCGGCACCACATCACGGTCGTGCCGCTGTCCGTCCTCTTTGGAAGCCAGGTGTTCAAGGACGGCGTGGACCTGCAGCCGGACCAGTTCTACCGGCGGCTGGTTCAATCGAATAAGCTGCCGACGACGAGTCCGCCGAGCATTGGAGAGTTCAAGGAAGCGTACTCGCGGTTGATCGGGAATGGAGACATCGTCTCGATTCATATCTCCCAAAAGCTCTCGGATACGCCGAAACGCGCCACGGACGCCGTCAAGCAGGGGATGCCGGAGTTCGAAAAGCTCCGTGAGGCCACCGGCGTCGCCGGTACGCCGGCGATTCGTATCGTCGATTCGCTGCAGACGACGATCGGCCTCGGCATGATGGTGATCTTGGCCCAGCGGATGGCCGAGCGTGGGCTAAGCGCGGACGAGATCGTTCGCCGGCTCGAAGATCACAGGAAGCGGTACTACCTCCTGTTTTCGGTCGATACGCTTGAGTACCTGCAGAAGGGCGGGAGAATTGGGAAGGCTCAGGCGATGCTTGGGACGCTTTTCGGCATCAAACCGATTCTTGGTTTGCTCAACGGAGAGGTGGGGCCGGTCGACAAGGTGCGCGGGGGCCGGAACGTTATCCCGAAACTGGTTGCCCTGTTCAAACAGCGGGTTGATTCCAAGCGCCCTGTGATTGTGGGGGTTGGGCACGCCTCGGCGCCGAAGTGGGGCGGCAAGCTGAAAGAGGCCATCGCAAGGGAGTTCAAAGTCATTGAATTCTTTGAGAGCGAGATTGGGCCGATCGTTGGGACGCACGTCGGTCCTGGCACGGTTGGAGCGTGCATGTTCCAGCCGACGCCGGAAGAGCTGGAAATCCTTGGGCCGGCGGCAGAGTCGTAAGAATCCTGGGCCAGCATCGCCGCTGACGTTTAGCCGCCCGATGTGATCAGGAAGCCTGGTCCTTTGGCGTCCACGGCTCGATGGCGGTAATTGTGGCGCGGTCCCCTTCGATCGTGACCTCGTCACCAACGCTGTGTCCCAACAGTGATTGTGCGAGATCGGTTCCGTTGGCGAAGAGCCGCCTTGAAATATCGGCGTCCCATTGCCCGACGATCGTCACGGGTTCGATCGGGGTTCCATCTGCCCGTTCCAGATGCACGACCGTGCCCATGTTGACGCGGGAGGTGTCAGCGGCGCCCGGTTCGAGGACCTTGACCCGCGCCAGATCAACCTGAAGTGTGGCCGCTCGTGCAGAGAGGAGCTCCTGCCGGTCGCGAAGCATGTGGTACTCAAAATTCTCACGTAAATCGCCCTCCGCTGCGGCGGCCTGAATCCCCTTGAGCGTCTTGGGAATCTCGTGTTCTAAGAGGTTCTTGAGCTCCGCACGTTTGGCCTCGATGGCGGCCAGGGTTGCGACGAAGGCCGGTTCAGCTTCCTCCTCCTTCTTGTCCTTGCCACGGCGCTGGACGGCGGCTTGTTGGATCAAGCGGAGACGCTGCGGCTCCAGTGTCGAGATCCGGACCAGCCTGTCAGCAAAGCGCTGAGCTTGTTGAGGGGACGCCTTTTCCAGCATGATTCGGATGGCGACCTGCCCCCCGTCCAGAAGCGCCTTGGCCCGGGCACGGTATCCCGCATACTCCTTGCGCGTCAACGTATCGGGGAGGTGCTCGAGGACTGAGGGAGTCATCCGCCGTCGCACGGGTTCTGGGGCGCCGGGGTCGGTCATCGTCTCACAGGCCCAGATGAACTGCGCGGGGTAACGGTGCGGGTTCCGGAAGATAGCTTCGAGCGCCTCGTCGAGAAGGGTGGTGTGCCCCTCCTGTTCAAGGACGGTTGCCACGTGCGTCAGAATGCCAGGATTCGTTTCTTCCAGCATCCATGTGCTCCATGAGGTGTGCCAATCTTCCGGATGTGCCCGGCGGATCGCTTCGAGGGCAGCGCTGCGTGCCAGCCGGTCCTCGATGCCGGCCAGGAGTTGTAGCGGCTGGGACTGTGCCGCCAGAGCCTCGATCGCCGCGTCGGCCGCCTCACGGCTGCCGGGAAGCTCAGCGAGCATCGTCGCGGTTTCCCATGCCAGCCCGGGGTCGCTCTCGACGAGGGCGTCGAGTGAGGTGCCGAGGATTTTCGCCGCGGCCGTGGCCTGCTCCTTGCCACGATCCGCCACGCGTCTGACGAGCGCAAGACGGCGCCGCGGTTTCGCTGCGCGGAGCTCTTCGAGGAGGGTGTCAGCGGCCTGCTCGGCGGACTCACTGACGCGGTACCTCAACCGGGATCCCGATCCCGAGGAGAGGATTCGGGGATGTTTGCGTGCCTTGGCCCACCAGGATGTCCACTTGGTCGTGGGGAGGACCCCTTCAAGAGCGGCCTTGATCGTAGAAACATCCGCAGGACCTTCCAGGTCTTCGAGAAGCTCGACGAGGGCCTCGCCAGGGCGGGCAGCAACGAATTCGACGAGACCGGGGCGGTCCATGACCTTCTGGTAAAGGAAGCTGCCCTCCCGGAGCGGACGAAGGTACTTGTTCGCGGCACCAAACGGCACAGATATGGGCCGCGGGGATCCGATGTCAACCTTGAACGTATCGAGCTTGAGGTTGGCATCGGTGATCTTTCCGACGCCTTGCCCTCTGACCTCAACGACGGTTCCCACGTCGTAGTTGAGCCACTGTTCGACAATCTCCAACGTTTCGAGGGGCCTTCGTGCGGAGTGAATGGGGTGCTTGGCGAGGACGGCGTCAAGCGAAGGGGAACCGGCCCGGCTCTGCCGAAGGGCATCTTCGAGCCGTTTATTGAGCTCGGCATTTCGTTTGTCGGTCAGGCGCACCAGCTCTCTGAGCGCGCCGAGGGCACCCTCGGCGTTGCTTTTGGATTCGAGTGTCTCGGCAAGCAGCTCCAGCAGCGTCCTCGCGAGGTTTTTTCGCCCGGCTTTCCACAACGATTTCCGGATTTCGAGGAGAGCATCGACGGGAATGGTGGGTTGGTCGAGAGCTTCAAGCCAAAGCTCCTCCAGGCGTTCCCAGTCTTCACGATCGATGGCTTCCTGCATCTCAGTCACCGCTGGTTCGCTCTCACTCATTGGCCCTCCGTGACGGTGGTCGCCGTCCAACGCTGAATTGTACACGGGCCTGGCGCGTGCCGAAGGCGCCTGCAGATCGGCAGGTGAAGGCAGCACACAACTGGAGCTTTTGTTGGAACCTCAGGTGAGCGATTCCCGGCGGCGATCTGGGTTATGAAATCCATGCCGTCCTGGTATCGTTACGGCTGGAGGTGTCCGATGAGCTTGAAGACGGGTTTCGTGGTCGTTGGCATCCTGTTCGTGACGGCGGCTGGGTTTGCAGCCGATGTCGATCAACTTCCGCTTGGTAATGCACACCGGGCGTACCAGTTTGGATCGGCCCGCGCGGGCCAGCTCTACGATTGCCTTCATGGAAAAGTGGTCACGCAAGATGATGCGGTGGCCGAGCTGGCGCAAGGCCGGGTAATCCTCCTCGGTGAGGAGCATACCAACATCGATCAAAAGCAGCTTCAGGCGAAACTCGTCGATGCGCTCGCTACCCGGATACCGCACCTCGTGCTGGGGATGGAGTTCTTCCAGCGGGGTGATGGCCCCATTCTTGAGAAGTGGATCTCAGGAGCGCTCAAAGGCGATGATTTCTTGCTGGCTTCCCATTGGTATGACCGGGGAGGCTACAACTGGGTCTACTACGCTCCGGTCATGGGAATGGCGCGTGCTCACCACATGCGCGTGGTCGGTCTCAACATACCGCGGGCCATCCCACACACCGTCAGCATGAAGGGGCTCAAGGGGCTCTCCAAGGAGCAGCACGCTGAGATTGGCCCGATCGATACGAGCGGTTCGCCCCAGCACAGATACCTGATCAGCCGGTATTTTGGCGACACAATCGCGATGTTGCCCCCCTCCTGGTTCGACCGGATGTACCAGGCGCAGTGCGTCTGGGATGTCGCCATGGCACGCTCGATTCTGGCGAACCTGCCTCCGAACGGTGCGATGGTCGTGATCGTTGGATCAGGGCACGTGGCGTACGGCCTTGGCATCGCGAGAAGGATCCACGAAGAACTGGCCACTCGTGGTTTGGCGGATATCCGGGTGACCACGTTCTGCCCGGTGACTGCACCGGCCCCCGAGCCTGCCGGCGAGGAACCGCACGGACATCCAATGCCGGGGATGGGACATGGGGGAGCTCAGGGTGGCCCTCCAGCGCTCTTCGTACGGTCGCTGGCTGACGTTGTCGGCGTGTTTCCCGACCGGGGTGGCGTCGAGGCCGTGCCGAGGATCGGGCTCAAGCTAACGGCAGCTGATGGGAAGATCACCGTCAAGCGCGTATGGCCTGAGACTGCGAGCGCTGCGGCCGGGCTGCACAAGGGCGATCAGGTCGTTGATCTCAACGGCGGCGTCCCATCGGACATTCATCGTTTGCGGTTGGCACTGGCCCGTCTCAGGTGGGGCGACCGGTTCGACATGAAGGTTGTGCGGGATGGAAAAACAATCAAGTGTGCCGCCCTCCTCGAGCCCGTGCTCGAGAAGACCGAGAAGACCGTTGCGCCGGGATGGCAAGTGACGGATGCCGCTCCGTTCGGCCCGGCGGGTGCCACACCAGTGAAGGCCAGCCCCAAGGCAACAGACCACGTGGAGCAACGACTCATATCGCACAACGGGAAACCGGTGCGTGTCGAAGTGTGGCGGGATAAGACGCTCGTAGCCGTCCACGAGCTCGACGGAGCGGGGCGGGCGATTCGCAGCCTGTACCGGGTACCGCGTGCCGACGGAACCGTGGAAGTCCGCTACAAGCGGGCGAAAGATGGCGCTGTGACCTCAATGGTTCGCTTTGACAGATCGGGGAAAGAGATCGGCGGGTGAGGAAGACGCTGGGATACCGGTTCTTCGGTATCGGTAAGGTTCCTCCAGTCTCGAGAGCCATGCTGGAAGACGAGGGTATCGAGGTGATGGACGAAGGGATCCGGGTGACGGTTGGCTACAGACATTACAAGGCGCCCGGGAAACGGTTCAGTCACAAGAGCACGCGTGGGCGTGGATCCATCGTCTTGACCAGGAGACGGCTGATTGGATTCGCCTACTCGCACAGGATTCTCAATGTTCAGCTGGACGATCCGCGGTTTGCAACGCTCCGGGCGCACCTGGATCAGCCGAGTTGCCTGGCAATCGAGATCGATCCGTCCGTCTTTCACCCCGATCAGTCGGGAACCGTCGTCTACCGGTTTTACACCTCGAAAGCGGTGGCATTGCTCGAAGGCATGGAACGAGCTCAAAGCTCCTAACACCTCGGGAGCCGGCGACGAACGGATGATCACAGCCGTTGGAGGCATGCACAACAAAGCCACGCAATCATGCCAGAGTAAGTACCAAACTTATTGGGGACACTGTTCATCTCTTCGCTCACCATAAAACCCCGCTGCCCCTCGCCCCCTTGAGCCCTTTTCCCCGCCGCTCTCACCGTTCCGCCACCATCACCAAGAGCCAATCGCTCTCAGCGGCCTCCGCCAGGCGCACCTTCCCTACGCTGCTCCCTCGATCCGTCAGTTTTTGTGCTCAGTCCCGCTCAGAAGACGACAGCGGTGCTCCTCTGCTCCTTCAGCGAGAGGTGAATCCCACCAAGCTGCTTGATCGGATTCTTCCTCCTTACGTACCGACCCTCCTCCC
>WGCW01000172.1 GCA_015493585.1 Acidobacteriota bacterium
CCGTGGCTGGCGTGACCGCGGAGCGCCGCTCGCCGTGCACCAACAGTCCGATCGCTGCGACCAGAACGGCCGCCGCGGCGAGCACCGCCCGTGCCCAACCACGCCGGTGCAACCGGACGACCGGTGCCGCCGGTCCATCCAGCCGGGCCAAGATCTCCTCCCGTTGCGCTTGCCAGTCGGGTGCGGCATCGAGCATCGCCGAGCGCCGGCCGGCGATGGCAGATTGCACGGCCTCGATCCGCCGCCGGCAGGTGAGGCAGCGCTCCAAGTGACGTCGCGCCCCCTCGCCGGGATCGAGGCCAGCGACGGCCATCGTCATTTCTTCGTCGGTCAGATGTCGTTCGTTCATCTCACGGCCTCCAGCACGTCACGGACACGGTGAACGGCTCGATGGAGCTGCTTCTTCACCGTGCCAACCTCGACGCCAAGCGCCCCGGCAATCTCGTCGAGCGCCATCTCGGCGTAAAACCGCAAGCGAAAGATCTCCCGCTGCTGTTTCGGCAGCGCGGCCTCGGCCTCGCCGAGCCTCGCCACCGCCTGCCGCTGGATCGCTCGCCTCTCGGGATCGGAGCCACGATCGGGCAACGACCCGATGACGGACCCCGCGTCCTCATCCCCGTCATCCACCTGAAACCCCTGGCGTCCACGCTTGCGGAGCATGTCCACGCAGGTGTTGATCCCGATCCGGACCAGCCACGTAGAGAGCTTGGCGCGCCCGTCGTACGTCCCGCTCTTGGTCCACGCCTTGAGGAAGGTCTCCTGGGTTGCCTCGTCGGCATCGTCCGGACCCACGTACTGGCGGCAGACCATCCAGACGAGTTGCTGATGCCTCGTGACCAGCTCTCCGAACGCATCCCGGTCTCCTTCCTGGACCCTCAGGCACAGTGCCCAGTCTTCCTCGCGACGCTCCACGTCACCCGTCTCCATCGCAATCGCTCGCATCACACCTGTGAGACGACGGTTGGGCCCCAGGGTTGACACGGCAGTCCGGATTCACCAGCCGTATCGCCACAGATGAAGGATCGCGCCTCACACGAGCGCCGGTCCGCGGTACTCGCCGAAGACCTCAGCGAGCGCACCGGCAATCTCACCAATCGTGGCGTACGCCTCGACCGCGTCGATGATCGGCGGCATCAGGTTGCTCCCGTTCCGGGCCGCCTCCCGAAGCGTGGCGAGACACCGCTCGACCGCAGCGCCATCACGATCCGACCGCACCTGCTGCAAACGCTCGATCTGGTTCCGCTCGCCCGCCTGGTCGACCCGCATCGTCGGAATCGGCTCTTCCCGTTCGACGGTGAACCGGTTGACGCCAACGACGACCTGATCGCCACGCTCGACCGCACGCTGTGTTTGATACGCCGCGTCAGCGATCAACCGCTGCTGAAAGCCTCGCTCGATCGCCGCGAGGGCACCACCCTGCTCGTCGATCCGTGCGATCAACGCTTGAGCCTCCGACTCGATGCGGCCGGTGAGGCTCTCGACGAACCAGCTCCCCCCGAGCGGGTCCACCACCTCGGTCACCCCGGATTCGTACGCAATGATCTGCTGGGTTCGCAGCGCAATGCGCACCGAATCTTCACTGGGAAGCGCCAGCGCCTCGTCCCGCGCGTTGGTGTGTAGCGACTGGGTCCCGCCGAGGACCGCCGCGAGCGCCTGAAGCGCGACCCGCACGACGTTGTTCTCCGGCTGCTGAGCCGTCAGGGTGGAGCCGGCTGTCTGTGTGTGGAACCGCAGCATCCACGACTTCGGCTTCTTCGCCCCGAACCGGTCGCGCATGATTCCCGCCCACAGCCGGCGTGCCGCGCGGTACTTGGCGACCTCCTCGAACAGGTTGTTGTGGGCGTTGAAAAAGAAGCTCAGCCGCGGCGCAAAGTCATCGACGTCGAGCCCAGCGTCAAGCGCCGCCTTGACATACTCGATCCCGTCGGCCAGGGTGAACGCCACTTCCTGCACGGCCGTGGCCCCCGCCTCACGGATGTGGTACCCGGAGATCGAGATTGTGTTGAAACGCGGCACCTCGGCGTGGCAAAAGGCGAAAATGTCGGTGATCAGCCTGAGACTCGGTCCCGGCGGAAACCGGTACGTCCCCCGGGCGATGTACTCCTTCAAGATGTCGTTCTGAATCGTTCCGGTGACCTTCTCCCAGGGAACCCCTTGCTTGCGTGCGACGGCCAGGTACATCGCCAGTAGGATCGCCGCCGTCGCGTTGATCGTCATCGATGTCGACACGCGGTCGAGCGGGATCTGGTCGAACAGCGTCTCCATGTCGGCCAGCGAGTCGATTGCGACCCCGACGCGCCCCACCTCTCCCATCGCCAGCTCGTCGTCGGAGTCGTACCCGATCTGCGTCGGCAGATCGAACGCGACGGAAAGCCCGGTCTGCCCCTGATCGAGCAGGTAACGGTACCGGCGGTTCGATTCCGCCGCCGTCGCAAACCCCGCGTACTGGCGCATCGTCCAGAACCGCCCGCGGTACATCGTGGGATAGACGCCCCGCACGTACGGGAACTCACCGGGGAAACCAAGCCGTTCTACGAGGTCGTCCGCCGTGCTCCACGGCCCGTAGACCGGTTCGACCTCGATCCCGGAGCTGGTTTCAAAGTGCTCCCGCCGCTGCCCGGGTGCAAACGCCGCAAAGGTCGTCTCAAACCACCTGCGATACCCGCTCTCGTCGCTCACGGAAACCTCCCCGTTTCTGTATCACGACGATTGTAGCCCGGATGTGCCCAGGACTGCCGGGAGATTTCAGGGCTTCGACGGCGATGGAGCCGCATCCTCGACTGCACCGGTGCGGGGAAGATCAACCGAAACGGTCGTACCGACCCCCTCGCGTGAATCCATCTGGAGCTCGCCACCGAGCCGCTGCACCAGGTGCTTGACGATCGCCAGTCCGAGCCCCAGGCCGCCACGCCCCGGCGTCCGGCCGCGCTCGACCCGGTAAAACCGCTGAAAGATCGCCTGAACGTCAGGCGCGGGCACCCCCTGGCCGCTGTCCGCGACCTCGAACCTGATGCCATCCGGCCGGGCGGCCGCCCGCACCTCGACCCAGCCCCCCTGGCGGTTGTACTTGATCCCGTTGTCGACGAGGTTGGAGAGGATCCTGGCGAGCGCTCGGCGATCGGTCGTGACCGTCAGCGCCTCCGGCACCTCTGTGCGAAGCGCAACGTCGGCCCGGGCGGCCACCGGTTCAAGGTCTCTGACAACCTCGCTGACCAGGCTGCCAAGATCGATTTCCTCCGGAATAAGCTCAAGCTCGCCCGACTCGATCGTCGCCAGCTCCCGCAGCTCCTCGGCCAGCCGGGTGATTCGTTCGACCTGCCGGACGAGCATGGCTGCGGATTCAGGATCGGCCTCACCCTCCAGTGATTCGACCGCCGTCCGGAGCACCGCGAGCGGTGACCGCAGCTCGTGGGAAAGATCCTGCACGAACCGGCGGCGCAGATCCGCCGAACGCCGGATGAGGGTCACATCAGAGATGAGCAGAACCGCACCTCCGCGGCGGACCGGCACCGCCCGGATCTCCCAGAGCCCCCGGCGATGCTCGAACGTCATGCGTCCCTCTTCCCCCTCCTCAACCGCCGCCCGCACGAGCGCAAGGATTTCCGGATCCCGGAGGAACTCCACGAGCAACGTACCCCTCGCCACGCTCTCACGTCCGAGAAAGCGCAGCGCCGCCGCATTGATCATCCGCAGGCGGTAGGTTTCGTCGACGACAATAAGACCAGCTTCGAGAACGGCCGACACGTCCTGGAGGAGGTTGTCCAACTCCGACCGTTCGGCATCACAGCGTCCGGCGTGGGCCCGAAGCTCACGAAGCCTCTGTTCGGCGCCCAGCGGAGCGCTCACCCCGAGCTCTTCCATCAGCCAGCCGAGCGGCCGCACGGCAATGTTCCAGACGACCCAGGAGAGAAACATGACACCAAACAACCACGCGAGCATGATCGCGACGTGCCCGTGCGGCAGCAGCAGCGCTGCGGCGAGCAATGGCAGGGAGGCAACCGTCACGGAAACGGCAAGCTGGGCGAGGCTCATGGATACCCCCGGAAGCGGTACCCGGCGCCGATCACCGTTTCAATGCAACCGGTGCCAAGCTTCTTTCTCAAAGCCCGGATGTGCACGTCGACCGTCCTGGTCTCGATATCCGTGGACAAGCCCCACACGCGCTCCAGGATGACCTCGCGGCTCATGACCCTGGGGCGGTTGACGATGAGAAACCAGAGGAGCTCGAGCTCCCGGGACGTCAGACGGACGGGCTTTCCGTCGACACGTACGTCCATCTCCTCCCGCCGGACCTCAATGCGGCCATCCTGGTACCGGTTGCCCGGTACGCCCCGGTCGAGCCTCCTGCGCCGGAGCTGCGCGTTGATGCGGCTCGTGAGCTCGCGCAGGGAAAAGGGCTTCACCACGTAATCATCGGCACCGGCGTCGAGCCCCTTCACACGGTCCCGCTCCTCGGCCCGCGCCGTCAGCATGATGACCGGTATGTCCCGGACCGGCTCCATGGCCCGCAGCTGCCGGCAGACGGAGATCCCATCCATGTCGGGGAGGTTGAGATCGAGGATGATCAGATCGGGGGGAGCATCGGCGATCTGCGCCAGACCTTCCCGGCCCATCGCGGCATGGCTGAAAGCGTAGCCCTCACGCTGCAACGCACGCCGGAGGGCCGCAGCCAGGTCGAGGTCGTCTTCGATCAGCAGCAGGCGTTCACCGGCCATCGAGGCTCTCCCGGCGCACGCCGCCGCCGGTTCCCCGGGAGATGCCGCAGCAGCTCACCGCCGTCGTCATTCCGGCCCCTCCCCGCCCGATTGATCGCCCTCGAACGGCTGGTGCCGGATCGGAACGCCTTCAACCAGGTAGACGACTTCTTCGCTGATATTCGTCGCCTGGTCGGCGATCCGCTCGGCAAAGCGCGCCACGAAGAGAAGATCAATGGCCCGGGTGATCGTATGCGGGTCTTCGATCATGAACGAGACGAGCTCCCGGAAGAGCTGGAGGTAGAGCTGATCGACCTCGTCATCCCTGCCGATGACCTCCCGTGCCGCCCGGGAATCCCGGGCAACAAACGCGGCGACGGCGTCCGAGACCATCGCCCGCGCAAGGTTGATCATCCGCGGCAGGTCGATCAGCGGCTTGAGCAGCGGCTGCTCGTTGAGATCGAGCACGCGTCTCGCGATGTTGACCGCGTGGTCCCCGATCCGTTCCAGCTCCGGTCCCATCTTGATGGCAACGAGGATGAAACGAAGATCGCCCGCAGCCGGCTGGTGCCGCACGATGAACGCGCTGGCGAGCTGGTCGATCTCCACCTCGTACCGGTCGATCGTCTCATCGGCCTCGATGACTGAACGTGCGAGCCCTGAATCGCGGCTCGTCATCGCACGGTTGGCATCGTCGAGGCTCTTTTCCACCAGCCCGGCCATCGTCAACACGGCTTCCTTAATGATCTCGAGCTCCCTTTCGAATTCTCTGTGCATCAGCTCTCTCTCCATTGCCGGGTGAGCCGGCGCTCCGGGCCTTGTCACGATCATGCGACCGTTGGTGCCCTCATTGTACGGGAGCGCCTGCATCAGCCAAACCTCCCGGTGATGTAGGCTTCCGTCTGTTTCTTCGAGGGGTTCGTGAACAGGGCGGTCGTTTCTCCGGTTTCAACGATCCGTCCCTCGAAGAAGAACGCCGTCCGGTCGGAGATGCGGGCCGCTTGCTGCATGTTGTGCGTGACGATCACGACGGTCAGGCGCTCCTTCAGCCGTTGCACGAGCTCCTCGATCTTCGCGGTGCCAACTGGATCGACCGCCGAGGTCGGTTCATCCATCAACAGAACTTCGGGCTCCACGGCGAGCGCCCGGGCGATACACAGCCGCTGCTGCTGGCCGCCCGAGAGGGCCGTTCCCGGATGATGGAGCTTGGCCTCGACCTCATCCCAGAGCGCTGCGCCTTTCAGCGCATCTTCGACCCGGTCGACGAGCTCGGATCTCGGGAGCTGATAGTGGAGGCGCAATCCATAGGCCACGTTGTCGAAGACCGACATCGGAAAGGGAGCCGGAGCCTGGAAAATCATGCCGATGCGCCTCCTCAGCTCGATCAGATCGACCGAAGAGCCAAGGATGTTCTCGCCGTCGAGGAAAATCTCACCCGTACACCGCTGCCCCCGGTACATCTCGTAGATCCGGTTGTACACCCGGATGTGCGTCGATTTTCCGCACCCCGATGGCCCGATGATCGCCGTGACGCTGCGCCCGGGGATCTCCAGCGTGTTGTCGAAAAGAACCTGATGGCTGCCGTAGTAGAAGTTGAGGTGACGCACCGAGATGGCGCCGGTGTGTGCGGCTTTCGGCATCGGGCCGGCGGATGCAGGTGCACCGTGGACAGATGCGCGGATCGTGCTCATGCTCTTCTCCTCAGGATGAAACGGGTTAACAGACTGATCGTCAACACCCCCAGGGTGATGACGAGCGAAGCGCCCCACGCCGCCCGCTGCCAGTTCGCGTACGGGGACATCGCGTCGTTGAAGATGGTGACGGTCAGGTTGGCCGTTGGACCGGCAAGGCTCCGTGGCCAGTAGGGGCTATTGAGGGCCGTAAAGAGCAGCGGCGCCGTCTCACCGCTGACCCGTGCGACGGCCAGCAAGACCCCGGTCAGCAAGCCCGCTCGTGCCGCCCGGAACACGATCTGGACGATGACCCGCCAACGAGGCGCGCCGAGAGCCAACGCGGACTCGCGCAGCTGGTCGGGAACCAGCGCCATCATGTCCGCCGTCGTTCGGGCGACGACCGGCATCATCAGGAACGCCAGTGCCATGGCGCCCGCATACCCCGAGAAATGTCCGACTGAAACCACCAAAAGCGCGTAGATGAACAGACCGGCGATGATCGATGGAATCCCCATCATCACGTTAACCATGAAGTTGACGAAACCACCAAATCGCGTGCCGGCCCCGTACTCGGCCAGGTAGACGCCGGCCATGATGCCCGCCGGCACGCCGAGCAGGGTTGCTCCCGCGCTGATCAGCAGTGTGCCGAGCATGGCATTGCCCAGCCCGCCTCCGGGGGCCCCGGGCGGAGCCGGGAGCTTCGTGAAGAAGCTCCAACTCAGCGCCGAGGCGCCGCGAACGAACACCACGGAAAGCACCCACGCGAGAACACCGATGCCGATCAGCACCGCCACGCCCGCAGCGGCTTTCATCGTACGGTCGATCAGCTTCCTGCGGGTTCGGCTGGTGCACTTCACTGCCCACCCCCGGTCTTTCGTCCCAGCCGGGAGAGCCACAGATGACCCGCCACCTGAAAGAGGAACGTCATCACGAGCAGCACGAGCCCCAGCTCGATCAACGCACTGAGGTAGAGTGGATCGGACGCCTCGGTGAACTCGTTGGCGAGCGTCGAGGCAATGGTGTTGCCGGAGGCGAGGAGCGAGGCCGAAATGCTGTGGCTGTTGCCGATGACAAACGTGACCGCCATCGTTTCGCCGATGGCGCGTGAGAGGCCCAGAAATCCGGCGCCAATCAGGCCGCGCCGGCCGTACGGGATCATCACTTTGCGAAAAACTTCCCACGTGGTCGATCCCATCCCGGCTGCCGCCTCCTTGAGCACCGGGGGCACGAGCTGGAGCACGTCGCGCATCAAAGCGGTCGTGAACGGGAGCACCATCAGGGCCAGGATCAGACCCGCCGGGAGCATGCCGATCCCCATCGGTGGTCCGGCAAACAGCGCCCGGATCACCGGGATGTGGCCGAACGCCGCCTGGAGCGCCGGCTCAACGTGATCCGCCAAGAACGGCGCCAGGACGAAGAGCCCCCACATCCCGTAGATGATGCTCGGAATGGCGGCCAGAAGCTCGATCGCGCCGCTGACCGGCCGTGCCAGCCGGGGAGGAGCGAGCTCGACGAGGAAGAGCGCGATGAACAGGCTGAGCGGAATGGCGATGATGAGGGCCATGGCGGTCGACACGAGGCTGCCGTAGATGCTGCTCGCCGCGCCGTAATTCCCGGTGACAGGGTTCCACGCGGCGGAGACGAGAAACCCGAAACCAAACTTTTCGAGCGAAAGCCGCGAGCCGTACGCCAGCTCGACGAACAGTCCAGCCATGAGCACGGGAACCAGGGCCGCGGCAGCAACCGCGGCCCCGTGAAACAGCGCGTCCCCACGCCTCACGCCGGTCTTCGACAACGGAAGACCCATCGAGGCCCGCTTACTTCGTCCAAACGGCATGTCCGCCGGCCTTGATCTTTTGGGCCCACATCTGATGGATCAAACGCACGACGCTGTCAGGGATGGGCACGTAATCGAGTTTCTCAGCCATCGCGTCGCCGTTGGCAAACGCCCAGTTGAAGAACTCGAGCACGGCACGCGCCTTGGCCGGATCCCTCTGTGCTGTGTGTACCAGGATGAACGAGGCGCCGGTGATTGGCCAGCTCTTCTGGCCCGGCTGGTCGGTCAAAACCAGGTAGAAGCCAGGTGCGTGCGCCCAGTCGGCGTTTGCGGCAGCAGCCTGGAAGCTGCCGATCGTTGCCGTCACCCAGTTTCCGGAGCGATTCTGCAGCTGAACGGTCGTCATGCGGTTTTGCAAAGCATAGGCGAACTCCACATAGCCAATCGCCCCCCGGATCCGCTGCACATAGGCCGAAACGCCCTCATTTCCCTTCCCGCCAATGCCAGCGGGCCACGCGACCGCCTTCGCCGTTCCAACCGCGTGATGCCACTCGGGGGAAACCTTGTCCAAGTAGTTGGTGAAGATCCAGGTCGTGCCCGATCCATCGGCACGGTGGACAACCGTAATCGAACGCTTTGGCAATTTCAGACCGGGGTTGACCGCGGCGATCTCCGGATCGTTCCACCTGGTCACCTTTCCGAGAAAGATCCTGGCCAGCACGGTTGGTGTCAACCTGAGCTGGTTGGCTGCAATGCCCGGAATGTTGACGACCGGGACGACGCCACCCATGATCTGAGGCCACTGTACGAGGCCAGACGCATCGAGCTTGTCCTTGGTCAGGGGCGCATCCGACGCCCCGAAATCGACGGTGCCAGCCTTGATCTGAGCGATCCCGCCACCGGAACCGATCGACTGATAGTTGAGCTGTACCCCGGTTTGTGCGGCGTAGGCATGGGCCCATGTGGCGTAGACGGGGTAGGGGAAGGTCGCTCCCGCGCCGCTGATGGACGTTGTACCGGCCCAGGCCGTCGTGGCGAGAACCAGAGCTACAATCACGAAGGGCATCATCTTTTTCATCTCATCCTCCAACGTTGGTCATGCTGAACGTACGATGTAAAGCCAGCATGAAGTTCATGGTGCGTTAGTACTTGACCTGCAGGGTCAGCTGAACCCGGTTCTCGTCGGGGATCGCTGGGTTGTCATGCTGGACCTTCTGGTAATCGAGCAGCCAGTAATTGCCTTTGAAGAACTGCCAGGCAACACCTGCAATCCAACGGTCCTGCTGGTCGCTCGTAGCGCTGTTCGTATCCGGATCGAAATGATCGTAGCGGCCGATCAAACTGATGTCGCGTTTGGCGCCAAGACGAACCTCGGTAAATGCCGAGTAGCCGTCCCGGTCCAGCGCCCGTCCGGTTGCATCGATCGCCGAACCGGACTGATTCCCGGTACCGGTGACGTATTGGCCGGTCAACACCAGCCTCGGGCTCTCCCAGCTCAGCATGGTCGTAAAAACGTCCCAGTCCGGTTCCGCTGACGTATTGCCTTTGCCGGTAAGACCGAAGAACGACAGTTGCAGGCCAGGAGCGGCGGTTGGAAGTGGGCGCAGGCTCAGCCGGGCCTCGACGACCTTGTTCGTATTGTGCTCCTGGGCGTGGTAGCCGCCGCCGTTGTAGATGCCGGCCTGAAAAGATCCGTAGCGGCCAGCATAGTGGCTATTGACGTTCTTCCGGTACGACTCGGGCAGCTCACCGCCCAGGTTAGCGCCGAACATGATGCCCACGTCGGCCGAGTTGAAGAGGCCGCTGCGTTCCATGAACATCGGATCCTGCATCCGGAACCGGTTGATGTGCTCCTCGAAGTCGAGCCACGGCATGTGTGCAAGCCCAAACTCGACGTACGGCTTCCCGAGCACGCCCCTCCCATGCCACGTGAATTTCCCGTAGACGTACTTGAAGCGGGTCTTCCAGTCGCCCGTCGAATCCTGATGGACGTCGGGCGTCAGCCGCGCTTCCAGGTGAGGCGAGATCTTCTTCGTGATGTTGAGATAGCCACGCTTGAGGGTGAAGCGGCTGAAGTCGGACGTGTGACCGGGTGTCCCCTCGTACCGCGTCCCGTCCTGGTACGAGATGTACGCTTCGACGCCAACCTTGAACCCGTCGAGGAACGGTGGCAGCGCCGGGGTGGACGGTGCCGTCTGGGCGACGACTTTCTGCGCCTCTTGCTGTGCAACCGCAGATGCTTTCTCGAGCTGCTGCTTTGCAGTCTGGCGCTTCATATTCGTGTACTCACGCTGAATCTCGTGCGCCTCCTGTGACGTGATGACTCCCTTCTTGACCAGGAGCTTGAGCAACGGATCGACCGGCGCCTGCTCCTGAGCAAACCCGGGAACCGCCAACCCAATCACAGCGATCGTGATGATCCATAGCCGCTTCATGCCTCCTCCTTCCGGTACACTCAATCCCAGGGGCCATTCCCCGGGACGCGGTCAGCATCGCCGTGTCATGTAAAGCGGACATGAAGAAGGCGTGAGGATCCGGTAAAAACTGGAGCGATGAGAATCTGAGCGAATGGTCCACGGTATACTCCCCATGCCCGGCGGACTGGCAATGGGAGCAAGAGGGGAGGATCGGCACGATGCGCATGGCGCTGAAAAAGACCGGAAAGGCGCTCCTCCAGGCCCTTCCCATCCTCGCAAGCGTGCTCATGCTGATTAGCCTGGCCGTGGCGAACATCCCCAAGGCGTGGTACGCGCGGCTCTTCACCGGAACCGTTTTCGACCCGGTAATCGGCGCTGCGATCGGAAGCATCGCCGCCGGCAACCCTTTGACCAGCTACATCATCGGCGGCGAGCTGCTGCGACGCGGCGTCAGTTTGCTAGCCGTCATCGCCTTCCTCCTCGCCTGGGTGACGGTTGGCGTCATTCAGTACCCGGCCGAGGCGATGTATCTCGGACGACGCTTCGCCGTCACGCGAAACCTGACGGCCTTCGTCCTGGCCATCGCCGTCGCCGCACTTACCGTGCTGACCATGCACATTGCCGGGATTGTGCCGAGGGTTGCCCCATGACGGAACGGAACCAGCGGCAGAGGCGGCCCGCACCCGGGCTGATTTTCTTCCTTGCGACGTCCGGGCTTACACTGATCCTCTGGCTCGTGCATCCTGCTGCCGTCGTGCGGGCGGTCCCGTTCTTTGTCTCGCTGCTCGGCCGGATCTGGCCGGTCCTGATCTTCGTCTTCGGGCTCCTCTTTCTCTCCAATCTCTTCCTCTCGCCTCAGCTCGTCAAGCGATGGTTGGGCCATGCGAGCCGGAAACGTGGCTGGCTGATCGCGATCGCCGGCGGCATCCTGAGCAGCGGACCGATCTACCTGTGGTATCCGCTTCTCCGGGAGCTGAAGGAGCACGGCATGCGCACGGCGCTTGCGGCGGCCTTCCTCTACAACCGCTCCGTCAAGCCGGCGCTCCTGCCGTTGCTGATCTACTACTTTGGCTGGGGCCTGACGCTGATCCTCACCGTGTACACGGTTGCTTTTTCGATCATCCAGGGCCTGATCGTCGAACGGGCCGCCGGCAGCGTGACATCACCTCACGTGCGGGCATGACCTCCACCGGTCCCGGCCGCCTTTCCGGAGCGGCCGGAACCAGCGGAAAACATCTCATTTTCCCCAGTGTGGCAGCGGATGCGAGTACACCGGGTACGGCGGCCTCACGAACGTTGGAAGCGGATGTTTGGCCAGCAGCCCAAGTACAACCTGAACGGCCTTTTCGAGCTGCGGATCGTGGCCTTCGCGGACCAGCTTCGGATCTTGCTCGACTTCGATATCCGGGGCGACGCCGTGGTTTTCGACCTCCCAGTGACCGTGTAATCCGTAAATTGCCCACCGGGGCGCCGTGATCCGGCCGCCATCCATCAGTTGCGGGTACCCGCCGATGCCGACGAGGCCGCCCCACGTGCGCTCGCCGATCAACGGGCCGATGTGGGCCTTGCGGAAGTACCACGGCATGGCGTCACCGCCGGAGCCGGCGAACTGGTTGATGATCATCACCTTCGGTCCGTAGATTGCTTCCACCGGCTCGGTGACGTCCTCACCCTGACGGGAAGCGATCCGGCTCATCGGCTGACGCTTGAGATAATCGATGATGTAATCGGCAAGATCACCACCGTGGTTGTACCGTTCGTCGAGGATGGCGGCCTCTTTCCCAACCTGCGCGAAGAAGTACCGGTTGAAGTTGGCGTAGCCGCCGTTGGCCGTGTCGGGCAGGTAGACGTACGCTACACGGCCGCCGCTGAGACGGTCGACCAGACGGCGGTTGTGCTCGACCCAAGCGAGGTGACGCAGCCGCCGTTCGCTGCGGACCGGCACGACGGTCACATCCCGGGAGCCCTTACCGCCCGGATCGGACCCGACGGTGATCACTGTCTGCTTCCCGGCGGTGCCGGTAAAGAAGCTGTAGAGGTTGTCCGTCGCGTGGAGCTGCCGTCCGTTGACCGCCAGCAGGTATTCCCCAACCTTGACATTGATACCCGGCTGGGTCAACGGGGCGTGGAGCCCCGGATTCCAGTTCTCACCGTTGAGGATCCGGGCAAAACGGTAACGTCCGTGATCGATCGAGTAATCGGCGCCGAGCAATCCGACGGGCACCCGCGTCACCTTTGGCATCGTGCCACCACGGATGAACATGTGTCCCACCGTCATGTTCCCGGTCATCTCCCGGAAGAGGGCGTTGAGATCCTGCCGGCTGGTGATCCGGTCAAGGTAGGGGGCGTACGCCTTCTCCGCAGCCTCAAGATCGAGCCCGTGGAAGTGCGGGTCATAGAAGAAATCGCGCTCAATCCGCCACACCTCGTGGTACATCTGGCGCCATTCAGCCCGCGGATTGACCCAGACTTTGAAGTCGTGCAGATTGAGCCGGCCCTGAGAGCCCTTGGGCGCCGCCTTCGACGCTGAGATGAACCACGATCCGGCCCGTTCGTACAGCATCGAGGTGCCGTCATGGGAAAGCGCAAAATCCCAGACACCTTTGAGCACCCGTGTTGCTTTCCGCTTCTTCAGCGTGAACCGGTAGACCTCGCGCAACGCCGGCCCATCGAGCGGCGCCACCTTCGGCTCCGATGTCAGGAAGAGCACGCCGGCCTTTCCGGCGTACAGGCCATCGTAGTTGCGCGCGGGAATCGGCAGGGCAACGATCCGCTGATCGAGCCCGGCGAAGTTGATGTTCACCACCGGTTTCTTCTCGTGCTTCTTTGCGCCCTTCGCTACTGCCTTTTCGTGCGGCTCCTTAGCAGCCGTTCCCCCTGCCGCGGCCCCACCGGCCTTCGTCACCTTCTCATCGTCGCTTTCGGGCGGGATGGGAGACGGCAGATCCTTCCGCAAGACCACCGCGTACACACTGCGGGTGACGGGCCTTTGGATGCTGCTCATATCGAGCCATCCTGCGGCCAGTCCGACGTCCGTGCTGGCCGTGAAGAAGAGGTACTTGCCGCTGCGGTCAAAGACCGGGTACAGCGCGTCACTCATTCCATCGGTGATCTGCGTGACCTTGTGCGTCGCAAGCTCGTAGACGAAAACTGCATGGAGCTGGCTCGGCAGTTGTTTGGTGTAGGTCAGCCAGCGGCTGTCCGGTGACCACTGGACATCGAATTCGTGCAGCGGGGAGTCGAAGCGGTCGTGATCGACGAGGACGGGCTTCGGATGGGCGAGATCGACGACCCAGAGCTGGAGCCGCTTGTCGCTGTACGCGATCTTGGTGCTGTCCGGCGACCAGACAGGATGGTAGAAGAAAGATGGAGGATTCCCAAGGTTGATCCGGCGAATCGGGCCGAGGCCGTTCTGCTTGCGGATGAACAGCGTGTACTCTCCCGGCTGATCTGAGAAATAAGCGATCCACTCACCATTGGGCGACCAGGCCGGGTCGCGCTCGGCCGCTCCAACCGTCCTGGTGATATCGCGGATATCCCCCTTCTTGGCAGGGACGGTCAAGATCTCTCCGTGCGCCTCAAACACCGCCCGCTTCCCCGTCGGCGAAATTCCCGCATGCACGATGTCCCGCCGTGGATCGAGTTTCTGGAAGTGGGGACGCAGCTGCGGCATGTCGGCGGCAAGGCGAACCGGCACATCGTGAACGGCCCCTGTGGCGAGATCATACAGGCGCAGCGCACCGAACTGCTCGTAGACGATCGCCCCCGGTCCCGCCGAGGCCCAGTGGATATCGAGCCCGCTGTTTGTGATCAGCTGCTTGACCTGGCCCGTTGCGATGTCGTACGCGAAGAGCGTCACGGGACCCTTTCTGTCGGAGAGGAAGTAGATCGTATGGCCCACCCACATCGGATCCTTGTCGTTCGAGTTGTTCGCCTGGGGGATCCTGACAATGCTGGAATCGGACAGGTTGGCGATCCAAATGCGGGCGGTCTGACCGCCGCGGTATCCCTTCCACGCGGGCTCCCACTGCATGTTCGGCTGGTAGGCCACCCGGCTTCCGTCGGGCGAGTACGATGCCTCCTGAACCCGGGCCAGCGGCACCTCGGTCGGCCAGCCGCCGGTCACCGGGACCGTGAACATCTGCTCCGAGTCGGCGAAGCTCTTCCGGGACGACCGGAAAACGACCCGGGTGCCGTCCGGCGTCCAGCCAAGGGCCACGTCATCGCCGGGGAAGTAGGTCAGCCGGCGCGGTTCGCCGCCCGAGGCCGGCACGACGTACACGTCGGGGTTGCCGTCATAATCCCCCGTGTAGGCGATCATTGTGCCATCGGGTGAAAAAACCGGGCCGCCGAGACGGTCCGTTCCCGTCACGAGCCTATGAGCCGTTCCCCCGTCCCGTCCAACGATCCAGATCTCACCCCCGTAGGCAAAGGCGATCTGCGTCGCGCTCAACGCCGGGTGGCTGACGACCAGGGGATGGACCTCTTGGCCGGCCCAGACGGCCGCGCTGAGGCACAGCGCCCCAAACGCCACGAGCAATGTTGTCATCACTTTTCTCATGAAATTTTCCTCCTTTGACAGGCGCGTTCCTGATGGATCCTGCCACATCCACGGGCGGGCCGCAAAAGGCTCAGCCGCTCACCTTCAGTACTACGTCAGTTGATCGTTCTGGGTTCTCCAGGAGGCAGGATCACCGGTGAACGAGGTGCTTGATCTCCGACTGGCCGAGGGGACTCTGGCCGGTGACGACAACAGCGGAGGTGCCACCGTTGAAGGGAGGAATGGAGGCGTGAGCTTCAAAGATCCCCCGGTCGTTGGTCACCCCTTCGGCAAGGATCAGCCGCCTGGGCTGCTCGGTCGACTTGAAGAGGACCGATACCTCGACGTCCGGAACCGGCGCCTGATCCACGGAATTGAGGGCAAGGATCCGGATATCGGTCACCTGGCCGTACACGAATTCGTCCGATCCCTGGGAACGGAGCACGAGATGAGCCTGCTGTTTCTGGGCTTGGAGATATTCGAGAATGACCTCATCGAGGGTTTTTGTATCCTCAGCTCTCTTTTCGGTGAGGAGCGGCTCCCGTTCATGGGAAATTGCTGTTTCGTCAGTCTCGTCCAGCGGATGTTTCTTCTGGAGTAAAAGCTCCAGCCGTCCGCGGCGGATCGTCTCGACCAGTGTCCGGTGCTGCCGGTCCATCAGACTGGCGACCGCCTTCAAGTCAGCTCCACCGGCGATCAGTTCGTCGTACGGGGTTTTTCGCGAAAAGAGGATCTCTCCCTTGGCGTAGACCATCGTCTCGATGACGGGATTCTCACGCCCCTTGTCCTCGGTCTGGACGTGGTAGGTCACACCGCCGTACTCGATATCGGTGTTGTAGCCGGTCAGAACCACAGGCTGGTTCGCTCCCCCTCTGCGCTCAGGGTACCGTCATCCGGCACCTTTGGTCAACACGCTTCACGCTACCGGCGTGAAACGAGCTGTGAAGTGACGCAACACCTCGGCACCGTACACCATGCGCAATCCGGTGACCGATTCCCTGTTTCTGTACATTTTCTCAAGAACGTCGGCTACGTACTCGAGGTGCGTGTTTGTATACACCCGGCGGGGAATCGCCAGCCGCACGAGCTCCAGCTCGGGCCAGACCGGTTCGCCGGTTTCTGGATCAGTTTTTCCGAACATCACTCCGCCGATCTCGACGCCACGGACCCCGCCCTCCAGGTAGAGCGCCACCGTCAATGACTGGGCGGGGAACTGCTCCGGCGGAATGTGAGGGAGGAAGCTCTTTGCATCGATATAGACCGCATGGCCACCGGCCGGCCGGATCATGGGGATTCCTGCGCGGTCAAGCCGTTGCCAGAACGCCTGGACCTGACCGACACGGAACGCCAAGTACCGTTCATCGAGGGCCTCGACGAGCCCGCGGGCCACCGCCTCCAGGTCACGTCCAGCCAGGCCACCGTAGGTTGGAAATCCCTCGATCAGGATCAGCATGTTCTTGAGGTTTTCGAACAGCGTCTGATCACGCATCCCGATGAACCCGCCGATGTTGGCGAGCCCATCCTTCTTCGCGCTCATCGTGCACCCATCGGCCGCGTTGAACATGTCCGCCGCGATGTCCTGGATCGCCCGGTGAGCCTGTCCCGGCTCGCGCTGCTTGATGAACCACGCATTCTCTGCGAAACGGCAGGCGTCGAGGAAGAACGGCACCCCGTGCCTGTGACAGATCTCCGACATCCCGCGGATATTGGCCAAGCTGACCGGCTGCCCTCCACCTGAGTTGTTCGTAATGGTCAGCATCGCGATTGGCACGTGATCCCGGCCGTTTTCTGCAAGGAATGCATCGAGCCGGTCGAGATCAATGTTGCCCTTGAACGGGTGATCGGATTCAGGGCGGCGGCCTTCCGGAATGACCAGATCGACGGCCTCTCCACCGTGGACCTCGATATTGGCCCGCGTCGTGTCGAAGTGGTTGTTCGATGGGATCTTCATCCCTGGCTTGACCAGCGTCGAGAAGAGCAGGTTCTCCGCGACACGACCCTGGTGGGTTGGAATGATGAACGGCAGCCCGGTAATCTGCTGCACCGTGTCGCGGAAGTGGTAGAAGTTCCGCGCCCCCGCGTACGACTCATCACCCAACATGATTCCCGCCCACTGATTCTGAGACATCGCCGCCGTCCCCGAATCGGTCAGCAGGTCGATGTAGACATCCTCGGCCGGAATCGCGAACACGTTGTATCCGGCCTCTTCCAGGCGTTTGAGCCTCGTATCCCTGTCCGGCAGATGGATCGGCTCGACCACCTTCACACGCCACGGCTCAGGCTGATGTTGCATGAAACCTCCCTGCCCCCACCTGGCCTGGACCGGCCCGGATCCACGGGGACGCCGGCGCGATTGTAGCCGCTTTGCCCGCTCAAACTCAAACACGCAAGCATCGCCAACTGTGACCCATCTGCTCCCGGCGGCTGCGACAACCGGTATCGCATACCCGCTCACGCGGCACCGTAGCCAGCAAAAGGTATACTGAGGCCGTGACCTCGATGCGTGAACACCACGCCCTTCGTTCGCCATCCCCGCGCCGGCCGTCCAAGGTGGGGTGACCGGTGGGGGCTCGAGAGCTCAAGCTGGCCGCCCTCGTCAGCGCAGCGATCGCGGTTGGAGCCCTCTGGCGCTTCCGCTCGACAGTTCCGCTCGACGTGCTCGCAGAGCTTGTCCTGCCCTGGCTCGCCGCGGGGGCGATGACGCTGGCCGCTCTTGGGGCCGGCTATCCGTTGGTCAGGGGGTTGCTCGGGCGGAAGAGCGGCCCGCTTCCGCTCGTGGTCGTGGCCGGCGCGGGCGCTGCCGTTCTGGCTCTGATTCCGGTTGGCCTGGCCTTCTGCGGATGGCTCAGACCCGCACCCCTGATCGTCATCATCGTGGCGGCCAGCGTGGCCGGAATCGCCGTGATCGCCCGGCATCGCGACGGCGTCCGCCTTCCCCCGTTCCAAAAGGCGCCCGGTGTCTGGCTCCTCTTCCTTTGCCTTGTGGGCGTCGCCGGTCTAACGTTGGCCGCCCCGCCGGCGATGTACGACTCGCTCAACTACCACCTCGCATTCCCAGCGCAGTACCTCCGTCACGGCCGTTTCATCGAGTTCCCGCGCGATATCTACTCGTACTACCCGGCGAGTGAGGGCGCGCTCTTCACCTACGTGTTCGCAACGATCGGCGGGTGGGGCGCCAAGATGATCCACTGGTGGATGGCGCTCGTCGCCGCCCTGGCGGCTTCAGAGCTCGCGAGGCGCCTGGGGGGCGGACGCGCTGCGGCGTGGGCAGCGGTTCTTTTCTTCGCGGCGCCACCGGTACTGATCATGTCTGGGATGGCCAGCAACGATCTTGCCGTTGCTGCCTGGGCCGGTGGTGCCTTTGTCGTGCTGGCAACCGAAGAGCTGTGGCGTCAGCATCCGGTTGGTGCAGGATCTCTGACAGGCATCCTGCTGGGAACGGCAGCGGCTGCCAAGTACTTGGCGCTTGCGACGGCCGTCATTCCGGGCGTGATCGTTCTCTTCGTGATCCTCGCCGGTCTCCGCCGGAGATCACGCCCGGCACAGATGGCCGGCATCGCCGCCTGGAGCCTCGCCGGGTTCCTCATGACGGCCGGGCCGTGGCTCCTCCGGAATCTTGTCTGGAGCGGTGATCCACTCTATCCGTATTTCACGCGCCTGTTCCATACGTCGGCGGCCGTCAGCATCGGAAGCGAGCTCTCGCAGTGCGGCGCGCTCCCGTCCACGGCATTCGGTTGGCTCGGCCGCATCGTGACAGCGCCAATCGTCAGAACCTTCGTCCCTCTCCAGCTCGGCGGGACGCTCGGCGTCCAATTCCTGATCCTTCTGCCCGCAGCGATCGTTCTTTCGTGGAAGCGGTGGAGGCCGGCCCGGCTCGTGTGGATCGGGCTTGCAACCGGTACGATCGCGTGGGGATCGCTGGTGACCTTCGCACGATTCGCAACGCCCGAGCTCCTGCTTGCGGCTGCCCTCGCCGGGTGGGCGTTGGCGGCGATGACGTCAGGTGTCGGCGCTCCGCTCGTCCGGCGGATGCTGCTCGCGTTGGCCGTGTTCATCGTCGCCTGGAATCTGACGTACCTGACGAACCCGTTCAACATGGATCGGCTCCTCGTCGTAACCGGCATTCGGAAGAGCGAGGCTTTCCTCGACAACTGGGCTAGCTACTGGCCAGCCGCGCGCTGGATCGACACCCACCTGCCCTCGCGCGCAAAGATCATGCTCGTCGGTGAGCCACGGTCCTACGGCATCGATCGTGACGTCGTCGTCGAGGATCCCTTCAGGACGCCTCTCCTGCTCGAGCTCGCCCGGAGCTGTCAGTCTCTCGAATGCCTTCAGAACCAGCTTCGTTCGATGGGGATCACAGACCTCCTCATCAATCCGCTGGAAATGCGACGGATCGCTCGACAGCGCGGGCTTCCAGACTATTGGAGCGAAGGGCCGCCTGCCGCACGTCATCTGATCGGTGAGCTCTTTGAACGTGGTGTCGACCACCTCTTCGAGGCCCGGGATGGAGCGTGGGTCGGCCGGCTCCGCGTGCATCACCCAGCCGGCAAGATCCCACGCTGAGCTGACCCAGACTATGATTGAATCAGTGTCCTCCGCTTGCGGCCGGTTCAACACCTTGACGCAACGCTTGCCCGTCCCGGTAGCGCCCAGCTTCCCACGATTGTGTTCGCCCCCGTCCAGATTCTTCGTCGGTTCCGCCTCCTCTCAACTCACAGAAATTGCATCACGGGGTAGAAAGCAGCCTACTATGCTGCTCCCCTCCGGGGCTGGGCCACCAATAAGACATGGGGTCTGGCGAGGAGATGCTCGTCGTCGTCGGGCCTGCTGACGCTGTGGGAAGGTGGAGGTAGGGTGGTTAGGGGCCAGCTTTCCACAAGTCCGCAGGCCAAGGCACAGGCCCCGCCGGAGGGAAGGGAACATGACGGACCTACCAGAGGATGTGAAACGTTGGACGGCCAAGCGGAGGTCTGCCCTGGTCCTGAGCATCCTACGTGGAGAGACCTCGGTCC
>WGCW01000173.1 GCA_015493585.1 Acidobacteriota bacterium
AACCCGGCCTCGGCGGTCCACTCGAGGAACGCATCGAGCACAGTGTCCGGATCCGAGCCGGAACCGGGCAGAAATGCCGCCAACGGCCTCTCCTGCGGGACGGCCGCATCCCCGGATGGCGTCCCGGGCGGCCTCTCGCCGGCCGGCATCGTCAGGCATCCTCGCCGGGCGGGGTCTTGCGCAGCGCCTTGATCCGGCCGTGGCGTTTCTTGGCGGCGAGCTCTCGCTCGCGGACGCGGCGGGGTTTGCGGGTCGGTTTGCGGGGACGCCGCCGGCGGGCCCGGCGGATCAGCCGTTGCCGGAGCCGTTCAAGCGCGAGCCGCTTGTTACGCCGTTGTGAGCGGGTATCGGCGCAGGTGACGACAATGCCGGTCGGGATGTGACGCACACGGACGGCGGAGTAGGTCCGGTTGCGGTGTTGCCCCCCCGGCCCGTGCGACTGGTAGACCGTGATCTCGACTTCCCGTTCGAGCTCCTCGAGCGTCGGGATGGCACGGGATTCGCTGACGGCTTCGTTCATCCGCACCAGTGTAGCCCGGTCCGGGGCGGGAGCCTCCGGATGCCGGGCGGCCGCTCAGCGCCCAACGGGGCGATGGGTCGGCTTGAGCGAACCGGGCAGCAGCTCGCACGCTTCGATCATCGCCGCGTAGAGCTCGTCCGCCGTCTTGGCCTCCATCAGCGCCGCCATCCGCCCTGAGTTCCGTACGATCCAGGCAAGCCGGGAGAGCCACCTCAGGTGCAGGGCGTCGTTGCGGAGCGCGAGCAGGAAGAAGAGGTGGGTCTTGCCCATGTCGGGGGAGCCGAAGAGGACCCCTTCCGGTGAACGGCCGAGCGCGATGAACTGCTCGGGAAACTTGTCCGGCGAACGCCGGCGCGCGTGGAGAAAGGCGACCCCTTCCGGTACGGCCGTTGGAACGAGCCGTTCGCGAGCTTGCAGCGCCGCTTCGAACCAGGATGGATCGTTGACGAGACCGCGCTCGGTGACGTGCTCAACCATGGCGTGGATGACGCCGTTGCGATCGTCAGCCTTCAGGTCCGGAATGATGTTGTCCTCGCTGAAGATCTCCTCGATCGGCGTGTCGATGACCTGTCCCATCCGGGGCGTGGCCGGCGCGACCGAAGCCGCCGCGAGCGTGTCCAGGTATTCGTCGAGGAGGGCACGCCGGAAGCGCCACTGTCCCCCGATCTTGACCCCGGGGATCTTCCCCTCGTGAGCGAGCCGTACGAGGGTTCTTTCGGCCAGTTTGAGATAGTCGGCTGCTTCCTTGGCGGTCATGTACGATTCCATCGATCAACTCCCATCCCGAGGCCAATTCAAGCCATCATTGGCTGAATACTCCATTCTTGTGCCGATGTCAAGCGCCGATGCCCGGCAAAAACCTAGTGGTGAGCGGGAGCTGTCCGGCGGCTGTTCTCATGGCAGACCGCGTCGAGATCGGCCGGGTTGCCCAGCATTTCTTTCCCCTGGCGTAACCCCGCCCGGGCCGCCTTGCAGTACCATTTCTTGGCTTCTTTGAGGTCCTTGGACACGCCGTATCCGTTGGCGTACAGGTTGCCCGCAGCGAACATCGCCGTTGCATTCCCGTTGGCCGCGGCCCGCTTGTACCACTCCATCGCCTTCGAATAGTCCTGTTGCACGCCGGTCCCGTTGTCATACAACACGCCAACGGCATATTGGGCCTCGACGAAACCCGCTTTGGCAGCTCGCAAGACCAGTTTGAACGCGCGATTGGCGTCCTTTTCGACCCCACGCCCGGAGGCGTAGTGCCTGCCAAGTTGATAGAGGGCGCGAGCAAAGTTGTGGGCGGCGGCCTTCGTGTACCACTCGACCGCTTTTTTCTCATCCTTCGGAACCCCAGTCCCGGTTTCATAGAGCCATCCGAGATCGTACTGCGCCTCGGGCAGCCCCTGTCTGGCGGCCTTCTCGAACCAGCTCGCTGCCTTGGCCGGATCTTTCGGGAGGCCTCCAGATCCGCGCGCGTAGGCGGAGCCGAGATCGTATTGCGCCCGGGCATATCCGAATTCGGCAGCCTGACGGATCCTGGCGATCGCCTGGGGAGAATCTGGTTTGAGCCCACGTGCAGGGTTGAGGACGCCGAGTTTGTAGATCGCTTCCAAACTCCCGTTCTTGGCCGCCTGGCGAAGCAGAGCCATCGCCTTGCCCTCGTCCTTATCGACGCCAGCTCCTTGGAGATACATCAGCGCTAAACTGTACTGAGCGCCGGGATGGCCTTGATCGGCGGCCTTCTCCAGCCAGTGGGCCGCTTGCGGGAGATTGCGCCCGGTGCCGCTCCCCCGGCTCAAGAGGATACCGAGGGCGTACTGCGCAGGTGCCCAGCCCTGGACAGCGGAACGTTGAATCCACCGGAACCCCATCTTGGGATCTTTCGTGACGCCCTTGCCTTTGAGATAGGCGAGACCGAGGTTGAACTGCGCCTTGGCATGACCGAGCTCAGCCGCCTTCCGGTACCACGTTACGGCCAGTTCGGGATCCCGCGGAACGCCTTGGCCCATGGCGAAGAGATACCCGATGCGAAACTGTGCTTCGGGATCTCCCTGGGCCGCCAGCGGCCGCCATATCCTCAGGGCCGTGGCGTAATCCTTGGCCTTGTAGGCGGCAAGCCCGCGCTCGAGCGGATTCTTTTCATGACCGGCCAGCGCGAGCCCCGGCAGCAGAAGGGCCAGCACGAGCAAGGTTCGGATTCGATTCGTGGCTATCATGAGCTCGACCTCCTGAAGGTGACGCCCCCATGATACCCCCGACCGCGTCATCTCATGCGCGCCCTGAGAAAAATCGCGCTATCGTTGGGAACACTCACGGAGTCTCTCCGTGAAGGACCTCCAGGAGGAGCGCATCATGACTCGTAGCTGCCCGCTTCTGGCCATCGCCGTCGTGGTGATGGCGTCCCTGCCCGCTGGGGGGCACGCGGCGTCATGGTCGTGTCTTGGTCCCCAGGGCGCGGCGATCCGGGAGGCGATCGTGGTGGGCGCTGACGGCCAATACGTCTACGCCGCATCGGACGAAGCACTCTGGAAGAGCACGGACGCCGGCGCCCACTTTGCACGGGTCGGCCTGCCGGTGACGCGCATCGTGTCAATCGCCGCCGTGCCCGACCAGCCGCAAACGGTGTGGGTGCTCGCCGAAGGATGGAGCGGCACGGCACCGGACTTCACCGTCACCGTCAGCGATGACGCGGGCGCGTCGTGGCATCAGGTGAGATCGTTCAAAGGTGGCGCCGGTGGTGTAGATCCGTCGGGCCTGATTATCGATCCGCTCCGGCCTGGGGCCGTCGATTTTGCCGAGAACACCGAACCGTTTGCCGTCGAGCGGCTCAGCCAGGACGGAACGGTGACGCAGCTCGCGCCGGTCGATGGGCCGGTCGTGGCGCTGACTGCCGCCCACGACGGCGTCCTGTACGTCGCGACCTTCTCGCAAGGTTTCTTCCGCAGGAACGAGCCGTGTGGCCGATGGTTCAAGCTGAGGAACCCGGGCGTTGCCTCCCCGTTGGCCCTGGCCGTCAATCCGGAGGACGCTGCGGTTGTACTGGCCGGCAGCTTCGACGGCTTGAAGATCAGCACCGACCGGGGGGTCAGCTGGCAGACGACCGGTGTCAGCGGCTGGGTGACCTCCGCCGCCTTCAACCGGGCGGACCCCAACGTCGCCTGGTGCACGACGACGCATCACCTCTGGCTCTCGACCGACGGCGGCCGGAGCTGGCACGCCACCGGGATGCGTGGCGGGTTGCTGGACCAGGCGGTGCCAACTCCCGCCGATCGGGCGGGCCTTTTCGTGGCGTTGGGCGCTCCGCCGGAAGGTGGGGATCACGCGGGGCTCGTGGCCTCCGGTGATTTTGGCGCGACGTTTGCGGCAGCGGATGCCGGTATCACAGGGGCACGGGTGAGCGACCTTCAGGTAGGGACCGTTTCCCATCTCGCTGGCACCGCCTGGGGCGGCGTCGTGACCTTGGATCGATCGGCAGGTGCGGGCCGCTGGACGTTCTCGGAGCCGCACGGGTGGAACCGGGTCGATACGATTGGAGGGGACCCAGCCGGGGAGCGCCTCTTTGCAGCGACGTACGTCGATGAGGGGGCGGGCTACGGCGACGCGCTCTTCGCGTCAGACGACGGGGGAAGCACCTGGGCCGGGCGCGTGGGAACCGTCCCACGCGTGGTGTTTTCCAGCCTCAAGCCGGATCCGTCCGACCCGAACCGCCTCTTTGCTGCAGGAAACCGGGGGGTTGGGTTCTTCGATCTGGCGCGGGGCTCGTGGATTGCAACCGGTAGCGAGGGAGCCCCCGTCGAGACCGTCTTGCCACTCGCCGCCTTTCCAGGCGTGGTGCTGGCCGCGGGAGGGGCGGCCGGTCTCCTGCGAAGCACCGATGATGGCGCGACGTGGCAGCGGGTCGCCGCGATCGGGGCGGGAGCTGGTGGCGCGTGGCAGCTTGACGCGTCGAAGGCAGGCCCCGTCTACCTGCTCGCCGGCGAGCACGGGCTCTTTGAGAGCGACGATGGCGGGAGCACCTGGCATTCGAGGACCGTGCCGGCAGGTGGGGCGTGTACCGGCCTAGCCGTCTCACCACGTTCATCCGATGAAATCTACGTGGCGTGCCCCTCACCCGCTGGCGAGGGGACCGGCCCCGGACTCTGGCGAAGTCTCGACGGCGGCGTGCACTGGCTCGCCATGTCCGGCCCTCGAGACGTCCGGGCCATCTCGGTTCGGGTGGATCCCGATCAGCCGGACCTCCTCTTCGTTGCGACCCAGTCACACGCCGTCTGGTCGATCCGCCTTGCACCGGGGCCGAGACGCGTCCGCGGCCGTGTGGGCCGGCACGTCATGCGCGTCCAGCTCAAAGGGAATCTGAGACGGCTGCCGTGAGACAGCCGGGGGAGCGCTCCCCCCACGAGAGCTGCTACCATCGCAGCGAGGTCCGTTGACCGGTCCACGGGAGGTTGCCATGCGCGTTTGGATGTCTGCCGTTTGTTCGTTTGCCCTGATCGTTGGATCTGCCGGGCCGGGGCTGGCCCGGACGGCTGCGCCGCACGCGAAGCACGTTGCGGCCGGCACGTCCAAGGCCGGGATTGCGGCCAAACTGGCCGGGCTGAAGCTCCGGTCGATCGGACCAGCGCTGACCTCGGGCCGGATCACCGACATCGCCGTCGATCCGGAACACCCGTCGACCTGGTACGTCGCCTCCGCGTCCGGCGGCGTGTGGAAGACCGTCAACGGCGGCACGACGTTCACCCCGATCTTCGACCACGAGGGGTCGTACTCGATCGGGTGTGTGACGGTCGACGCTGCAAACCCATCGGTCGTGTGGGTGGGAACCGGGGAGAACAACAGCCAGCGGAGCGTGTCGTTCGGCGACGGCATCTACCGGTCGGACGATGGAGGCCTTCACTGGACGAATATGGGGCTGAAGACGTCCGAGCACATCTCGAAGATCGTCATCGATCCCCGGGACGACCGCGTGGTGTGGGTGGCCGCACAGGGCCCCCTCTGGCGTAACGGCGGGGATCGCGGCCTGTACAAGACCACCGATGGCGGTCATACGTGGAAGGCGGTCCTCTCGATCAGCCCTCGAACCGGCGTGACCGACGTCGTGCTCGATCCGCGCAATCCCGATGTCGTCTACGCTGCGGCGTACGAGCGGCAGCGTCACGTGTGGACTCTCGTCGATGGCGGCCCTGAGTCTGCGATCTACAAGTCCACCGATGGAGGGAAGAGCTGGCGCAAGCTGACCAATGGGCTGCCCGAGAACGTCGATCTCGGGCGGATCGGGCTCGCCGTGGCGCCATCGGCCCCGGACACGGTGTACGCCATCGTCGAGGCAGCCCAGGGTAAGGGTGGTTTCTTCCGGTCGACCGACCGCGGGGAAACCTGGGAGAAGCGGTCGGACTACACGACGAGCAGCCCACAGTACTACAACGAGATCTTTTGCGATCCGCACAACCCAAACCGCGTCTATGCCATGGACACGTTCATGCACGTCACCGAGGATGGTGGCAAGACCTGGTCGAAGGTGCCGGAGAACCACAAGCACGTCGACAACCACGCGCTGTGGATCGATCCGAAGGACACGCGCCACCTGCTGGCCGGCTGTGATGGCGGTCTGTACGAGAGTTGGGACCGGGGCACAACCTGGCGGTTCTTCTCTAACCTGCCGGTCACCCAGTTCTACAGAGTGGCGCTCGGGACCGGCGAGCCGTTCTACTTCGTCTACGGGGGCACCCAGGACAACGCGACGCTGGGCGGCCCCTCGGCGACGCTCAACGGCACCGGCATCACCGACACCGACTGGTTCGTCACGGTCTTCGGGGACGGATTCCGCCCGGCGGTCGACCCGAAGGACCCCGATACGGTCTATTCGGAATCACAGTATGGCGGCCTCGTGCGCTACGACCGGAAGACCGGGGAGATGGTCGATATCCAGCCGCAGCCAGCCCCGGGACAGCCGCCGCTCCGGTGGAACTGGGACACGCCGTTGATCATCAGCCCGCACGACCACACGCGGCTGTACGTGGCGGCACAGAATGTCTACGAATCCGATGACCGCGGGAACTCCTGGAAGGTCATCAGCCCCGATCTGACGCGCGGCCTCGACCGCAATGCGCTCCCCGTCCTCGGGCGGGTCTGGGGTGTCGACGCGGTGGCCAAGAACGCATCGACATCGCCCTATGGCAACATCGTTGCGCTGACCGAATCGCCACTCGTCGAGGGGCTGCTCTACGCGGGCACCGATGACGGGCTGATTCAGGTAACGGAGGACGACGGGGCACACTGGCGAAAGATCGATCATATCCGGGGCGTCCCGGATCGCACGTACGTTAGCGCGCTCGTCGCGTCATCCTCCGATCCAAACCTCGTCTACGCCGCGTTCGACAACCACAAGATGGGCGACTTCAAGCCGTACCTGTTCAAGAGCACGGACCGTGGCCGGACCTGGACGCCGATCATGGCGAACCTGCCCGGCCGGCAGATCGTCCATGCCATTGCGGAGGATCCAGGCGATCCCTCCCTCCTCTTCGCGGGTACCGAGTTTGGGCTCTGGTTCTCCCCCAACGGTGGCGGACGGTGGATCCAGCTCAAGGGGGGCTTGCCGACGATCGCGGTACGGGATCTCGCCATCCAGCGGGAGAAACACGATCTCGTCCTTGCCACCTTCGGGCGTGGCTTCTACATCCTTGACGACTACCGGCCGCTCCGGGAGATCGGCCGCGGCGTTCTTGACAAGCCCGCCGCGCTCTTCCCGGTCAGAGACGCGCTGCTCTACCTGCCCCGGCAGCCGCTGGGGATCCATGGGACCGGTTTCCTTGGCGACAACTTCTACGCCGCACCGAATCCGCCGTTCGGAGCAGTGTGCACCTACTGGCTCAAGAAGGGACTGAAGAGCAAGGCCGAGGCGCGGCGGGAAGCCGAGCGCAAGGCCCGCAAGGCGGGGAAGCCGGCCGGATGGCCGTCGTGGGCTGAGCTGCGCGCCGAGGACCGCGAAGTCGCCCCGCAGATCGTGTTGACGATCAAGGATCAGGATGGCAACGTCGTCCGGCGGATCACGGGGCCGCGCACGGCTGGATTCCACCGGGTGGCCTGGGATCTGCGGTACCCGCCAACGACGCCCGTGCCGCTGAAAAAGGACACCGACCTTGCACCGTGGGACGAGCCCGATCAGGGTCCGCTGGTGTTGCCCGGCAGGTACACCGTCACGCTTGAAACGCTCGTCGACGGTGTGTTCAAGGACATCGCCGGCCCGGTGGGCTTCAGCGTCCGGCCGCTTGCGGGGCACGTGCCTCCACCAGCCACCCTGCGTGCAACGGCCGCATTCCGGGCCAAGGTCGCCCGGCTGCGTGGGGCGGCCCACGGCGCTCTCGAAGCGGCGAAGGAAGCGCACGTGCAGCTGGAGCGTATCCGCAAGACGCTGCTTGTCGCGCCTGGCACCGATCCGGCCCTGCTTAAGAAAGTGACATCTCTGACGAACCAGCTCGATGACATTCTCGTCGCACTGCGCGGCGACACGACGAAAACGAAGCGTTGGACGCCAGCACCGCCTTCGATCATCGACCGGGTCGAGCGGATCGTTGGGAGCCAGTGGCTGACCAACGAGCCGCCGACGAAGACACAAGAAGAGGCGTACCGCTGGGCATCACGGGCCCTGGCCGGACAGCTCGTCAAGTTGCGCCATCTCGTTGGGGTGGAGATCGCCGGTATCAACGCTCAGTTGACTGCGGCCGGCGCGCCGTGGACCCCCT
>WGCW01000174.1 GCA_015493585.1 Acidobacteriota bacterium
CAGCGCAACAACCTCGGGTCCTGCTCGCAGACAACGCTGGCAAAGCGGACGTCACTCCGGAACGCCGGCAGAATGGCGCAGGTTAGTCGGAGTTGCTCCACGTGAGAGTGGTATGACCGGCAAAGAACGGGGCGGGGTTGAGCGTCCCGCTACACGAGCCCGCATCACCGCCCGAAGCGGTCACGACGACGGTTCCCGTGATCGTGTCACCGATGAGGCTGCCGTTGATGTTAAACTCGAGCTGCACGCCGTTATCGTAACCTGTCACGCTGAAGTCGGTCGAGAAGTTGCCGGCGCTGTCGATCGTGACCGGCGTGAAGTTGGTGTTGTCGGTGCTCCACGGGAAAACGTTGCCGCAATTGGCTCCGCCATCATCCGGGCTGAAGACGATCAACGAGCCCTGCATGGACGTGATGGCGCCGTTGCTGACCTCGATCGTCATGCCGCCGGACTCGCTGTATTGGATGTAGCCCGTGTACAGACCATCTCCACCGCACGTGGCGCCACCTCCGGTCTGGAGCGGCCACCAGCTTTCGAGCGTCGTGCCATCGGAAAAGCCGTTGGCATTTTTCGATGCGACGATGATCGCCGACCCGGTGGTGACGCCGGCGCGCAGCGTGGCGTAGGAAACCTGGCCTGAAATGAGATCGGAGACCTTCACATAGAACGCGGCCATCGGCTTGAGGGTGTACGTTTTCGTATCCCCTATCTGAGCGCCTGAGGCATCGAGGAGCGTCAGTGTCAACGTTGTGGTGGCCGTGCTGGTATTGACAGCAAACACGTTCGACCGGTACGTTCCGGCCTCGCCGGTCGAGCCAGTGTTGGCAAGGCCAACGATATCGGTGTGGCCCCCGGCCGTTACGGCCGCCGAGGCCGGAATGCCCTCGAGCCCCTGGCCAAAGGTGCTTCCGTAACGTGAGGCATCGACTTTTGGATCATCGTCGAGCGTGTTGTAGATCCGTGCGTTTGCGATGACGTTCCCCGTTGCCGTGATGTGAAATGCCCCGGCGGCGTTATCCGTGATCCCAAACGTCGTCGCAATGACGTTGGGCAAGTTGAGCGTTTGCCGCGGATTAACGGTAAACGTTACCGGCTCCGCCTGGGAGTTGTCCGTGTCCCGCGGCAGCCAGTACACGTTGACGGTGACACTCGCATCCCCCGGGTTGTAGAGATAAAGATCGGTCGCCCAGTGGACCGGTACCCCGTTCGAGACCCCGGACGCCTGCGCGGCCGCCGGAACGAACAGATCGGTCGAGGGATTGAGCGCCAGCGCGGTCGTGGCACCGCCGAGGAGCGCAATCGCAAGGAGCAAGGTTGGATACATCCTTCGCATCGTGACCTCCACGGCTCGTCATGAGCTGAGCCTGAGTTTTGATTCTATCAGGCTGCCGCCTGTTGGCCCAAGGCCTGATCCGCGTTACCATCGGGTCATGACGTACCAGGTTCTCGCGCGTAGCTGGCGCCCGCAGCGTTTCGCCGATCTCATCGGGCAAGAGGCTGTCGTCCAGACGCTCCAGAACGCCCTGGCCGCCGGAACGTTCGGTCATGCGTACCTCTTCTCGGGTCTGCGGGGGGTCGGGAAGACAACGGCGGCCCGCCTGCTGGCCAAGGCGGTCAACTGTGAGAAGGGGCCGACCCCGGAGCCGTGCGGCGAGTGCGTGTCATGCCGTGAGATCGCGGCTGGTTCGAGCATCGACGTGATCGAAATCGACGGTGCATCGAACCGCAAGATCGACGACGTGCGCGAGCTGCGCGAGCTGCTGCGGTACCGTCCGTCGCGCGACCGCTTCCGGGTGATCATCATCGACGAGGTCCACATGCTGACCCGTGAGGCGTTCAACGCGCTGCTCAAGAGTCTCGAAGAGCCGCCGCCGTACATCCTCTTCATCTTTGCGACGACGGAGCGGCACAAGGTCCCCGCGACAATTCTCTCCAGGTGCCAGCAGCTCGAGTTCCGGCCGGTTGCGACCCGGCGCATCGCCGAGCATCTCACCACCATCGCCCACGCTGAAGGCTTCGAGCTGACCCCAGGAGCGGGACTGACGATCGCCCGGGCCGCGGAGGGAAGCGTCCGGGACGCGCTGTCGCTGGTCGACCAGCTCCGGGCGTTTTCCGGAGATGCGATCGACGAGGCCGCGGTCGCCTCTGTGCTCGGTGTTCCACGATCCGAGCAGATGGCGGAGCTCGTCAAGCTCCTTGCGGCAGGGGATGCGGCATCGGCGCTGACACTCCTGCGGGATGAGCTGACGGCGGGGCATGATGCCGTCGTGCTCTACCAGGAGATTGGACGGACGTTGCGGCTGATGGTGCATCTGGCGGCGGACCCGGGCCTGGAGCCCGGCCTGACCGAAGGCCGCCGTGAACAGCTCGTCGCGGCCTCGGCCGGCCTCGGCATCGACGCCCTGATCCGGATGCTCGGCCTGTGGGTTGAACAGGAAGCGCTCCTGCGGGAGGCGGCAAACCGGGAGCTGGCGCTCGAGGTCGCCTGTCTCCGGATGTCGAGGTGGCCCGCCGTACAGCGGATCGAGGCGTTGCTGGCGGGGGAAAGCGGTCCGCCCGCGGCCGGTGAACGGGGACGGCCGGGTGGCTCACGTCAGTCTGCACCGCCCGGACCGGCGGCGGAGAGTGCGCATCCGCCGGGCTCCCCGGGCCGTGCTCTGAGCGACGTGTTGTGGCAGCGGCACCCACGGATTGCAGCGGTGATCGATGCGGCCTCGATCAAACTCGAGGGGGATACGCTCCACATCGATCTCGACCCTGAAGCGGCAAAGCTCGGCAACGTGCTGCGGGCCGGTCAAGCGAGGACGGTGCTCGAGGCGGCCGCCCACGAGCTCTTCGAGGGGTGCTCCCGGGTGATCGTGCAGCCGGACGTCGAAGGTGCGTCCGGGGGAAAGGATGGGGAGCTTCGCGAGCTCACGGGCGCCGATCGGGGTGTCGCGAGCTTTCTTCGCATCATTGGTGGCGAGATCGTGCAGGTGACGACAGACCACGCGGAGGAGGCATGAGTCTTGTGGTATGGAGGACCCGGTGGATCTGAGACCTGAAGCGGTCCGCAAGCTCCTCGTGCATCTCAAGCGGCTGCCCGGAATCGGCTCCCGTTCGGCCCAGCGTCTGGCCGAGCACCTGTTGACGTGTCCCGAAGAGGAGGTCGAGGCGCTGGCTGCATCCCTGGCCCACCTGCGTTCGAGCGTCCGGCTCTGCTCCCAGTGCTTCCTCCTGACGGCCGAGGACCCGTGCCCCGTCTGCCAGGATCCGGATCGGGACCGGAGCGTGCTGCTCGTCGTTGAAGACCCGACCACCGCCTGGAGCGTTGAAGCCTCCGGCGCCTACCACGGGTTGTATCACGCTCTGCTTGGGCACCTGTCCCCGCTTCACGGGATCGGCCCGGACGAGCTGACGATCGATGCGCTCGTGAAGCGGGTGGCCAGTGGCGGATTTCAGGAGGTCATCCTCGGGACGAATCCGACCGTCGAGGGGGAGACCACCGCCTTGTACATCGCCCGCCTCCTCGAACCGTACAACGTCGTGGTGAGCCGCCCAGCTTCCGGGATCCCGATGGGAGGCGACCTTGGCGCTGTCGATCAGGTCACCCTCGGCCAGGCCCTGACACTCCGCCGCAAGCTCTGAGGGCTCGAATCAATCCCTTGGGAAAACATGGGTTTTGGCCTGATACGAGGGCGTTGCGCTGTGCTGCATCGGTCGGAGATAGCGCTTGGAGCGCGGACTTCAGTCTGCATCTTTTTCTGCCACCACGCGTTGAGCGCACAATGCGGACTAAAGTCTGCGCTCCCTCAGGCGCTCTCGCCGCGACCGATCGCCTTGGCGTTGTGGTGAGCTTGCTTCGATCGTGGTCGGATCCACTGGAATCACACGGGTTCCGCACGGCGCAACGCCCTCGATACTCGATGCGGTTGACGTGGCCACAATGGAGCTATAATTTGATGGCTAAGCACCTTGTGGGGCTCCGGGCGAAAGATAAGCGGGTGTTTTGAGGCTGGCCTTGGCATTTTGACTATGACAAGTGTGGCTTATCCTGGGCG
>WGCW01000175.1 GCA_015493585.1 Acidobacteriota bacterium
AGTGATCGAAAGATCGTTGTCGCGGCGCGGTCGTACAACCTGACGGCGGCGGGGATCGCCGATTCGCAGGGGCAGTTCGTTGCGGGGATGCCGTCGGAGATTGCGATTGGCGCGGGCAAGAAGACGTCGATTCCTGGGATCACGAACCCGGAGGACGGCAGCTTCCGGAGCAACTTCGCGCTGGTTGAAACGGCTGGAGGCACGGCGACGGTGGAGGTGACGCTGTACAACCGGGACGGGACCGAGGTTGCATCGAAGACGTACACGCTGTCGCCGTACGAGCCGGTGCAGGTCACGTTTGATTCCGGTGCCACCGTTGATGGTGGCCGGTGGGACGTCAAGGTGCTGTCGGGATCGGGGAAGGTGCTGACGTTTGCGTCGATGGTGGGCAACGGGACGGTCAGTCAGGATCCGTCAACGCTGGAGATGGAGTACGAGCTTCAGCAGGGCTCGGGATCCGGGCTGACACAGGTGGCGCACGATGCGACGCTCGCCGGTGATGGGACCTCATCGAGCCCCCTCGGGATCGCCGATGGCGGGGTGACCAGTACCAAGATCGCTGATGGGACGGTTCAGAGCGCTGACCTGGCAAATGGCGCCGTCACCACATCGAAGATCAGCGGCTCGGGGGCGGCCTCCGGCCAGGTGCTGAAGTTCAACGGCTCCACCGTCGCCTGGGGGGACGACAGCCTGACCCTGCCGTTCGGTGGATCCACCGATGCCGACACCGGCATCGGTGGCGCGTTGACCATTCAACACACCGGTACCGGAGTCGCGGCCATCTACGGCGCCTCGGCCGAGGGTTTCGGTGTGGTTGGTACGTCCTTGGCCACAGCCGGCTCGAACGCCGCCGGTGTCGCCGGGTACAACAGCACCGGGTGGGGGGTCTTTGGAACGGATTCGGGCGCGAACATACCGACGGGATCCGGCGGCGTCGCCGGTGTTAGCTCGGACTCCTACGGCGTATACGGCGAGAGTGACACTGGCACCGGAGTCCGCGGCCACAGCGCTTCGGGTAACGGCGTGGAAGGGATCGCGTCTGCCGCTTATCAGTCCGGCGTCAGCGGCGCCGCCGTCTCCTCCCACGGATACGGGGTCACCGGTTACAACGGCTCCTCCGAGAACACCGGGTACCTCGGGGCCGGGAGCGCCGCCGTGCTAGGCGAGAGCTCCTCCGGCTCCGCGGGCCGTTTCTTCGGAGGCGGGGACGATGCCGTGTACATCGAGAACAGCGGCGCGGGCCGCGGCCTGCACGTGGTCAGTCACAACGACACCGGTGTCTGGATCGAGTCCACGGGTACCGGCTTCGCCGGTCTCGACGTTCGCCGCGCCGCCGACAGCGACCTGGCCGGTTACTTCAAGGGACGTGTGACGGTCACGGGCACTCTGACGGCGGGCTCCAAGTCGTTCCGGATCGACGATCCAACCGACCCGGCCAACCGCTACCTGTACCACACGAGCGTCGAGAGCCCCGACATGAAGAACCTCTACGACGGCAACGTCACCACGGACGACGAGGGGTTCGCCACGGTCACCCTGCCCGCCTGGTTCGAGGCGCTCAACGGCGACTTCCGCTACCAGCTGACCGTCATCGGCGGAGGCGACCGCTGGGTTCAGGCCCGCATTGCCCGCCCGATCGAGGACAACAGCTTCGTCATCGAGACCAGCGCGCCCCACACCATGGTCTCCTGGCAGGTGACGGGGATCCGCCGTGATCCCTGGGCGCGGATGCATCGCACCCCGGTGGAGCAGCCCAAGCCCGAGGAGCTGCGCGGCACCTACGTCCACCCGAAGGCCTACGGCCAGCCGCCGGAGACCGGAGAAACCTGGCGCACCAGGGGACCAGGGGAACGTTCTCAGGACTGACCGGAACGCAGCTCAAGGTTGCTGCCCCACGTCCGCTTTATTCAGCAAACCGCGCCGCGAAGGGCGGGAGGCGCCGTGGCTGGCGGTGCCCTCTGTCGCCATGTTGGAGACTACGAAGTTGAGCACTGCCGATCCCAGGACCTACCTCAAGCCCGCCGTCATCCGAGCCATCGAGGACCGGGGAACGGTCACCCTCCCCCAAGACATCGCCTGACCGGCCAGAGCTCATCTCCCAAGCACACAGCCATCACCAACCCTCAACCCGTGGTACAGAGAGGACCTCCAGGAAAGGCAGCCTGACCCAGGCCGGCGGGACGCTGGCAACAACCGAAAACCAGCGCGGAAGCAGGGCGGAGCTGTGCGCCCCGAAACCGCGGCAGGCCGCGAAACGCACCAACGAGACCGCCGTCGTCCCGCACACGAAGCGATCGTCTCGTTTCTTACCCTTCTCGACCTCGAGAATCGTCCCTTTCAGCCTTCGTCGAACCCTCCGAACCCCGCGGATTTATTTTTTGCTCAGCACAGCCATCTCCATCGGGGCTGCCTGGCCTCATCACGGAGCAGAGACGGAGACAGCGTTGAAGGTGGGGAGACGCAATTTGGCGAGCTCGCTGGCGAGCAGCAGCTCGAAGGAGCGCGTCGATCCGAAGGCCTGTACGGCACCGTTCCAGTGCTTCCGGAAATCCCGTACGAGCCGGTCAATCCAGCGGACAGCCGGGGTGGGGCGGAAGAGGAGGTCTTCCTCGGCGGCGCGGCAGTCCAGCAGGATGTCGTGATGGTGGGTGTACGGGCTGAAGCCCGTTCCGAGGCCGACGGCGTTGAGCCACGAGGACGGAACACTGAGGAATTGGGGCTTCGAGTCGAGGAATCCTGCGGCGAGCTCGACGAATTGGCGGAGGCTCAATGATTCACGCTGGGAAAGGTTATACGCCCGTCCAAAGGCCACTGAATTTGCCAGGTTCGCGGCCACCGTTTCGGCGATGTCTTCGACCCAGAGGAATCCCCAGGAGTTGAGCCCCCCCTCGGGGAGCAGCACCGGCCCACCGGAGGCGATCCGCTCGAGGTAGGCGTCGGCGCGGCCGGTGTAGTCATGCGGCCCCGTCACCATCGGGATCCGCAGCGATGTGAACGGAAAGCGGTCCTCCTCCCAGGCGCGTACGAGCGTCTCCTCGCAACGCCTCTTGTGGTAGGCGTACAACCACGACGATTCCCGGTCCGGTTGCTTCGGCCGCAGACGCCCGTGAAAATCATCCTCGCGAAACGGGGGCAGGAGCCCCTCGCGGATCAGGTAGACGGCGGCAGTCGAGATGTGGATGAAATGCTCAATACGATTCTTGAACGCCTCAACAACGGCCGCGGTCTGTGATTCGTGGTACGCGGTCACGTCGACGACGGCGTCGTATTCACGCCTGGCCGCCGCTCGTTTGATCGTTTCAGGGTCCCGGCGGTCACCTATGATCCTGCTGACCCGGGTCGCGAACGGATCCGGACTCACGCCGCGATTGACGAGCGTCACCTTGTGCCCCTCGCGCAAGAGGCGCGCGACGATGGCCCGCCCGATGAAACGCGTCCCACCGAAGACCAAAATCTGCACGGTGCTATCTTACCTCATCCGGAGTGGATATCCCTAGCTGCTTTTAACGCCCCTTCCCACACAATACGGCGATGATGCCGCGTGCGCCCCGCCAGTTGGGATGTTCTCGAATGATAAACCGTCCACACACTTGAAATGGGAATGCCCCGCCGACCGGAAACGGATCGTATGTGTTTACGGCGGAGGGAGCTTGATCTTGGATACGGGCATGGCGGGACTGCCGCTGGGTAATTGCCGTCTTTCGGGGAATCCACCCGCAAGACCAACGGTGATCGTCGGTCCGACGTGGCCCCGTGGTGTTGGGAGCGGGGTCGGCACAAGCCCCCCCCCGGCGCCCCAAATGTAGGCGGCGAGGTTTGCCAGATCAGTCACGGTGTGGGACAAGCAAACGCCGGCGACGCCGAAGGCCACCGAGCGGTCGTCGAAGGTTCTCCAGTCACGCAGGTGACCGGTCCGGTAGAACTCCTCCCCGATCAACGGATACCAGGACCGGCTTCGCGTGATGATACCCGCAACGAAACGGTCAAGCTGCCCCCGCCGGATGATGCCGGGATCTTGGCCGTAGTACACCATCTCAACGCGCGGCAGGATGCTCTCGACGTACTGTTCGTACCCAGCACGGTAGAACGGTTCCCGTGGATCGCCGCTCCCAACGGCCAACGGATCGTTGAGGTCGGCGACGCGGACGGCGAGCCGGCCAAGCTCCTCGACGAGCCGGTGGAGCGGGACCGGCTTTCTTAGGTCGAGCACACACAGCCTGACCTGCTCCTCGAAGGCGGGGATCAACGCGCCTGGAGGTCCCCCACGCCATGCCGGCGGCGCTGCCAGTCCCTCCCGGATCCCGCGGTCGTACGCACGATGGTTCTTCCGGACCTGCGCTGCGAGGTCTGGAGGGAAGAACTGGACGGCCCGCCAGGCAACGGTGCGGGTCACCGCCGGTGTCCACGCCATCGTGGGCACAGCCACAGCCATCATTCCAGCGCATGCGAGGAGAAGACGCCACCCTCTGGTACGAGGCACGGAATCCGTTTCCACCTCGGAGTTTTATGAGCCTGAAGGCCGGGTCTGCTTTTTCCCGTGGCGTGTGGCTCGCGCCTTCGGAAGCAGCGAAACGATCCGGTTTCGCAGATCGTTGGCCATCCTCGGTGAGTACCCCTGGTACACCTGATTGACCCGTCCATCGGCATCGAGCAGGACACTGGTGGGGAGGCTCCGGATCCCAAGCTCCCGCAAGATCCTGAGATCCACGCGGAAGACAGGCAGGTTCAACTTCATCATTTTCAGAAAGGTCGGTACCGCGGACGGCGTCCGGTCGACGTTGATCGCAGCCACCGTGAAGCCTCGTTTCCCAAATTCGTTGTAGAGCTTTTGGAGCTCAGGGAGCTCCATCCGGCACGGAGGGCACCAGGTCGCCCAAAAGTCGATGAGCACCGGCCGGCCACGCAAGGAGGACAGCTGAACGGGTTTCGAGCCGGTGACGGGAACGAGCCTGAGATCAGGGAAAACGGGAGCTGCGGGCGGGGCGGAGAACGCGGGCACCACGAACAGCCCGGCAATGACGACACCGAGGATCAACTTCTTCATGGCGTCACTATACCAGCGAAACCCGCCGGCTGCATCCGCGTGACGCCGGTCCGTGTCCGGTGCGATCGGACCAAGGGCCGCTCGCACCCGTAACCATACAACTGAATGGAGATTCATTGGCTCTCAGATGGTGATATGATGCGTCCATGAGCTGGGAATTGCACCACGTTTCAATCATCGGCGCCGGCATGATGGGGCGCTCGATCGCCACAAAGATCGCTCAGGAGGGCATTAACGTTTGCCTGAAAGAGATCACGATGGAACGGGTTGAGGAGACCCGGAAGTCGCTCGAGGAGATGTTGGATCACCAGATTGCCCGGTTCAACATCACGCAGGCTGAGAAAAAGGCCATCCTTTCGAGGATCGGCTGGGTGACCCAGTTCGACTGTGCGTCGGACTGCGATCTAGCGATCGAGACAGTCCAGGAAGATTTCGAGCTCAAGCGCGAGATCGTCCAGGAACTGGACCGGCGAATGCCTCCTGAGCACCCGATCGTCATCAACACATCGACGTTGTCGATCACCGAGCTTGCGGCATCGTGCCGGAATCCGGAACGCGTTTTGGGTATGCATTTCCTCTATCCCGTTACGTCGACGCGGGTCGTCGAGGTCGTCAGGGGGCAGCTGACGCGGGACGAGGTCTACGACCACGCGATCGAGTTTGCACGCCTGCTCGACAAGGTACCCATCAAGGTTTTCGAGATGCCAGGCTTCGTGACCACGCGGGTCGTGCTGCCCCTGATCAACGAGGCGATGCACGTTGTGATGGAGGGGGTCGCGACGGCGGCAGACGTCGATCTCGCGCTCAAGCTTGGCTACGATTTCAGGACCGGGCCGCTGGAGTGGGCCGACCGCGTCGGGCTCGACCGCATTTTTAACTGGATGCAGCACATGTTCCAGGAAACGGGGGAAGCGCGATTCCGGCCATGCCCCCTCCTGAAACGTCTCGTCCGGGCCGGGCTGCTCGGCACCAAGACCGGGCAAGGGTTCTTCACCTACGACGTCAACCGGCGGCGGCTCGATCGCCTTCCGGATGACAAGCCCGGGCTTGTATAGAGCCGCTGGCTCGCAGACTCCCGCCGGGGCTCAAGGAGCAAGACATGAAGATTCTCGTTCTCAATAGTGGATCGTCCTCTGTGAAGTTCCAGATCATCGAGACAGATCTCAAGCGGATGAAGGCTCACCAGGACACGATGCTGGCGACCGGGCTCGTCGAGAAGATCGGGCTTTCCGATTCCCGCCTGGTCTTGAAGATTCCCGGCAAATCTACGTACCAGGACTACCACGAGATTTTGGAGCACCGCGCAGCGATCGAATGGGTCCTCCGCACCCTGGTCGATCCGGAGCACGGCCTCTTGAAGAACGTTGAGGAGATCGAGGCGGTCGGGCACCGCGTCGTCCACGGTGGCGAAGAGTTCGCATCATCGGTGTTGATGACTCCGGACGTCGTCGAGATGATCGAATCGTGCTCTGTCCTGGCCCCGCTCCACAATCCTGCGAATCTCCGGGGATACCACGCAGCACACGCCATCCTTCCGGATGTCCCACACGTTGCGGTCTTCGACACCGCGTACCACCAGACGATGCCTGCGCACGCCTATCTCTACGGCATTCCCTTTCAGTTTTATAAGAAACACCATCTGAGGCGGTACGGCTTTCACGGGACCTCCCACCGGTTCGTGTCGTTCCGGGCCTGTCAGATCCTCGGCTGGAAACGCCCCGAGAAAAAATTGATCACGTGTCATCTGGGGAACGGCTGCTCGCTGGCGGCGATCGATCACGGGAAGAGCATCGACACGTCGATGGGGTTCACACCGCTTGAGGGCTTGCTGATGGGCACGCGTTCCGGCGATCTCGATCCAGCGATCATCCCGTGGCTCATGGCTATGGAAGAGATGACGCTCCACCAGATCAACACCATGCTCAACAAGCACTCGGGGCTCTATGGGGTGTCCGGCGTTTCCTCCGACATGCGCGAGGTGCTCAAAGCTCGTGCCAAGGGGAACCAGCGCGCGGATGTTGCATTCCGAATGTTCTGCTACCGGCTGAAGAAGTACATTGGCGCGTATGCGGCCGCCCTTGGCGGTCCCGATGCGGTGATCTTCACCGGCGGCATCGGGGAAAACAGCCCGGAGGTGCGCGAGTGGACGCTTGAGGGGATGGAGTACATGGGCATCGAGCTCGATCACGAGAAGAACGCGGCCATGGTTGGCGATGAGGGAGAGATCACCACGCCGGACTCCAAGGTCAAGGTGCTTGTGGTTCCGACCAATGAGGAGAAGGTGATCGCCCGCGACGTCGTGCGGGTTCTCAACGGCCTGATGCCGACCTTCGATCCCCCGGAAACGTTCGACTGACCAGAGCGGGTGCGTTGGCGGCCTCGTTATTCCCTTTCTTCGGTGGCTGCGAGCATCTTGCTCGCCCGGTAGATATAGTTGAAGCCGGAGAGGATCACGAAACCGAACGACACGTAGAAGAACGCTGAGAGAAGCCAGCCGGGAACGGCTCGAATGTTGGCAATCAACACGAGCGTCACAGTTGCCACGTGCATGAACGTCGTCATCTTGCCCCAAATCGAGGGCTTGAACCGGCGGATTCCGGCTGCAACGAAGAGCATCAACGCGACGATGACGATCATCGAATCCCGGAAGAGCGCCATAATGGTGAGCCACAGTGGAATGACAACCGCCTGCCCCTGTGGGATGGTCAACGCGATGTACGCCGTGGAAAGCAGCAGTTTGTCCGCGATCGGATCGAGATAGGTGCCAAACAGCGATTCCTGGTGGAACGATCTGGCGATCGCACCATCCATCGCATCGGTCACGCCGGCCAGAACGAAGATCAGCGCCGCGAGCTGAAACTCATGACCGTTGACCGCGAGCACAAAGAACGGAATCATCGCCATTCTTAAGAACGTGATGAAGTTCGGCAACGTCATCGGGCGGAGGGATTGCTCCACCCGCGCACGGATCTTGTGCGGTCCCGTGTCGTCTGGAGCCGTCATCATCCCCGATCCCCAGCGAGATTCTTCAGCCACAGGAGGCGCAACCCGTCGAGCGTCAAACGAGGCTCGACATGATCGATCACCCGGCAATGCTCGGCAATCTCCCCACCGAAACCACCAGTGGCGATGACCGGCGCAGCCCCAAGCTCATCGAGGATGCGCCGCGTAATGCCCTCGACAAGCCCCAAGTAGCCGTAGAAAATTCCGGACTGGATGCTGTCCACCGTTCCCTTTCCGATGACCCGTGGCGGTGGCGCCAGGGCGACGTGGGGCAGCTTCGCCGCCTTCGAGAAAAGCGCTTCGGATGTGATCCCCGGACCTGGGGCGATGACGCCGCCCAGGTATTCCCCCCGTGACGAGACGACCTCCCAGGTCGCCGCCGTACCGAAATCGATGACGACGCAGGGACCACCGTACTTGGCGTGCGCAGCCACGGCATCACACAGGCGGTCGGCGCCAAGCTCCTGGGGCACTTCGACACGCAACGGCATCCCTGTCCGGATCCCGGGCTCGACGAAAAATGGTTCCACTTTGAGGAACCTGACGATGGCCTGATGCAGGTGGGGATCCAACTGGGGCACGACGGAGGCAACCGCAACGCCGGCAAGCTCGTCCCGCGTGAGCTCCTCCCATTCGAGCAATTGCCGGAGCCACAGACCAATCTCATCCTCAGTCCGGGCCGCGTGGGTCGAGAGCCGGTACTGAGACCAGTGCTCGTCACCGTCATAGACGCCGACCACGGTGTGCGTGTTCCCCACATCCAGGGCCAGAAGCCGTTGTGCCATGCTGTATCCCTCCCCGGTGACGGCTTGCCTCGTGCGCTCGTGATCCCAGGCCCGCCTCACAGCCGTGTACAGGCATTCTACCGTTTCCCGGGGTCGCGTCACGCCCTCCCTGGTTCCGGGGTATCATAAATCAGCATGGGACAGCGGCATGATCCACCCGAGGGTGTGATCCGTGACAGGATCTCGACCCTGCTCGAACGGTGCGAGCGCTGGAGTGAGCTCGGCAGGTACCGCAAAATCCTTGAGGCCGTTGAACGGGCCCTTCCCTCGACTGACGAGCTGCCCGATCTCAAGGCTGCCCTCCTGATCTGGAAGGCCCATGCCCTCGGCGCCATGGACATGTCCGATCGCGCCCATGCGTCGGCGGCCAAAGCGTGGCAGCTTGAGCCATCATCCCAGGCCGCCCACATCATGGCGCTCGCACTGATCCACGAGGGCGAGAACGATCATGCGGAGCAGATCCTCAGGTTTGGGCTCCAACGGTTCCCCGGTGCGGCGCACCTCGTCTTCCAGCTCGCTCTTCTCTTGGCTGAGCAGGGGCGCGTTCCGGAAGCGATCGACCTCCTCGACGACGCCCCGATCGATACGCTCGACGAGCGCGTGTTCACGTTCCACGTTGGAATCCGGGCCAACTTGCTGGCACGGATGGGCCGCTGGCGGGAAGCGATGCAAACGGTCGAAGAGGGTTTGGCAGCATATCCAGAGGCCGTCGAGCTTCAGGAAACTCATGACGCGCTTACCCTTCAACGCCAGCTTCACGACGCCGAGGAACGCTTGGGCGCCGTATGGCAGCAGTCGTTGCGAAGAATTGACGAAGCATCGGCGTCTGGCGTCGACGCGTCCATCGAGGCGCTCGGAGCGTCGATGGAGCTTCCTGACCTGGTCATCCTGGCTGCCAGGCGTTTGTGGCGCCGGTTCGTCGAGACCGATCCCACCCGGCCGCGGGCTCATCAGGCCTGGGCCGCCGCACTCCTGGCTTCGATCTTTGCCATCGATGGTGGGGACGTGCCGCTGACCTTCTTCGCCCGGTACGCCGGCACAAGCTATGAAACGGTTCGTTCTGCGTACCGGCGCATCGGGGCATTCCTCGACCGGCTCGATCCGAAAGAAATCAGCGATTCGTTTGCCGTGCGCTCAAACCCCCAATTGGATCCGGCCCATCCAGGCTTTCCGGGCTCTCCAGCGCGCGGACCTGGCCAGCTGGTGGCCTTTCCACACAGGGGAGGAGGGAAGAGATCATGAAGAGTTGTCACATGACCGCCACGCTACTCGCCGTCATCGCATCCTGGGCCGTTCTGGCGACGCCAGCGTACGCCTATGAGCGCTCGGTCAACCGAACGTGGACCTATCCTGCCAAGACCGGGAAGCAGGTTGTGATCGATGCTGCGGATGTCGACGTCAACGTGCGCGCGGGCGACGTGGCGAAAGTGCACGTCACGATCCAGCTCAAGATCTCCGGCGTCACCATCAGCCGGGCTCTGGATTGGATCAAAGACCACACCCCGGTAATGACCGATCAGGATACCGCTCTCACCATCACGATCCCTCATCACAAGGAGGGCTTCCTCGGGCTGGGGTATCTGACCGGTTCGGCCCATCTCGGCGTGGTTCTGCCGATCTCGATGATTCCTGATATCACGGTCCGCGATGGCAGGATCTCGCTGTGGGGGGACTTTCCGGCCGCGGATCCATTGCGCCTCCGCTCCGCAAAGGGGAAAATCCACTTCGTCGGCGCAGCGGCCAGTGTTGACGCACGTTCAGTTTCCGGTGACATTCGTGTCGAGACCGTCCGGCCGCTTAAGCATTTCTTCGCCAGAACCGCCGGCGGGAATGTCACGCTCAACGGCGGCGCTCAGGAAGCTCACGTCGATACAGCCTCCGGTGATATCTGGCTCGACGCCCTCTCGGGGTCGGCGGACATCGTCACATCGAAGGGCAAAATCACCCTCCGGTGGGACCGGATTGAACCGGACGATACCATCAAGGTGCGCAGCACCTCTGGAAACGTCCGGATCGTCCTCCCCGGAGGGACCAAGCCCTCCGGGCATCTCCGGACGGTCAAGGGAAAGATCAGCACCGATCTCACCGCAACCATCAGCCCAGACGGTATGAGTGTCACGTTTACGGGGGCGGGGCCAACTCTCGACGTCGAGACCGCCTCGGGCAAGATCGCGCTTGACGAACATGGAGGAGGTTGGAAGATTTCACCCCCGCCGCTTGGTACGGAACAAACACCGTAATGCCGCCGGCAGAACCTCCCGCACCGTTTCGACGTTCTTCTGGATGTGGGGATGAAACCACGAGGCTCACAACGCCGTCGAGCAATCGCCAGGTTCCGGCGCACACCCCACCAAAGGAGAGACGAATGATCAAGCGGCAGATCGTGATGGCAGCTCTGCTCGTTGTCAGCAGCATCGGTGGGACGAACGCCTTGGCAGGAGGACGGGTGATCCAAGGGACGTACCCGGCTCAAGGGCTCGATACGCTCAAGCTCGACATCGCCGTTGGCGATGCCCACATGACGGCCGGCAAGCCTGGTGTCATCATCTTTCACGTTCGTCTCACCCCTCACCGCGGCGGGCTTTTCACATCGATGTCCGAGGCCCGCCAACAGGTCAAAGCAGCCCGGCTCAACATGAAGGCCAACGGCACCACTCTCGAGCTTAGCATCAGCGCACCCGGCAAGAACACGAGATTTGAGGCGGCATGGACCATCTCCGTACCCCCGGGGCTAGGGGTGTCCGTTCGAACAGGCGTCGGCGACGTCACCATCCGCGGTATCAACGGGCCGATCACGGTCAAGGATGGAGTCGGCGACGTGATGGCCGCAACCCAGGGCTCATACGTCGTGGCCGACGTTGGCGTGGGCGATATCACCATCCGCGCCGATCGCGGCCAGTTCGGCGACATCACGGCTTCGGCCGGTGTCGGCGATGCCAGGCTGAAGGCGCCGGGTCAAACCGTCAGTGGGACCGGCATGGTCGGCAAGCATCTCACCTGGACCGGCCCAGGACACGGCACCATGCGCATCAAGACGGGTGTTGGCGATGTCGAAATACGGCTTGCACGACGGGATGATCCCTAGATTCATGCGGTGATCGCCGGTTGTTTGGCCTCAGCGCCCGCCCGGCTCAGCCTTCGTCCGCACCTGCGGTGGTAGCTGCTCCACCAGAGGGCGTTGCGCTGCCGCGAAGGGTCATGAGGATCGAGAGATTCGAAGGCGGCGGCTTCGGCTTCACCCGAGGAAATGGCCGAACTTGCGGATTTCCCCCAGAAGGCGCGCGAAATGGCGACTTTCACCCCACGCGGCGCGACCCGCACGACCAGGCAGACCGTCTCTACCCCCTTGTCCCTCTCCCCTCCTCTTCTCTCTGCGCTGCCGCGATCTCCCCGGTCAGATGCTCCACATGGATCATCACGAAATGGGGACGGTGTTGAATATGAGCGCCTCGCTGCCGTGCCTTTTTGCCCGTCGGCCCAAGAGAGTTTCCCGCTGAGAGCGCCGGGGGCACGGCGGGGAGGTTCATGCGTGAGCGGTCGTGACGGTCTTGGGCCGCGTCGCGTGCAATCCGTAGCATGTCCCATCCGCCCAGATTCTTCGTCGGCTTCGCCTCCTCAGAA
>WGCW01000176.1 GCA_015493585.1 Acidobacteriota bacterium
AGGGTACGCTCTGGCCGGCGCTCGACACCCTGCTTCTTGAGCACCGCTTGACTGAACGCGAGCTCGTCGCAATGTCGGCACGCTCCCCGGTCGTTCCACATGGGTGGGAAGGAATTGTGGGCAAAGGCTTGTACGCTGGTTTCGAAAAAGATTTCGTTACCGCCACGCATCTCTTGGTGCCCCAGATTGAGCAGATGGTTCGATGGCGCTTGAAGTTGCGAGGCGTGAAGACCACAATTCTGTACGAAAACGGTATCGAGAACGAAGTCGGGTTAAGCGCGTTGCTTGAAAAATCGGAAATACAGGACATCTTTGGAAAGGATCTGACCTTCGAGCTTAAGGCACTATTCGCTGATCCGTTCGGCCCAAATTTGCGGAACGAAGTCGCTCATGGATTGTTGGAATACGATGCTGCACAATCGATGTACGCGGTATATGCGTGGTGGTTCTCTTTCCGGCTCGTATTCAAGACATACGTGAGTCGGGCTAGCCTAGCGACGAATTTAAATGAGGCGAGTAGCGAGGGGGAATCAGGAGGCTAGAGAATGGGAGATCGCACAGAAACCATCCCCATCCGTGTCCATTCGTGTCCATTCGCGGTTCTTCCCCAAGGGCCTCAACAATGACCGAGCTCTCCCGGCCCCTGGCCGAAGGCGATTGGGTGCTTGCCCACCCACAGAATGCGCTGGGCAGGATCATTGAAACGTCTGCCCTGTGGGGAACCACATCCTTCCACGTCTGGCTTCCTTCGAGCGACTCCATCATCCGCGTCGACGCCTCCTCCGTGGCCCCTGCCGAGTCCTCGGTCCTCAGCACGCATCACGTGACCTACCTCGCCGCCGCGGCGCGGGTGGCCGATGCGCTCACCCAGGACCTGTCTGCGTGCGGTGGCGCACAGGCAGGCGTCCTGCTTGCGCCCATCGAATCGTCCGTCATCCCGCTGCCGCATCAGATCCGGGCGCTCTCCAGGGCCATTTCCTCAGACCGTGTGCGCTATCTCCTGGCGGACGAGGTGGGCCTCGGCAAGACCATCGAGGCCGGTCTGATCATGCGGGAGCTCAAACTCCGGGGCCTGGTGCGGCGAACGCTGGTGGTGGCGCCAAAGGGGCTGGTGACGCAGTGGTTGGCCGAAATGCGGCTCCACTTCAACGAGGAGTTTCAGTTTCTGGGCTCCGAAGACTGGAAAACGTTCCGCCGCATTTCGGCGGTTCCTGGTTCAGGGTTCAGAGTTCCTGGTTGGAGGACCCACGCAACCCAGAACCAGGAACCAGGAACCACGAACCCTGCCGAAGGCGGTGGAAGTCCGCCGCGCAACCCCTTCCTTATGTTCGATCAGGTCGTGGTCCCGATGGATTCGGTCAAGCCGCCTTCCAAGGGAGGGGGAGCGGCGCAGGAGCGGTTCGAGGACCTGATCTCCGCGGGGTGGGATCTTGTCATCGTGGACGAGGCCCACCGGCTGGGGGGCAGCACGGACCAGGTGGCGCGGCACCAGCTCGGGCGCGGCCTGGCGGAGGCCGCGCCGTACCTGCTGCTGCTCTCGGCGACACCGCACCAGGGGAAGCGGGATGCCTTTCACCGGCTGATCTCCCTGGTGGATTCCGAGGCCTTCCCGAGCGTGGAGAGTGTCACCCGGGAGCGGGTGAAGCCGTACGTGATCCGGACCGAGAAGCGCCGGGCGATCGATGCGGAAGGCAGGCCGCTCTTCAAGCCGCGCCGGACGGAGCTCGCCGCGGTGTCCTGGGAGGCGCACCACGCCGACCAACGGATGCTCTACGAGGCGGTCACTGAGTACGTGCGCGAGGGCTACAACCAGGCGATCGCCGAGAAGCGCAGCTACATCGGGTTCCTGATGATCCTGATGCAGCGCCTGGTGGTGTCCAGCACACGGGCCATCGCCACCACGCTGCGGCGCCGCCTGGAGGTGCTCGAGGCGCCGCCCGAGCAGCTTTCGCTGTTCCCGGGCTGGGCGGAGGAGGAGTGGTACGACCTGGACGGGGAGGAGCAGCTGCTCGCCGTGATCCGGGCCCGGCTTAAGGGGATCCGGAACGAGCAGGAGGAGGTGCGCCTGCTGCTGGATGCGGCCGAGCAGTGCAAAGCCCGAGGCCCGGACGCCAAGGCCGAGGCGCTCCTGGACTGGATCTACCGCCTTCAGGCCGAGGAGGGCGATCCGGATCTCAAGGTTCTGGTGTTCACCGAGTTCGTGCCCACCCAGGAGATGCTGTACGAGTTCCTCACCGGGCGCGGATTCGAGGTGGTGCGCATCAATGGATCCATGAGCATGGATGAGAGAACGAAGGCGCAGGAGGCCTTCGCCAACAGAGCGAGGGTCCTGGTGTCGACCGACGCCGGGGGTGAGGGCCTGAACCTCCAGTTCTGCCACGTTGTGATCAACTACGACCTGCCGTGGAACCCCATGCGGATCGAGCAGCGGATCGGCCGCGTCGACCGGATCGGGCAGGAGCATCCGGTGCGGGCTGTGAATTTCGTCTTCCAGGAGTCGGTGGAGCATCGGGTGCGCGAGGTGCTGGAGGAGAAGCTCGCGGTGATCTTCGAGGAGCTCGGAATCGATAAGACTGGAGATGTCCTCGACTCGGCCCAGGCCGGGAAGCTGTTCGACGAGCTCTACGTGGACGCCATCCTCCATCCAGAGGCCGTGGAGACCAGGGTGGATGCGGTCCTGGAGGAGCTGGCGCGGCAGGCGCGGGAAGCCAGGGAGGGGGCGGCCATCCTTGGATCCTCCGCGGACCTGGACCCGGGGGATGCCCGGCGGCTGATGCGTCACCCGCTGCCACACTGGGTGGAGCGCATGACGGTAAGCTACCTGCAAGCTCACGGCGGCAAGGCTGAGAGGGACAACGGAGCCTGGGATCTCACCTGGCCGGACGGCGAACGGCTGACCAATGTCGTTTTCACTGGCAGGGAGGCTCAAGAGAAGCCTCTGAGCCGCCTCCTGACGCTGGAGAATCCCAGGGTGCGTGGGCTGACCATGCGCCTGCCTCCCTTTGCGCCGGGACAACCAGTCCCGGTCATCACGCTTCCTGGCCTTGCCCCAGAGATCATGGGTTTCTGGTCACTCTGGGGAATCTCGATCTCGACCGCCGACTGGAATCGTCGCCGGATCAGCCCATTGTTCCTGGCCGACGACGGTCGGGTGTTGGCGCCCACGGCCCGGCACATCTGGGATCAACTGCTGGTAACGAAGCCCACGATCCTCCGGCATTTGCCTGCCTACCGCGACGGGCATGGCGCAGGCAGGGACGGAGAGACCTCGCGTCAAGCCTTCGCGCGGCTTCGGGAGACGGCGGAACGAGAGGGGAAGACGATCTACCACGAGCTGAGAGCCGCTCACCGGGAGCGCCTGGCGCGGGAGCGTGAGAAAGCCGAGTACGCCTTCGCTGCGCGACGAAAAGCCATCGAGCGCATCGGACTGCCCCAGGTCCGCAACCATCGTCTGAGTCTCTTGGAACAGGAGGAAGAACGCTTCAGAGAACAACTCGAGCGCAGGGCCAAGATCCTTCCAGAAATGACGCCCTTGCTTATAGTACGGGTGGAGGGGAACCACGGATGAAACCGCAAATGAACGCGAATGGACGCGGATATGTTGAAAGTGACCTGACGTACAAGGTGGTTGGCTGTGCGATGGCTGTCTTGAATGAGCTTGGGCACGGGCTGCGGGAAAAAACATACGAAAGGGCGTTGTGCATTGAACTGGGGCATCAAGGACTGTCCTTCGAGACGCAACACGCCTACCCAGTCCACTATCGTGGTGAGCACATCGACGACTACATCCCCGACATTGAGGTAGATGGAAGGCTCATTGTCGAAGTGAAAGCGACTGAATCTATTGTGGATGAGCACATCGGTCAGGTGCTGAATTACCTCAAGATTTCCGGACTGGAGGCTGGCGTCATCCTCAACTTCAAACACCCGAAGCTTCAATGGAAGAAGGTCGTCTTGCAGAGGGTAGGAAAGGAACAACTAACTTCATGAGCGTTCATTCGCGTCCATTTGCGGTTGTTAGTTGGCGTGACCAAATCCTGAGTGAGTTCACACCCCAAGTCGCCCGGCTTACCCTGGTCGCGGATCCGGACGGCCTGCTCCTTGAAGAAGGGGTCCTCGAAGCGATCCGGGAACGGGGCTTTGAGCTGATCCCGTTCGAGGATCATGTCGCCTTTCGCTACGCCTACGAATCCAAGTTCCGCTCCCGTTGGGACCGTGGCGAGGAAACCGGCCTGCCTGCCGCGCAGGGCACGGCGCAGGCAGGTCTGGTGGTGGTGCTGAGATCGCCGTCGAGCGATCTCGATGCCTTACCCTACGACCTGCTGCAGGCTGGCCGCAAGCTCTCGTTCAACCTGGGCGATCTCTTCCCCAACCTCAGCTACCCTGTTATAGCGGCGCTCGGCAGGGCTCATCTTGACGCCCTGTTTGATGCGCAGTCGAAGTACGCGCCCAAGCGTCTCGGCGACAACGCCACCAAAGACTTCGTCCTTCGTCACGTATTCGAGATTGTTCCGGAAATCATCAAGGAGCCACAGGATCTGCTCCGGGTCTTGCTACGCCGCCACTACCGGGGCCTGACAATTCCGGCCTCCCTCGACGAACGCTTCATCCAGGTACTTCGCCGGAGCGGCCGGTTCGAGGATTGGCCCCTGGAAGCCATCATTCCGGACGCGCAAGCATTCTTTGCGTTCCTGCAGGAGCGCTGGCCGGTGTTCCTGGATTCGCTCGCAAAGCCGAAGGACGATGCCGTCCACGAGGACGCGGCGGACTACGGCTTCGAGTTCCCAGGACCGGTGCTCTTGCCTTTCGGCCACGACGATGTCCGCGTTTACGTCGACAACCTTTTCCTCGAAGGCTTGCTCCAGCCGGTTCCTCACGAGCAATCGCAAGCGCTCGCCAAGACCTGGGTGGCTTGGGGCATCAGAGTATCCCCCGAGGAGAACCGTCACCGCCGCATGGAGGGGCTGCTGGATTCTGTCGAGAAGACGATCCCCACGGTGGAGGCGCGTCATGGTGAGTGGCTCCATTTCGCCTACCGTTGGGCGGAGCTCGTCGCCTTGGAGCTGGAGCCGGACCTGTCTGCGTGTGACGCACAGGCAGGCACCACCCTGCCGGAGGAATACCGGGAGCGCCTGGAGGCATTGAGATCCCGGCTCGATGCTGCGCTCACCGGGTGGGTGCTGAAGCGCTACGCGAGCCTGATCAACCTTCCGCCCGCCCCACCGGTGATGCCGCATCACATCCCACGGTCCCTCGCCAGAAACCTCGCGGACGACCCGCGGGCGAAGATCGCCTTCCTGCTGGTAGACGGCCTCGCCCTCGACCAGTGGGTCGCCCTACGTGAGGTGCTTAAAGAGCTGGATTCGAAGCTGCGGTTCCGTGAAGCGGCTGTTTTCGCCTGGATTCCCACTATCACCTCGGTCTCCCGGCAGGCCGCCTTTGCCGGCAAGCCGCCGATCTACTTCCCGGCGAGCATCCACACCACAGACAAGGAGCCGGGCCTTTGGATGCAGTTCTGGGTCGACCAGGGGCTCAACGCACATGAGGTCACGTACGCCAAAGGGTTGGGCGATGGGAACCTGGAGGAGATTGCCGAGCTACTGAGCCGGCCCAGGCTCCGTGTCGTCGGATTGGTCATCGATAAGGTCGACCGGATCATGCACGGTATGGAGCTGGGCGCTGCGGGCATGCACAACCAGGTTCGGCAATGGGCCAGGCAGGGATTCATGCGGGATCTTCTCGGCCTGCTCCATGACAGGGGCTTCCGGGTCTACCTTGCCTCGGACCACGGTAACATCGAGGCGAGAGGCGTGGGAAGACCGGCCGAAGGGGCGGTTGCGGACCTGCGTGGCGAGCGAGTGCGTGTCTACTCCGATTCCCGCCTCAGGGCGCAGGTCGGCGAGCGTTTCCCAGGATCCCTCGAATGGCCGCCGGTGGGCCTCCCAGAGGATTACCTCGCCCTCATCGCACCACCCCGCACGGCGTTCGTCAAGGAAGGAGAGACCACCGTGGCCCACGGTGGCATCAGTGTCGAGGAGTTGCTCGTTCCTCTTGTCCAGATCGAGAGGAGGGACCGATGAACAGTCGACTGACCCAGATCGGTTTCAGCCAGCGGGTCCGTCTTGAATGGCTGGAAAGAGTGGCCAACCTGGTGCTTGCCGGAAACGACGAGGTGTCCATAGATGGCGCCCTCCAAGAGTTGCTTGTGGACAAGCTGTCCGTCGGCGGGGATGCCAAACGTGGCAATCGGGAGAAGGTGATCACCATCCTGACGAAGATCTGGGTCCGCCCCCCACGCGACCTCGAGCCCCTTCGACGGGACGGGCTCGTCTTGCTGTCAGGGCTCCCCCGGCGTGAGCGTATCGCCGTTCACTGGGGCATGGCCCACGCTGTCTATCCGTTCTGGGGAACAGTGGCGGCGCAGGTTGGCCGGTTGCTTCGGCTCCAGGGCAGGGTCGCTGCCAGCCAGGTGCAGCGACGGGTGCGGGAACAGTACGGCGAGCGAGAGACCGTCTCGCGGGCGGCACGCCGGGTGCTGCGCAGTTTCATAGATTGGGAGGTGCTGAAGGAAACGGCGCGAAAAGGTGTCTACACCTCCGGTCTGACGCTCCAGATAAGCCATGAGAAGGTCATCGCGTGGCTGGTGGAGGCTTTTCTATGGTCCCACACGAGGGGCTCTGCAACCCTGGGGACCGTGCTGAGGTCGCCGAGCCTCTTCCCGTTGCAGCTTGGCGAGATTGGGCCGGATCGGCTGGCCTCGGTGTCGCCACGCCTGGAGGTCATCCGGCTGGGCGGGGATGAAGATCTTGTCACCATCCGAGGTCCTGCCCAGGAGGCCCAGGGCGAGGGGGTTCCATGACGATGTTCGAGCGGGGTTTCCAAGAATTCAGCGGGAGAGTTCGGATGGCGGTGCCACCCGGAACGGTTCTGGACAACCCCGGTGGGGGGACGACGACGATCCTGAGCTACGACGGGGAGACGCTGCGCTACCGGCGGGGGCGGTCCAGGTTCGGCGTGTCGCTCCGCGACCTGTACCGAGCGGCCGATGCGTTTCGCGGTCAGCGGATCACATCGGCCAAGCTCCAGCGGTTCGCACCGGAGGTCTTCGATTCGCGCCGGCCGCACTTCGGTCACTCGTGCAACTGCACCGTACTCTACATGCTCCTCCAGCAAGCCGGCTACGTGGTCGAGATCGGGGGAGCCGGGGTCCGCGGGAATCCGTTCTTTGTGGAACTGCCGGAGTAGAGCGGCTCGCACCGAGGCAATGGAGCTCTGGCTGCTGATGAGGCTCGTCGTGACCGGCGGCCTTGAGATGCCGGGTCGCCGAGGCCCTGGCTTGATCCGGAGGTTGCCAGGGCGCCGGTCTCTTCGGCTACGCTGACTCGAAACTCCTCACGATCAGGGGCTTCGCACGTTCGAGATCAGAGGGACTCCGTAACGTGACTTCGAGGTCCCCGGTTCCGTAGTGCCCGATTTCGCGCACGTCGCGAGAGAAGTCGGGCACGAGGTCGACTTCCTCCGGGTTCACCTTGAGGTAGAGGGTGATAGCGTTCTTCTGCGGATGTACTTCGAGGCAGCAGAAGTTCCTGATCCGTTTGAAAGCGACGTAGTACTTGAGAATCTTCTCCTGTACGTCGTCGCCCAGCGCCAGGACGAAGCTCCTGACCTCCTCGTAGAGATCAAGTAGGCTTCCGGACAGTTGTGCAAGGGTCTGGCTGATAGTCTTGTAGGTGTTCGGCCCCGCCTCGGCGGTCTGGAGGGGCTTGGAGGAAGTGGCGTTGGCCATTTCCAGGAGCAGTAGGCCGCCCTCGAAGTAGCGATAGCGGATGAGCTCGATATTCCGCTGAATCTGTTCGATGGCGTGCTCGTCATAGCGCGTAAAGTCGCCGGCGATACAGATCAGCCTTGGTGCGGACCAGTCGATTGACTCGGCTGCGTGTTCCCCCAGAATCTTCAACACGAGAAGCTCGAACTCGGCGCGATGATCGAGGAGCCAGTCGAGGTAGAAGAGCCCTTGGTTGATGACGTTCTCGTTGACAGTTCGCTTGTACTCGACGATCGCCGGGCAGCCGTTCTCATCGATACCAAGCGTGTCGATCCTGCCCCGATGCTTTGGCCCTGTCGAGTGTTCGGTGGCGAGGAAACGAACTCCCAGGAGGGCCTCCAGATTCCTTTCCATCAGCGTCTGAAGGGACTTCTCGAGGTTGGCAGCACGTCCGGAAAGCTCCTTCACGTGTCCGTCGTCTATGCGAAAAAGCTTGATGTCGCTCACCAGGAGGCTCCCTTCCAGTCATGCGAGGCTCGAGTTCTCATTTCCGAAGCATTCTGCACTGGACCCTTATCTCGCAAGGCTTGAGCTGCGAAAGGTCCACACACCTGACTAGGATAGCAAGACCGGGTACGCCGGGAGAGGATGCAGGGAGAGAATCAACAGACGCTGCGGATTCCACGGCGTTTGCCCAACTGCGAGCAGCTGAGTGGAGAGGAGCCGCAGCGCATCACCGAGGAGACCAGAATCGTGCCAGGTACATGCATCTGGTTTTGCCGCCGATCCTGTCCTCAGTTTCAGATGCAACGGCCTCAGCTTGGCGGCCACCTCGTCGTGCTCGGCCCAGCGTCTTGGAAACAGCGCCAGGAACATGCACCTGGCCGTCTGCCCGGGTAAAACGTAAATGCAACATTGAGGCTATTTCTGGCGCTCGGGGCCGTCTCCCGGTGCAGATTGCTCCGGCAATCCAACTTTCAGAATCGGCAACGAGGCGGGCGGCCAGTTTGAGCGCCAGGAGAGGTTCTGGAAGATTTCCCTCAGGTAGGGCCACGTTTGTACCTTGAGGGAGCGGTTGCCGAAAATCTCGAAGATCTCGTCGGTCATTGGCTGCGAAGTGGTGTAATACGCCCGGAAGACGATGACGGTGCGGCCAAGGATCTTGCGGCGTGGGCCCACGAGCTTGAGTGTGTAGGTGGCTTCGGCCAGGAAGCCGTCCTCGGTGTTCACGTAGCTCGGGTTGTAGTCGAGCTTGAGCTGCTTGACGTCCGCGTGACGGAACTCTTCCCCAGCCCTGTGGTCCACACGGATCGTCCGTATCAGGCCGAGGTTCAAGCCACCCATGAACTCGTTGAACGATTCAGTTGACATGGTCATACGAGCCTCCATATGTTGAAGTTGGAGTCTCTGAGACCACAACTTCCTCTGCTGAAACACTTGGATAGCGCCGGTGGCTCCGCGGTTTTGGCCGCCCTGTCTCCATGTCTCGAAAACCAGCCTTGGAGGAGAGGGACAGCTCCAGGGTCCTTGAGGGCCCTCCGGTGGGCCCCTCCCATGAGCTCTCGAGAAACGTGCTTCCGAGGCCTTGAGTCGCTGCTGGTGCCGTCGTTGCAGGCTCCGCTCGCGAGACCGTGAAATCCCTCGAGCCCGCGTGTATCGCTATCTCAAGCTCGGCATCGATGGCCTGAAGGTAGTCGATGATCGACTCGAATGTGTGGGCAATGTCGGGGTTTTCCAACTTGGAGACCCAGCTCTGGCTCACACCGAGCCGTTCCGCAACCTGGGACTGGGATAACCCCCTCGCCTTTCTGGCCCGAACCATGGCCAGGGCGAGTGCCAGCCGGATCCGCTCTTTCTGGGCCTCGCGCCGAATCTCCTCGTCGGACGACTCCATCTCGTCCAGGAATTCCAGCACTTCGTTCCGGTCAGTCATTGGCCTCCCTCCGTTTCAGCCACTTGTCGCGAAGCCGCACGGCGCGTTCGTAGTGGCGTTTCATGCTCTTGCTGCCCGATCCAACCTTCCTCACCCCGAAGAGAAGGACGATCTCCCTCTGGTCCGTGAAGAAGAGGAAGGTTCTCGGGTTCGATGGCGTTCTGGTGACCCTCAGCTCGTAGATTCGCCTGTAATGTTCACCCTTGAGTTGCACCAAAACGGTAGGGAGATCACGAGCAAGCGCAATGCCCTCTATCGACAGTAACCTGATTCTTTCCTTCAGCTTCGCCTTCTCATCCTTGCGGAGCCTTCTGTCGTTGAGAAAGGTCCGGACCAGGGGCTCTCTTCCCTCATCTTCACGATACCAGCGGAGTATCCATCCTTCCCACAATAACAACTCCCGTGAAGAAGATTATTCTATATATAGAATATTGTCAATCGGGACCCCTCCGCTATGGGCTCGGTTTGTCGAGTGAACGATGCCCTGGCCAAGCGGTTTGGAGTTTGGCAGCTCGCGCGCGCGGTGGGTGGCCTCGTTCTTGGTCCGGGTCACCGCCGCAGGTTCTTGGAGAAGTCGTCGTTGGTCGTGCTCATGGGGACCTCCCTCGTCTGGCGTTGTCGAGGCCAGTGTGAGGGCCGGTGCGGCCTGGGACGGGCCGGGGGCCACTCGGAGCGGGACGTGCGCATAGTATTGCCATCGAGCGCGTCGAGCCAGCGCTGCAAAGTCGGTGCTCGGAAGTTGCAGTGATTCGATGAGGTGGGGAGCTCGACACCGAGTATGTCGTGGAGTATGGTAAAATTTACAATATGAGATGCCATAATATCGTGCATGAGGAGGTGGACGATGGGTGAGGGTGGAAGCCGGAAGGTGACGTACTCGTTGCCGGAGGAGTTGCTGGGGGAGATGGAGTCGGCGGTGCGGGATGGGGCGGCACCATCGTACAGCGCCTTCGTGGCGGAGGCGGTGCGCGAGCGGCTGGAGCGGCTTCGCGAACGGCGTCTGGCCGAGAGCTTCGCACAGGCCGGGGAGGATCCCCTGTTCCTCGAGGACGTAGAAGAGACGATGGAGGCTTTTGCGGCGGCCGACGGGTTACTGCCCCGGGAGAGCGAGGAATGAGCGGCTCGCCCTGGCAATGGTCGGTGTGGATGGTCGATCTCGATCCGGTGGTCGGCTCGGAGCAGGCCGGGCGGAGGCCGGTGGTGATCGTGTCCCGGGAGTCGGCTAACGCGGTGCTGCCGGTGGTGACGGCGGTACCGGTGACCTCGCGGAAGGCGGGACGGAAGATCTACCCCAACGAGACGCTGATCCCCCGCGGGGCCGGTGGGCTGTCGCACGACTCGGTGGCCATGGCGCACCAGGTCCGGACGGTCTCGAAACGGCGTCTGGTGCACCGGGTCGGGCGGATCGAGGGTGCCGCCCTTCGCGAAGCGCTGCGGGAGGCGCTGCGGATCCAGCTCGATCTCTGAGGCCGGCGAGATGGAGGAAGCGGCGCTGTCCCCCCTGCCGTCTTTCCCTGCGCCGTCGCGCTTCGGCGGAGCCGTCAAAATCTTCCGGCAGCAGACAAAGAAAACACGCGACGAATGCCATAGATCGACAAGGAAAAGAGAAGAGGAGCTGGCCGGAGTCTTCGTGGTTTCAAGGAAAGGGAACCGGTTCTGAGTGTGATTTCGCCGCGGTGGTCAGGGCTCGGAGCCGCCGGCGTCAGGGGGGGCGATCTCGCGGAAGCCGCCGCCCTCTTCCGGGGGGGCGAGCTCGAGCCGGACGACGGTGCAACGTCGGGCGGGAGGCTCAAGGGACACCTTGAGGCGCATGAGCTCGGCGATGACTGCGGGGAGGCGGGGGTCGGCCGGGTCGAACCACGCCGGGGGCATTTCGGAGACGTCGCGGTAACGGGTCACGCTCACGTGGCACCTCCGAGGTCGAAGTGTTCTGCCAGGAGCGTGGCGTCGAAACGGTCGCGGGGACGGACGGTGTCCCGTTTCATAC
>WGCW01000177.1 GCA_015493585.1 Acidobacteriota bacterium
ACCTTATCCTGTCCAGTGGGGTCTTGGCGCTTCCTGATCTCGACCGGTCCGGTTCCGCTCGTTGGGAGCACGACGGTGAACTGCGCACCGCTGCCGTCAGGCAGGTTTGCCGCGTGCAGCGAGCCACCGTGCAGCCTGGCGACCTGGCGGCTGATGTAGAGGCCGAGCCCGGCTTCGGCAAAACCGCGCTTGGCGGCAGCGCCTCGAGCCTTGATCTGGTAATGCCTGTCGAAAATCTTTTCTTCCTCACCGGGAGGAATCCCAGGCCCTTGATCGGTAATCGTAATGACGAATTCCCGCGGCTTCCGGAGGAGGCGGATCGTAATCTGACCACCGTCGGGAGAGAACTTGAGCGCATTTGCAAGGAGGTTATTGAAGAGCTCCTCGAGCCGCACGGGGTCGGCGAGGAGCCGTGCATGGTTTGTCTCGACCGAGACCGTCACGGCGATGCCACGTTTCCGGCCACCCTGCCGGGCGGTTTCGGCACAGGCCTCAAGCAGCGCCGCGAGATCGGTTTCTTCAAGCTGTAATTTCAGATCCCCCGATTCGAAGCTCTCGGCGCTGAGAAGATGGGAGATCAGCCGCTGCATGCGCTCACCGGAATCGATCAGCTGATCGAGCATGCGGCGGCGCTGGTCGCCGTTCATCGCGTCTCCCATGTCCCGGAGCAGCATGCCGATGCTCAGCATGGCGTTGACCGGTGATTTCAGATCATGGGCGGTGATGGCGACCGCCTCGTTCTTGAACCGGTTGAGCCTGTCGAGCTCGGCGTTCTTCTCTCGCAGCTCCTGCTCCATGCGTTTGCGCAGCGTAATGTCCTGCTGAATCCCCACGTAATGCTGAATCGTGCCGCTCTCATCGCGCACCCCTGAAATCGTCGCAATGCACCAGTAGAGGTTGCCGTCCTTCTTCCGGTTGAGGAGTTCACCGGTCCAGACACCACCGTTCGAGATCGTGCGCCAGAGCTCTTTGTATACCGACGGGTCCATCAGCCCCGACTTCAGGACGCGCGGGGTGTGCCCCCGGGCCTCCTCCAGGGTGTACCCCGTCACCTTCTCGAACTGGGGATTGACGTAAGTGATCAGCCCCTTGGCATCGGTGACGACGACCAGGCTCGCGCTCTGCTCGATCGCCTGGGAAAGAGTCCGGATCGTCTCCTCGGTCTCGATGATCTCGGTCATGTCCTGACACGAGGTGACGAGACCGAGGACCTTTCCTTCACCGTCCCGGATGACATCGGAAAAGAGGGAAACCGGGAACACCGTGCCATCCTTCCGGCGGTTGAGGGTCATTCGTCTCCATCGAGACGCCGCTTCCGGAACCGTCGCAGAGCCATCCGCCGTGGTGGCGCCGAGGATCGAAGCGTGTTGGCCGAGCAGCTCCTCCGGCTCCCAGCCGTGCATCCGTGCTTCGGCCTGGTTGACGTAGAGAATCTTCCGGTCTAGCCCGGTGATCGTGACGCCGGTTTGCATCACGTCCAAGGCGTGTTTGAGCATCTGGAGCCAGCGCTCCTGGTTCCGCTTTCCGGTGATATCCCGGATGATGTCCTGGTACTCGATGATCGCCCCGGATGCGTCGCGCATGACGACCGATGTCACGACACACGTCATGACCTCACCACCACGCTTCCGGAGCTGGATCTCGAGCCCGGAGACGGCGCCATCCTGATCCAGCCGGCGCACGTAGCGCTCCCGTTGAGGTGCGTCGGCAAAAAGAGCGCCTGGCGGTAACGATCTGAGCTCAGAGACGGTGTGCCCGAACAGACGCTCGGCGGCAGCGTTGGCGTCGAGGATCCGCCCGTCTGGGCTGGTGATCAGCACCGCATCGGGGAGGTTCCGGAACAGGCCGGCAAACCGGCCGCAATCCTTCCCGAAGGTGCGAGGTCCACCGCTCAGATCGCGACTGCCCATGAGACTCCGTCCTACGCCGGGATGACGAACCGGTCGCCCATCAGATCCAAACCGCAGGACAACGTTTCAACCCAGCCGATGAACCGCTGGGCAAGCTCCGGTGTTGCAAAGATCGCGCCGTGCTGTGGGGCAATCATCTCAATCTCGAGCTCACGCGCCATGGCGGCCCACATTTTAAGGGCCTTGCCACACGGCATGTACCGCTTGTGGAACGCCTCCATGTACTGGATGTGCTCGTCGAAATTTTCCACCCGGTCGTACGGCGCGCCAAGCGAGGCGCCGAGATCGCCGGAGTAGAGAATTTTCGACTCCGGATCGTAGACCTGGAAGTTCCCAGCCGAATGGAGGAAGTGCGCCGGAATGACCTTGAGCCCGACGCCACCGACGTCGATCGTCATGCCCTCATCGGGGATGGGGAAGATCCTGGAGATCACAAGCTCATCGACACCGAAGTGGGGGATGAAGCGCATCCAGAGGGAGGGCAGGTAGGCTTGCGCGTCGGTCATCATCAGCCACGCGTTGGCCGCGGCAATGATGTCAGGGTCCTGGTGGGAGAAGAAGATGTGCTTGAGATCCCGCATCGGCACAGCGGACGCGATCTGGGCGAAGAGCTGCGAGTGAACCTTGTGGCCGCCCGGATCGAGCATCATCGCCTCACCACCGTGTACGATGATGTGCTGGTTGGCCTGGACCATCGACCCCATCGAAAGGTCATTGAAAAGAAAACTCTTATGTTGACCCGATTCGAAGAGCGTAATCATGATACCCGCCCCGTGCTCAGGCCAGGATCTCGGCCGTCTGCTCGGCTGCTCGGCCCATGTCGAGGAAGAGGAGCCCGAGCTTGGCATCCTTGCGGGCCAACCCGACGAGAACGCCGTGAGCTCCCGCCTGCATGATGACGACGAAGCCGTTGTCGCCGCGAACGAAGAGCTGCTGGAGCGTGCCCCGGTTGAGCTCCATCGCCGTCCGGACACCCATCGAGAGCATCGCGGCGCTCATGGCGGCGACCCGGGCCTCTTCGACGTTCTGGGGGAGCGCGCTGGCCATGATCAGGCCATCCTCCGAGACGACTGCCGACGCCTCGACATCGCTCGAGCTTGCCAGCAGATCGGCGAGAACCTTGTTGAGTTGTTCAATTCTTGACATGGGTTTTGTGTCCTCCTTTGTTTCGTAGCTTCCAACCTCACACACATCGTACCGGTCGCATGACGGCCACGAGCGAGATGTGCAGAGATGATGCCGTCAGCGCGAATGGGCTCATAATACGTCTTCTTCTCAATATGTCAACCGGCGGCGTTTCTGACGTCCTGACACGCACCTGAGGCTGAGGTCTCACGCGCACGGATCTTTTCGTATCTGGCCCGTGGGCGCTCCAGACGTTGCACAGCGGATGGCCACGTTCGCCGCGTTCAAACCGCGGGTTTCAGCGGCGGGCAGACCGGAGCCCATTGGGGTAGAATGACCCTCCATGAGCCGTGTACGAACCGTCCTATCCATCATCGTGGTC
>WGCW01000178.1 GCA_015493585.1 Acidobacteriota bacterium
GATCAAGGCGCTGCGCAAGACCCCGCCCGGCGAGGATGCCTGACGATGCCGGCCGGCGAGAGGCCGTCCCGCCTGCCATCCGGGGATGCGGCCGTCCCGCAGGAGAGGCCGTTGGCGGCGTTTCTGCCCGGTTCCGGCTCGGATCCGGACACCGTGCTCGATGCGTTCCTCGAGTGGACCGCCGAGGCCGGGTTCGATCTCTACTCCGCTCAGGAGGAGGCGTTGCTCGAGATCCTGGCCGGGCGTCACGTCATCCTGCAAACACCGACCGGCTCGGGGAAGTCGCTGGTCGCCCTCGGGCTCCACTTTGCGGCGCTCGCGGAAGGACGCCGGTCGGTCTACACATCGCCGATCAAGGCGCTGGCCAGCGAAAAGTTCTTCAACCTGTGCGACCTCTTCGGCGCGGACAACGTCGGCATGCTCACGGGGGATGCCAGCATCAACCCCGATGCGCCGGTCATCTGTTGCACCGCCGAGGTCCTCGCCAACATGGCGCTACGGCGAGGCGAGGCGCTCGGTGTCTCCGACGTCGTCATGGACGAGTTTCACTACTACGCCGATCCCGAGCGCGGCGTCGCATGGCAGATCCCGCTGATTACTTTGCCGCACACGCGTTTCCTCCTGATGTCAGCGACGCTCGGGGATACGAGCAAGATCGAACGGCATCTGCGGGAGGAGACCGTTCATGAGGTCGCCGTCGTGCATTCGGACGAACGCCCGGTCCCACTCGACTGGGAGTACCGGGAGACACCACTCCATGAGACCGTCGGCGACCTCGTTGCGAACGGCAAGGCACCGATCTACATCGTCAACTTCACGCAGCGGGAGTGCGCCGAGCTGGCGCAGCAGCTGACGAGCATGCAGTTGACCAGCCGGGAGGAGCGGGATGCGATTCGCGAGGCGATCGCCGGGTTTGGTTTCGACTCGCCGTACGGCCGCGAGCTTAGGCGGTTTTTGAGCTTCGGCATCGGTGTGCACCACGCGGGGCTGCTACCGAAGTACCGGCTCTTCGTCGAGCAGCTCGCTCAGCGCGGTCTCCTCAAGGTGATCTCGGGTACCGACACGCTGGGGGTCGGCGTCAACATCCCGATCCGGACGGTGCTCTTCACCAAGCTCGCCAAGTTCGACGGGCGGAAGGTGCGGATCCTGCGCGTGCGCGACTTCCAGCAGATCGCGGGGCGTGCCGGGCGAAAGGGGTTCGACGAGCAGGGGAGCGTTGTCTGTCAGGCACCGGAGCACATCATCGAGCAACGGATCCGCGAACGGAAGCTCAAGGCCGGCAAGCGCACCAAGTCGCGGGTCAAGCAGCCGGCCAAAGGTGAGGTCAGCTGGTCCCGGGATACCTTCGAGAAGTTGATCGCAAGCCCTCCGGAAACGCTCCGCTCCCGCTTCAAGATCACGAACGGGATGATCGTGCAGCTGCTCCAGCGGGATGCGGACGAAAACGATCCCAGCCGCCGCAACTTCCAGACGCTCCGGGAGCTGATTGCACGCTGCCACGAAGATCCGGAGACGAAGCGGCGTCTCATCGGCCAGGCGGCTCAGCTCGTCAGGTCGCTCGCACGGGCCGGCATCCTGATGATGATCCAGGACCAGAGCTCGGGGTACAGATGGGTCGTCGTCAACGAGGACCTCCAGTGGGATTTTTCGCTCCACCATGCGTTGTCGCTCTACCTGGTCGAGGCGATCGATGTTCTCGATCCAAACTCTCCGGCCTATGCGTTGGACGTCGTGACGTTCGCCGAAGCGATCTTGGAAGATCCTCGCGCCGTGCTCTACCGCCAGGTGGATCGCGCCAAACGCGAGCTGCTCGCCCAGCTCAAGGCGGAAGGCGTCAGCTACGAGGAGCGCGTCGCTCGCCTCGACGAGGTCACCTACCCGCAGCCGAACCTCGAGCTGATCGAGCAAACGTTCGAAGTCTTCCGGCGGGCACACCCTTGGATTGGGCCGGACGCCATCCGGCCGAAGTCGATCGGCCGCGAGATGCTCGAAGGGTACATCTCGTTCGCCGACTACGTCCGCCTGTACGGCCTGCAACGCTTCGAGGGCGTCCTCCTGCGGCACGTCAACCAGTTGTACAAGACGTTGATCCAGAGCGTCCCCGCCTGGGCCAGGAACGATGCGCTCGACGATGCCATCGCGACCTTCCGCGACATGATCGAGACGATCGACCGCTCCCTCCTCGAAGAGTGGGAGTCGCTCCTTCACCCGGAGCTGGCGCTCGCCAACCGCGGCGATGTCCGGGCCACGTACCGCGAGGCCGCCATCGCCGAGCTGACATCCGATCCCAAAGTTTTTGCCGCCCGCGCACGCGCCGCCATGCACCGTATCGTGCGTGCGCTCGCTGCCAGGGACTGGGAGGCCGCCGCCTCGGCGGTGCGGGCCGAGCCGGATCATCCATGGACGCCGGAGCGGTTCCAAGAAGCGATGCAACCGTTTTTCGAAACCTACGGTGAGCTCATCTTCGATGCGAGCGCCCGCCTCGCCGATGCCACGAGGATCACCCAGACCGGCCCGCTCGAGTGGAACGTCACCCAGGTCCTCCACGATCCCGAAGGCGACAATCTCTGGTGCCTCGAGGGCCACATCGACCTGCGTCCCGCGGATGCCTTCGAGGGTCCCCTGATCCGTCTCGGCCGGATCGGGACGTAAGCGGATTGATCCGTGTGCGTCGTTGTCCGGAGGGATCAGCGGATCGTCGGTCTGGGAACGTGCGGCTCGTCGGTGGCGAGTGACGGCGTAACGCTGCCGGGAAGGGGCCAATGAGGATCGAGAGATAGGGAGGGATCAGGTGGGGCTTGCCCCCAAGAAATGCCCGGAATCGTATGTGCCCGTAAAGCCCCCACAACCCACTTCCAGAACCACAATTCCCAACCAAAGACGACACCGTTGCATCTGAGCCTTCCTCTGCGAACCCCTGCGACCTCCGCGGTTGCGTTCTCCCTCCGGACATTCCCCCCGCCCAGATC
>WGCW01000179.1 GCA_015493585.1 Acidobacteriota bacterium
GGCGCTCAACCTGTGCATCAGGTATGAGCGGCGTGTCGATCAAGAGCACATGGACCGGTGACATCAGCCCCCCCCACACTCCGGCCAGACGGCGTTTGACCCAGGCTGTGCGCGGCCACCCAAGGCCCCCACTCCACCCGCCGCGCTCATCCTGTGACCTTTCGCCACTCGTCCCAGAAATCTGGGAAGGACTTTGCGACACACGCCGCATCGTCGAGAACCAGCTCCCCGGCCCGAAGCGCTGCGACCGCCATCGCCATCGCGATCCGGTGATCCCCTGCGGCCGTCACCGGCGTTCCCTCGTGTCCTGGCGTGATACCACTCTCGACAGCAAAGACACCTCCTTCAACCGTGACCTCCGCCCCGAGGCGCCTGAGATTGCCGGCCATCACGTTCAGGCGATCACTCTCCTTGAAGCGCAGGTTCTCAAGCCCCCTCAGACGCGATCCAGGCGGGCCAGCCGCCGCGGCAACGGCGAGGGCCGGGAAGAGATCCGGCGTGTTTTCAAGATTCGCCTCAAACGGACGCTTGAGCGGTCCCGACACGGTGATCGTGTTCTTCCCCCACCGGACCCGTGCACCGGCCCGCTCAAGGATGCTGACAGCGGCGCGATCCCCCTGGGCGCTCGAGCGCTCCAACGGCCCAACGGTGACCGCGCCCCCGGACACCGACGCGGCGACAAAGAAAAACGCTGCCGCCGACCAGTCGCCCTCGACCGGGAACCGCCGTGGTTGGAGGCCCCCCGCACCGACCCGCCATGTCCTGCCACCCTCTTCAGATGCCACCACCGCTCCAAAGGCGCGCAGCACATCTGCCGTCAGATCGAGGTACGGCCGCGATGGCAACGGTCCCTCCACCCGGATCTCCAGGCCCCGGCGCGTCAGCGGTGCCATCATCATCAGCGCGCTGACAAACTGAGATGAGCTGCCGGGAGCGATCGAGACCGTGCCCCCTTCGAGCGTACGTCCCGAGACAACGGCTGGAAGCCCTGATTCAACTGGCCCTTCGAGATCCGCTCCGAGGCCACGGAGCGCTGCGATCAGCGGCGCCATCGGGCGCTCCCGCAGGCGCGCCGACCCGTCGATGACACACCGGCCCGGCACGGCGGCCAGGAATGCCAACAACAGGCGCGCTCCAGTCCCGGAGTTCCCAAGATCGATGGTGACCTCGCCGGCGGGAACGGTCCGTGGACCCACGCTCAGCCGTGGCGGCTCGCCGGATCGGGAAACGCCACCCGCATCTCCCTCCGGTTCCGCGTCGATCTCCCGGGCTCCCAGTACCTCCGGCCAGCTGAGCCTCCAGCCACACCGGGAGAGTGCTTCCGCCAGCAGCCTTGTGTCATCGCACGAGAGCGGGTTGAGGATCTCACCACCGCCAGCGGTGGCCGCAGCAACGAGTGCCCGGTTCGTCAGGCTCTTCGATGGCGGCACACGCACCTCCGCCTCGATCGGACGGCCGGAGCTTGGGAGCCGCGCCCCCACGCTCATGTGCGTCCTCCTTTCACGAACCGGTGGATGCTGGACACTCCTCCATTTTCAGCGGGTCCGGAGGGGGTGTCAAGGTTTTCTCCACCAAGCGCCACGACCCCGACGGTTCGACGAGCATGGAGAGACCGGTGTCGAGCCAGGCTGGAACCACCAACGCGACGTGGTCCCCACGCACACAGCGCCACGGCGAGTGGAAGTGCCCCCACAACATCATATCGATCCCCCCGGCCCACGCCCGCTCCGCTTCGGCGACGAGCGCGTTGACCGGTTTCCGGTAGCGGAAGCGCCGGTTTGTCCTCGCCAGCCGCGCCTCCATGTTTCGCACGATCGCCACGGCGATCCGCCGGGGCAGGGCTCGCGCGGCCGCCCGGGACACCCGGCATTTCGAGATCCTCCGCCAGAAGAGGTATTGCCGGTCCCGCTGGTTGACGCGGTCGCCGTGCGTCAGCCGGTACCGCACGCTCTGGGCGGCGAACTCGTACGTCAGAAAAGCCCCGTCATGATGCGCCGCCAGCTCCGGCTCATCGAGGAAGAAATCACGATTCCCCTCGATCAGGATGATGCGCGCACCCTCAGAGCGGATCTGGTCCCAGACGTCGAGCATCTCCCGGACGCCGCCCGTCCACAGCTTGCCAATGCCGATCAGGTACTGAAACGCATCACCGAGGTAGACGATCTCTCCAACGCCCTCATCCACCGCCCGCTCCAACAGCTCCGCCATGTCACGCAGGTCTCCCTGCCGCTGTCCAAGGTGCGCATCCGCGATGATCAACCGCCGCATCGTCACATGGTACCGCGTCCGCCCCGGCACGGCGCTGCCCGCCCCACGGCTCAGCTTGAGGTCAGATCAGCCCGCGGCTGTGAAGGGCGTTGAAGAGCATCAGAAGGGCCACGACCCAGTTTGTGTAGGCAAAGAGCCTCTTGAGATGCTTCGGCTTGGCCTTCAGGGCCATGGTGCCGCCGATCAGGCCGCCGGCGATCGTGACCACCGCTAGCGGAACGGCAACGGCGGCGTTGAAGTCCCCCTGCGCGGCGTGGCCGGCAAAGCCCATGGCTGCCGTGGCAGCGATCAAGGTTGACGCTGTTCCCACCGCTGCCTGCATTGAAACCCCGCACGCCAGCACCATCAGCGGAACCAAAAACGAGCCGCCCGACACGCCAACCATCCCCGCCGCGAAACCGGTCAGAATCGTCACCGGAACCGCGACCCAGAGGTTGATGAGGTAGCTTTGACCGCCCGCCTTGAGGCGCAACCAGCCAAGCTTCGATCGTCCATCCCCATCATTTCGCTCGGCAACGGGAACGAGCATCACCGCGCCCGCCACTACCAGCATGCCCGCAAAGATCAGCTTGAGGACGAATCCGCTGAACAGGTGGGAAAAATACCCGCCGGCAAGCGCCGCCACGGCGGCAACACCTCCGATCAAGACCGCGAGTGGCCATAGAACCGACTTGTTCTTGTGAAAAACCAGCATCGCGGCCACCGCAGCCGCAAACAGAATGAACTGCCCCGTCGTTGCCGCTTGATGCATGGGCACGCCAGCCAACGCCAGGATAACAACGTAAAAGTTGCCGCCCCCTTTGCCGACCATCGTCATCAGCACCGCCACGACAAAAACGAGGAGCCCAACCACCACCATCCGCGGGATCATACACCCCGCCGGCCGCACCGGCGCTGCGCCGGTCAGAGGGGGCCGTTCGAGCGTCGCTCTGGTACTTTCAGAAAAGCAGCGTTCTCACAGTGAATGCACGATCCGGAGGACCTCTCATTTCTCAGCGGGGTTCGCGATCGCTTCGCGAACCGTTCGTGAGATGCTCGCGCACCCGGCCGGAGGAGGGGGTGTTGCGCTGTGCGGAACCCGTGTGATCCCAGCGGATACGACCACGATCGAAGCACACTCACCCCAACGCCAAGGCAACCGGTCGCGGGGAGAGCGCCCGAGGGAGCGCGGACTTCAGTCCGCATCGTACGCTCAACGCGTTCTGGTACAAAAAGATGCGGACTGAAGTCCGCGCTCCAAAGCTGCCCTCGGGCGACGGGCACAGCGCAACAACCTCGAGGAATGGTTCTGGCGGCATCCAAGCTGGCTTCAGGGTACAATCAATTTGAAAGCGCGCCGGACGGAGATCCGGCCGAGAGGCAGCATGGCACTGGTACATCACACACCGCGGGTCGTCCTGTTACAGGTTCGAAGCCTGCTTGGGCCGCTCCTTCAGGAACGCCAATGGTTTCGGGAGGCGTGCGGCGTTGGAGGGCGGGCGTTCCGGACGGTCAATCTCGTCGATAGACCCCGCATCACCTGGCGTGACATCGCCGGCGCCGGCATCGTGATCATCGGTGGATCCGGTGAGTACTCCGTCTTTGACGACCTTCCGTTCATTCGGCCACTGACCGAGCTGGTCTCCCGGATGGCCGCGGAGGGACAACCGCTCCTGGGCGTCTGCTGGGGTCATCAGTTCATCGCGCGGTGCTTCGGCGGGCGTGTGATCCGGGATCTCGAGGCAGCAGAGATCGGAACGATCGATGTACACCTGACCGATGCCGGCCGGGCTGATCCGTTGTTCGAGGGGATGCCAGATGTTTTCCCGGCGCAGGCGGGTCACCGGGACCGGGTGGCGGAGGCGCCTCCGGAAATTCTGGAGCTCGCCTACAGCTCAACGTGCCGGTATCAGGCGATCCGCGTCGCGGGTACACCGGTCTACGGCACCCAGTTCCACAGCGAGATGTCAGCCGAACAGCTCGGACAACGGCTCGAGCTCTACCGCGAGGACTACGTGCCGGACAACGCCACGTTCAATGAGATCCGCGCAACGCTCCGCCCCTCAGCCGAGGCGGCGGGCCTGTTGCGGCGTTTCCTCGAGCTGTATTCCTAACGGGATGGAGGCAAGGCACCTCGACGGCACGCGATGAGATCACTTACACCAACGGGCGAATGACAGCGCGGACCGGCGCAGCTTCCGTTTCGGCCAGCGGCATCGGGAGGGCGATGAGCTCGTAGA
>WGCW01000180.1 GCA_015493585.1 Acidobacteriota bacterium
ATGCGGACTGAAGTCCGCGCTCCCTCGGGCGCTCTCCCCGCGACCGGTTGCCTTGGCGTTGGGGTGAGCGTGCTTCCATCGTGGTCGTATCCGCTGGGATCACACGAGTTCCGCACAGCGCAACAACCTCGCAATGTGACCACGTGTCATCAGGATGACACCTGAAGCTCGATACGGCCGGAATCACCGTTCCACCCAGGGGGGGCCTTGAGCCCCCGAATCCCCACCATTGAGCACATGCTCGTCGCGAGCCGGGCCGTCAGTCGGACTCGATCCTCGCCGCGCTCAGCCGTGTCCAGCCGGCCGCATCCAGGGTTTCCCATGCGATTTCGTACACGGGGTTCTCCGCCGCCTGCGGTGCGATGTAGAGGCCATCTTGGCCGCAGGCAAGGGACGCCCGTCCAGACTCCTTAAGGTGTAACGGGCAGCGTTCAATCACGCTTCTGACCGGATCGTACCGGTCAAGAGCCCTGGCATCCCCTGTGTCGACGAGCACATAGAGGGTTCCATCCGGAGCAGCTACAAGCCCTTCCACGACCTGCCTGCCCGTGACTGCGCCGACGCCGGCACCCTTCAGGACGTAGCCCTTGGATTTGAGCTCGGCCCGGAGCTGGTTGCTGGCTTCAGCTCGCGAGCTTTGAGGAGCATGCTTCTCATTGACCGAAAGGGTCAACACGAGCCTTCCCGCCGGGGAGTAGCGGCGTATCCGATAGGCGTATGTTTCCGCAACCCACAACGTATCATCACGCCCAGGCACAACACGCACGCTCGATGCCTTCATGACCCCGGCGATGTCCCTCACTCCTTTGCCGCCGACGGCGGGCCTGTTTTCAACGAGTGACGTCCATTCGCCGTTTTCAAAGCTCATCGCCAGCGGCGGCGCGGTATCGAACGTGCCCTCCCCGCCCTTTGTCATCGTCTGTGGGCCAACGCGCATCGGCATAACGGCCGCAACGACCTCACCCCCCACTTCGCTGACCGCCGTCGGCATCCAGGGTAGCCGAGGCAACTGCCACGCCCGGTCGCCCTCCACGACCCAAACGTCTCGGCCTGTCAGAAGCGCAAAGCGGTCCGCGTAGGCGTCCATCGCGGCATCGCGGACGAACACTGTGGCGACTCTCGGACCACCGAGCGCCGCGGCCGCCCCGGCCAGCCGGCCATCCTTCAGCAGCGTCAACCGAAGAGGTTGTGTGGCCAGCAACGAAACGTGCCCCTTGCGGTCGGCAAACACGAAGTGCATACCACCACCAGCGTTCCGTGTCCCGGCGATCTCACGGACGGCACTCGGTTTCAAACCTTTTGCCGGCAGGGTTGCCGGTATGCCGATCATGACAGTGGAGATGAGGGCAGCGACTCCTAAGCGACGCATCGTTCGGCTCCCTACGAACAAATGTAACCCGCATACGATCCATCGTCACGGTACACGAAGCAAAAGTTGTTGCAGTGGACGACGCTCCCGTCCGCCTCGTAAATACCGGCTTCGCCCACGCACTCGGCCCGCGCGGCAAGCAACGACGACGCACCAGCAACAAACGCAACGACGACAAGCAAAATGGCCAAGATTCGTTTCATCTCCAACCTCCTCTCTCCAAGGCTAAAAAAAACGCCGGCTGTCAAGGAGCCGGGAGCCTGGAGGTCGTTCCGCTGCTGGGAAGGCCGTCAAGGATCGGGAGACCCGACAGCGCCAGGTACGGCTTCACCAAAAAATGGCCGAAATCACATTTCTCCCCGCAAATCGGGCGAGCTGGCCAGATTCCACCCCACGCGGAGACACCCGCGCGACCGGCCGGCTGGCACACCAGCTCTGCCCCCTTGTGCCTCCGTGCAGCACGTCTCTCTGCGAACCTATGCGACCTCCGCGGTTGCGTTCTTCAGATGGATCTTCAGGAGATGGGGACAGTGTTGGATAGCCGGCCCACGCGCAAAACGCGGGGTACGAGGCCGAAGCCAGCTTCATTCTCTTTGCGCTCTCTGCGTTCTCTGCGAGAAACTCTTGTCTCCCCCGCCCACCCGGGATGTCTCTCGCGGAGCTCGCTGAGTACGCGGGGGAGGAAGCATTGGTTCCCCCCGCCCAGATTCTTCGTCGGCTTCGCTTCCTCAGAATGACAGGAGAAGGAATGGCTTCGCCTCCTCAGAATGACAGTGGAGCGGAAGGCTGCCCCTCCTCTCAACTAACAGGAATTGGATCACGTGGAAACAAGTAGCGTAACCTACTGACAACACCACACTTCGAGAAACCAGAGAAACGGTACCCGAATGCCTGTTAGTTCACTGCCTCGGTGCCCCCACTCGGGGGCATGTGGGTGCTCAGAATGAGCCCCTTCCCCTGTCATCCTGAGCGGCGTGCCGCAGGCACGGCGCGAAGGATTTGGGCGGGGGCCTCAGGCCCTCCAACCATTCCATGCCGCCGCTCTCACCGAAGACGCGCTGGCGCATATTCAACACTGTCCCCTTCTCTGCGATTCTTGGCGAGCTCGGTGCGAGACAATCGTCAGTGGGTGGAAAAGAGGTTTTTTGCATCAGCAGCCCCCAAGGGGGACGACGTTTTCCCGGCATGAGGACGGACCGGGGCGTAGGACTCTGCCCGGCCACGGGCCGGGACCCCATGTGCGTTGCAATGGTGTATGCTGGAGGTGCAGATGCGGAATGTTCATTGAGGATGAAGCGCCTCGAAAGGTGGCGTTGTCCGTTGGAGGCAATATGAGAACGGATGAACGGCGAAGAAGTGCACGGTTCGAGGTCGATGGGCTGAACGGGAGATTTCAGTTCACGCTCGATGTCGCGATCACCAATTTAAGCCTCAGCGGCATGGCAGTCGAGACGTCGGCTCGTCTTGGGGTCCACCGGCAATACACGTTCAAGGTCTCCGACGGCGGACAGGAGGTTACCCTCCCAGGAACCGTCGCCTGGTGCGTGCTCGACACGACCCGAAAGGACAACAATGGCAACATTCACCCGGTCTATCGCGCGGGCATCCGTTTTGGAGACGTGTTGACAGAGCAGGCCCAGGAGCTCCTCGAGTTGATCGAACGCAACGCCGTCATCGAGCCGGGCCAACGTCTCTTCGGCAGGTTTGAGCTCAAGGCACAGGGCGCCTTGCACCTCGATTCCTCCACTGACTTCACGGTTCTCAAGCTCAGCGCCTCCGGGATGCTGGTTGAGGCCACGCTTCCCCCCGCCCTGGACTCCATCGTGGCGGTCGACATGGGCCTCAACGGCACCCGCCTGACCGGCACCGCACGCGTCGCGTTCGTCGAGGATACCGACGGATCGGACCGCACTCGCGTCGGACTGGAGTTCATCGACCTCACGCCGGAAGGCCAAGACGCAGTCAATGCGCTGATCGCCGCCGGGCTTCATGGACCCGAATGATCGATTCTCCGGATCTGCACGATCGTCCAGACCTGCCCAAAGCACCATCCAAAGATCATCAAGCCGAGCATGGCGCCCGTATGCCAGACGAGGACATGCATCAGTGACGAGACCGGACAAAGCAGGTGGTTGATGCCATCCGCGGTGAGCCCCGCCCCCAATCCTGCGAGCATGCCCACAATCTGCGGCCTGAGCGGAAAGGCACGGATGACTAGATAGATCGTAACGAGAAGAGCGGGAAGCGCAAACATCAGCTCATTTCTCGAGCACATCATGCCCCGCGTCAAAGGTCCCCACATGCCGGCGCTTCCCGCAACGTCGAGCCGGGTCGCAATCACAACGATCAGGTTGCTCACGATCGCGAGGCCAATCACGATGCCAAGGACCCCACCGCTCAAGGCGCGGCCGGGCACCGATTCCCGCAGCGCCAACGCCATGATCAACAGGCCGATGAGACCCTCGAAGAGGGCGGCACCCCACCCAACCCACGGGGACAGCGTCACGAGGTCCGGACGAAGGGCGTGCGTGATGAGAACGGCGACAGCGACAGCAACCACCGTGACAGCGACCGCCATCGCACGCTTCCAAAGCGGTGGAAGAGGACGGACGGGGCGAAGATCGGAGGCGATCGTCCGGCGAAGCGGCTCGGGGATCTCTGGCCGGGTCATGCTCGTCCTCCCAACTTAGCCATGCGGGCTCTGATCGTCTTGAGCGCACGATGCGCTCGAACCTTGGCCGCACCGGCAGAGATGCCAATCACCCGGGCGGTCTCGGCGAAGCTGAGCCCCAGCATGTGGTGCAACACCAGCACCTCCTGAGCTGGACGCGGCAGTTCGAGGAGAACCTGTTGAACCATCTTTCGATCTCCAAGCTTTTCCGCCTCAGGAGGAATCGGGATGTCCGGCAACGCGTCGGCGGGCGGTGCCTCCTGACGTCTCCTATGGGAACGGAGGTGCATCAGCGCGGCGTGACGGGTGATGGCATAGATCCACGGTTTGACCGGCCGGGGCGGGATGTACGTGTGACGAGCCTTATGAAGCTGGAGGAACGCCGTTTGCAGGAGGTCCTCGACGGTCGCGGCATCCCGCACGAATGTCCACAAATACCGTGTCAGCGGTGCCTTGAGAGCCTCATAGAGATCGTTAAAATCGCTCATGTTCCCGTTCTGGTAGCCGGTCATCAGCTCAACGAGCCGCTGCTGGTCTGCGCTGAGCTCTGTCACGCCCTCTGCTCCTTTGCTTCCTGGTTTGAACGGTTACAGCCGAAAAACGAACGCCACTCGAGTATAGCCTCTCCCGCCGGCGCAAGATTCCAACGCCGTGCGCTGCCGTGTACCGGTTCCGACGAGCTCCAGCCCCAAGCTCCGGCTTTGGGCCCTCTCTGGCAGCGGGGAAGGTCACCTTCCCCCACAAGTCATCAGCATGAAGTGGATTGGAGACGAGAGCTCCCCGGATCGTGAACCACTCCCCTCCATTGGAGGAAACCGTGTCCGTAACCATTCCGGACTACCGGCATAGTACGGGGTGCGGCTGCGAACGGTGACATGACGTTCATGCCATCGTCCCTCGTTTGTATCAACCCACGGAGCCCGGGCCGCAGCAGCCTCGATCCGGCTCCAAGCACCAACACCATGAGGAGCTTGTTATGAAACGAACCGTTTTCTCACCGCTGCGATCCCTGATTGTCTTAAGCCTGATCGCCACTGCCATCTTCGCCGCCGGGCCGCTCGCGGCTGCCGGACAGAATGGGCCGGGAGTCCAGGTCGTCGTCCCGGGATCTCTCCCAAACGCGCTCGCACACCTGAAAAAGATGGTGGCCGGTAACGGCATGATGATCATGGGCGAGCTGCACCAAGGCAAGGTTCTGGCAATGACCGGCCTGTCGGTGCAATCCGAGAGTGTCTTCGTTGGCAATCCAACCGTTGGAAAGAAACTCTTCTCTGCGAACCCCGGCGCCGGCCTCGTCGTGCCCATTCGCGTCAATCTTTACGTCAACCAGCAGGGGCAAACTGTGGTCAGCTACATCCCTCCCTCTCAGCTCCTGGCCGCGTTTGACAATCCAAAGATCGACATGATTGCCCAGAAGCTCGACGCGAAGCTCGGCATGATGGTGAAGATGCTCGCGAAATAGGACGATCGCAGCGAGCGGGCCTCCGGGCCCGCTCCCTCTCTTTCTCCCATGACATTCCAAGCCGGGCGCATGCGGCTTTGGCCCACGCGGCTGACCGGCCATCCCGGTCCTGCCGCACGGACGCCACGACCATCCGCCCATACGATTTTGAAAGGGCACCCCATGAACGGACACCAACGTGAAACTCTCGGTATCGGGCTCGCAGTGCTGCTCGCCGCCGCCATTCCACCCAACCTCTTCCCAGCCGCTCAGGCCGGCCTTGCCAAGCTGTCCACCCTGGGAACCCGGCTGCTGCTCCCCTCCGTCGCGCTTCTCATCCTCTCCTTTGCAGCAAGCGTGGCCCGGGGCCACACCGTCCTGTCACGGAGGATCTGGGCTGGGGCGCTTTCCGGGCTCGTTGCCACCCTCGGGCTCGAGCTCGTGCGCGCCACTTCCTTTCATCTCGGCGGGATGCCCGGCGACATGCCGCGGCTGCTCGGCGTGCTCCTGACGGACCGCTTCATGCTGGGGCCATCAGCGCTCTCGGACCTCCTTGGATACGCGTATCACTTCTGGAACGGCATCAGCTTCGGCATCATCTTTGCCATCATCCTCGGCAGAAAACCGCTCTGGTGGGCGCTGGCCTTTGCACAGCTGATCGGGATCGGTTTCCTGCTGAGCCCCGCTGTGTCCGCGCTGGGAATCGGCTTCATGGGCCTGTCGATGCCAGCTATGCCGATCACCGTCGTTGCCGCACATCTCGTCTATGGCCTCCTCCTCGGTCTGATGACGCGGTGGCTGATTCCCCCCAGGCCATGGCTCTTCGGCCGGGCGAACGGCACCGCAACGGCGGCCGGGACTCCCTAAGTCGAGGGCGTTGCGCTGTGCGGAACCCGTGTGACTCCAGTGGATCCGACCAGGATCGGAGCATGCTCACCCCAACGCCAAGGCGATCGGTCCCGGCGAGAGCGCCTGAGGGAGCGCGGACTTTAGTCCGCATTGTGCGCTCAACGCGTTGCGGCACAAAAAAAAATGCGGACTGAAGTCCGCGCTCCAAGGCTATCTCCGACCGATGCAGCACAGCGTAACGCCCTCAGTCGCCTTGCGCGCGCCGCGAAACACCGGTACAACGGGGCAGGATTTCAGGAGGTTCTGATGCCACACGAGAAAACACCGCCCCTTCGCATCGAGCACGACACGATGGGTGAGATCGGCGTTCCGGCTTCGGCGCTATACGGCGCTCAGACGGCCCGCGCCATCGCCAACTTCCCGCTGAGCGGCTGGAGGCTCCCAGCCGCTTTCCTGGCCGCTCTCGCCCGCATCAAGGCCGCCTTTGCACGCGCCCACCAAGACGCCGGACTGCTGCCAGCCGCCGTCGCCGGCGCCATTGCCCGGGCGGCCGGAGAGATCGCTGCGGGTGCGCATCTCGAACAGTTTCCCGTTGACGTCTTTCAAACCGGGTCCGGAACCTCGACCAACATGAACATGAACGAGGTCATCGCCTCCCTCTCCAGCCGCAAGCTGGGGGGCGCTCCGGACACGGCGTCCGGGGTCCATCCGAACGACCACGTCAACATGGGACAGTCATCGAACGACGTCATCCCGGCCGCACTGCGCCTCGCCGCGTTGCTCGGCTGGCGTGATGGGCTCGCACCGGCGCTAGAGCACACCGTCGAGGCGCTCGATGCCCTGAGCGAGGCGCACGCCGCCACCGTCACCCTTGGCCGCACCCACCTGATGGACGCGGTTCCAACGACCTACGGACGCATCTTTGGGGGGTGGGCCGATCGGCTCCGCGAGGCGACCCGGCGTTGCGAACGCATCGCCGAAGACCTCAACGCGCTCCCGCTCGGTGGAACCGCCGTTGGGACCGGCATCGGTGCGGCACCGGGTATCGCCAAAGCCGTGACCCGCGATCTTGCCCGCCAGACCGGCCTCGACCTGCATGCGCAGGGCAACCCCGCCGCCGGCATCGCGGCACAGGACGCACCGGTTGCGTACGCCGGCGGGCTGGCCGGGATTGCGCGGGTACTCCTGGCCATCTCCAACGATCTGCGGCTTCGCAGCTCCGGGCCCTTCGGTGGCATCGGCGAGCTCCGTCTTCCCGCGGTCCAGCCCGGCTCCTCGATCATGCCCGGCAAGGTCAACCCCGTCATCCCGGAAGCTGTCGCCCAGGCTGCGATCGAGGTCCAGGGACTCGCTTCGGCGTGTGACGCCACCGCCGCGTTGCACCAGCTCGACCTCTCCCACGCCAACCCATTGCTCGCCTGGAACCTCGACACGATGAGCCGGCTGCTCGCCCGCAGCGCGGAAACGCTCACGGACCGTTGCTTGCGGGGGCTCGAGGTCGACACCGCAAAGGCACGCGAGCATGCAGCTTCAAGCCCCGCTCTCGCGACCGCCCTCGCCCGCGCGCTCGGCTACGAACGCGCCGCGGAGATCGCCAAGGCGGCCGAGGCGGCTGCCGAACCGGTTGGCGTCACCGCCCGCCGGCTCGGCGTCCTCCCCCCGGACGAGCTCGACCGCCTCCTCGACCTCGACCGTCTCGCCGGCGTTCCACACACGGATACCACAACGTAAAACGCGGGAGCCGTCTCGCGAAGATCGTCGAACGGCCGCGCGCCCTGCGCCGGCGTCGGGAATGGCCCACCCTCCAAAGCCAGCTGCGATTGGACAAACCCTTGACAAGGCAGGGGGGGGGTAGATTGAGCGCAGGAGGTGCATTACGATCAGAAAGATGAATTTTGTCGGCGTTGTGAGCATGGTTGTCTTGGGTCTCACCATCACGTTCGCTGGCTCCGGCTCTGCTCAAGAGATGCCGATCACCCCGCACCCGGGACCGGGGTTATACCAGTGCTACGGCTGTTTTTATCAGCTGATCCCCTTGTGGGGCCGGCTTGCCGAGTGCCAACGGACGAGCACAGGGACCCTCGCCAACTGGAGCGTAAAAGAGGTGGCTCCCCGCCTGTGGGACTGTGCCGGCGATCCCTGCGGCGGATGGGGTCCTCAATCAACCTGCCTTGCACTCTTCAAGGGCGTGGCAGATCAACCTGACGGCCACGAAGCTCCAGATCAGCCTTTGCCCACGGTGAACGCAGTGTTTCCGGAACGTTCCTCTGGAGCAACTCAATGAAAACAGCGGATGGGATTTGATAGATGCCGAGACTCCATAGATTCGCGCTTGCGCTCGCTCTGGCTGCCACGGTTCTTTGCGGCTTCGCCGCTGGTCAGCAAGCCACCCCGGCAGAAGGAGCTGCCAACGGAAATGATCTCCGGCTGCTGCTGAAGGCGCCACGGGGGTCCAAGATCACAGATGTGAGAGTCTTCAGGTGGACAGGGACCGCGTACCGGCAGGTGCCGGTGCGGCCAGCCATTGCGGGGGCATCCACTGTGGTGCTCGCCGGGGGCTGCAAGGAGCATGCGGTGTACCTGGTCGAGAGCTCCACGCTCGTCTCGCATCCCATAAGGCTGGGGTCTGGCGGATGCAGCGCCTCGATCGTGCCGGTGCACCTCTTCCCACGGGCGGTCGTACAGCTCCAAGCTGTAGCCGAGGGAAGCTCCCGGCTGCCCAAGGCCGCCGTGCTCCGGGTGTCATCCTGTCCGCCGCCTACGGGTCAGGGCTCCTCGCCCGAGCGCCGGCTGCCGGTGGCCGTCTCGAAGTCCGGCCGTGTCACGGCGAGCGTGCCGGCCGGTTGTGCCGACCTCTCGTTGTTGACGCCAAACTTCGCGCCCGTATCGTGGTGGGGCATCCAGCTTCTTCCCGGCAAGGTCAATGCGCTGGGAACGGTACACCTGCGCTCCGGCGCCTCGCTGCTCGTGCGGACGGTCGACGCGGACGACGGCCTCGGGCTGAAAGGCGTCGTCGTTCGCCTCGTTCGAGCAGCGGACGGTGCCGGGGCGATCCAGAAAGCGCTCCGCCGCGCTCGATTTTCGGCTGTCACATCTGGCGTGAGCGGAACCCGTGGTTGGCTTCGTCTGTCAGGGCTGGATGGAGGCCAGTACGTGTTGATAGCGACTGCCAAAAGACACACACCAGATTGTGAAAATGTGAGGCTGAAGCGCGGGAGCGAAACCGTTGTCGATCCCGTGCCCCTGAGCCATCCAGGAGCGATGGATGTCTACGTCGATACTGGGAACCTCGAGCTTCCACCCGATCTCGCCCTCACCCTTTCCACCCGCGTACGTCTGTGCTGCCACGATGTGTCAGGCGCCCCGCCCACGAAGGTTCCAGCTTCCGGTTTCGTCAGGCTGCAGCATCTCGTCCCAGGCCGCTGGCACCTCGTTGTGTCGGCCGGACGGGCGAACGGACTGGAATACACCCTGGGCAAGGCTACGGCGACGGTGGCATCAGGAGAGAGCACTTCGGTCGAGGTGCCACTGACAGGCACGCTCTTCCGGGGTGAGGTGCTCCGGGAAGACGAACCGGTCGAGGCGGAGCTCCACTTCGATCCGGTCAAGGGACACCCCGGCGATTCAGCCGCTTTCTCGAAATCGCGTGCAGACGGGAGCTTTCTGGTTATTTTGCCTCGGCCGGGCGCATACGACGTCCGGGTGTCTACCGGCAAGCCGGGCTCGGGAACAACGTCTACGGTGCCCGGGGTTTCGTTTACCGATCCAACCAAGGTCGTCAAGATCCATCTTCCAGAGGGCGAAATCGATGGATCTGTCGTCGATGAGAACGGAGATGCCGTGCCCGGCGCCGATGTGACGGCGTACCGTCTTGTCGAGCCCGGAGCTTCGAAAAGCCCCCAATTACCACCGGTCGCCCGTGCGGTCGCGGACGATGACGGAACATTTTCACTCGTGGGATTGGTCACCGGCCGGTGGGCGGTCAGCGCCCAACAGGGGGATCTCGAGTCGAGTCCGGCTTCAATCGAAATCACACACGGCGGCGGTCCGGCCAGCATCACCCTTGTGGTGCGGCAGACCGTTCACCAGCAAGGCGACGTTCGTTTCGGCGACGGCAGACCGGTGGCGCACGCATGGGTTCATGCCTACACGCTCACATCCGCGGGACTGCCACGTATGGCTCAAGCGATCACCGGCGGAACGGGCCATTTCGAGCTTCGCGTACAGGCTCAGGATGGAGCAGAGGCGAATCTCGTCGTGGCGCGCAGCGGGATTGCGGCTCAGCCATTCAGGGTCAAGCTATCGCCGAAACGCCCGCTTGAGCTGACCGTCAGCAGCACCGGTGGCCGCATCACGCTCGTGACTCCGAAGAAGGCACAGGGTCTAGCGATAGCCCTGGTCCGCGCGGATGGCGCATTTCTGACCTTCGCTGACGTTCCCAGCGCACAGCTTGAATGGAGACAAGGCGGGCATGGCCTCGAAATGACGCTCGCGAACCTCGCCCCAGGATCGTGGAGCGTTGTTCCGGCCGGACCGTCCACGGCCTCCGTCTTGATCTCGGGCGCCGGCGCGGCTCTTCCAACCCTCGGCCGGTTTACGCTCGGACCGGGCTCCATTCAGCAGGTCACGATCAGCCGCTGACCGTTGTGCTGCTTTGCATCGCCGCTCGGGCGGCTCCCGCTTCCCCAGCGCATCAGCCTTGCGAAAGCAGGCCCTTCTCGAGGGTGCCGAGAGGCCCATCCCCCTCGCGTTCTGCATACCCACATGCCCCGGTGGGGCCACCGGGACGGTGAACGAACAAGGATCCGGATGATTATCTCGGAGGTGCGAGTTATCAGCACGTCACGCTCCTTTCCCCGGCATGATCCAATTTCTGTTCGTCGGGAGCAAAAGCTACGTCAAGGCTCGACCGGTGCACGGAAGCCCCCGCCCAGATCCTTCGCGGTGTGCCTGCGGCACATCGCTCAGGATGACAGGGGAAGGGATCATCCTGAGCGACTCCTTCCCCCTCGTGTCATCCTGAGCCGCTCCATCCTCCCTTTGTCATCCTGAGCCGGAGTCGAAGGATCTGGGCGGGGGGGGCCAGCACCACACATCTCAAACCAAGCCCTGAAAACCGCCACGACCACAGAGACACCACAATCTTTCTC
>WGCW01000181.1 GCA_015493585.1 Acidobacteriota bacterium
CGCGGGATGGCCTCTCACGCCCTGCCGCAACCTTGATCACGCTTCCAACCGCCGCCGACAGGATGATCACGAGCCAGAACGCTGCTGCGCGCCGCCAGTGCCGCCGGTCCAGATAGGCGATGATCAGGCCGACGGCCAACGTCCCCAGGCCGGATGCCAGGAACTTCGCCGCGGTCAATCCTTCCCGCATCTCTCCCCAATGGGGGTAGAACGTGACCGTCCGGAAGAAGCCAAAGGCCCACCGGTCCAGAAGGAAAGCCACACCAATCAGCACGAACCCGAAGAGTACCCGCGGCAGCGTCCCAGCTCGATTTGTCATGCAGACATGGTACAACGCCGGGCTCCCAAATCCGCTCCAGGCCGGGACGGATGTTTTCGTCGCGCGGGTTGAGTTCGGTCACGATCCAGGGCGAAAGAGAGCGATCTTGGTCCAATGCCCGTGACCAAGGTCCACGCCGTTGACCGTATCTACGATCCTGACCGGCAGCCCAGGATTCTTCCTCTCGAATTTTTCAAGATCGGCCAGCCGTGTCACCCCGAGAAAATCCGTGCCCGACCGGATCTGCTGCTCCAAACACTCCCGGGGTCGGCAGTTGACGGCATCGAGCGGCAGGTAGAAGAACAGGTTGTCGTCCCTTGCCTTATAGATAACGATCCGTTCCCCCGCCTTGCGGACCTCAAGAGCGCGGTGAGCCCCACGTGGACCGACCAGCGTCGCACCAAGTTGCGGAAGGAACCACCCGAACAAACCGGCGAGGAACAGAGCTGTCCCGCCGATCCCGATCCAGATGCTGCGCCGCGGCTCCCGGGACAATGCTGCCCACGCCGACGCAGCGGCCAGCATGGCGGCTAGCACGAGACTCCCCGCCAGAAGCCCGGACAGCCGGAAGTGAAGCACGAGGCCGGCTGGCAATGCGGCGACGAGCACCCCCCCAACCCCAAGCAGCCACGGCGTCCACCGGCTCCGCCGGGCCGGAGACCGGCTCTGAAACAGCCACCACACGACGAGCAGCACCCCGGCCGGGTACGAGCCCATCCAGTAATGGACGAGCTTTGTCCGCACCAGCTCCAGCATCACGAGCGGTCCGAGCAGCCACGCCGAGAGAAAGATGAATGTCGCATCCCGCTTCAGTGGGCGCCACAGCGCCTTGAAAGCCGAGGGAAGAAACGCGAAGAGCGGGAACACGGCGATAACCCCGGTGACGAGGTAAAAACCGGGAAAACCACCGTGACTTTCCAGAGGCTTCAACGAGCGGGCGACCACGTGTTTGCCGACCGCAACCCGGAAAAACTCCCCGGCCGTCGCCCGCCACGCGGCGATCCCCCACGGGAGTGTCACGAGGAGGAGCAGCGGCACGCCCCACGACCAGCGCAGACTCGCAAGGATCTTCCGGCCTCGGCGCGAACGTAACGTCTCGGCCAAACTCCACACGATTGGAACGATGAGCACCTCAGGACCGAGCCGCCACCAGCCCGCGAGCACGAGGCCGCCCAGCGCCACTGCCTCCCAGCGGCGCCACGAGCGGGCCAGCACCCAGGCCCCGGCCCCCGTGAAGATCGCCACCGCCGGCCCGACCGGTCCCTTGGCCAGGATCGACAGGGCCATGCCGATCCAGAAGACGGCCGCCGCGCCCGGACCACCGTTCTCCACCGTCAACCGGTGCAGCGCCAGCATGGCGGCTACAGTTGGCAGCAGCATGACCATGTCGGCCGTACATCCGTGGGTCTCCAGATGAAAGGTGAGCGTGACGGCCAAGAGCAGCCCAGCCGTCAGGCCCGCGCCTGGACCCCAGCGGCGCCGCGCCCACCAGGCCAGTAACGCGATCAGAGCAGCGCCCGCCAGGTTCGAAGGCAACCTGGCTGCCCGTTCGTTAACACCAAAGATGGCGTACGACGCCATCGTGCACCAGTAGATCAAGATCGGCTTGTCATACCTGTTGATGCCGCCGAAAGTTGGCACCACAAGGTCGCCGCGGGCCAGCATCTCGCGAGCGGCCTCGGCGAACCGTGGCTCGTCGCGGCCGATCAGGGGCGCCCGGCCCGTGCCGTTGAAGAAGAGCAGAAAGGCCAGCAACGCGGCGGCGCCCGTCTCGGCCCACGGCGCCCGGATCACGCGGGAAAGGCCGCGTGCGCTGCTTCCCGTTCCCGCGGTTCCGGGATGCCCCCCCATCACGCCAGCCCGAGCCCCTGCCTCAGCGCGCTGCGGCCCGGGCCACGGGCGCGGTCAGCCCAGTCACCCAGTGGAGCTTCGGCAACGCCCGAAACGCGGTCTGGTCATAGGTCAGCGGCGCCACCGTGACCCAGCCACGCTCCATGGCGCCGGTGTCGGTGTCGGCGCCCGGCGTCGCTGCGGGCACCCAGACGGCGCGGAGCCACCGCGTCGCCCCCTCCGTACGAACGGTCTTGAAGTACGACTTGAGATCGACCGCCACGGCACCTCGCGTCAAACGGAAACCTTTGATGTGCGCCTCGTCCTTCGGCACATTGACATTGAGAAACACACCGGCCGGGAGCCCATGCGCCCGCACCGCGTCAACGACCTTTTTTGCCCAGCGTGCGGCCACGGCATAATCCGGATGCGGATCGTGCCAGTCCAGGGCCAACGAGAACGCGATCGACGGCACACCGAGCATCGTCGACTCACGCGCGGCCGCCACGGTTCCCGAGTACCATGCGATCAACCCCGCATTCTCCCCCCGGTTGATCCCGGAAAGGACCATGTCCGGCCGGTCGTTCTTCAGAATGTCAAGGATGCCAACCCGGGCCACCGTCGCCGGCGTCGCATCAACCGACCAGGCCGGAGCCCCTGCGATGGGCGCGTGCGGCTTGACCTCAATCTCCCGGCGAATGATCAGCGCGTTGCTGGTTCCGCTCTGGTTCTTCGCCGGCGCCACAACCGTCACGCGGTAGGCTCGATCGGCGGTCATCACCTGCGTCAGGGCTTGAATCCCCGGCGCATTGACCCCGTCGTCATTGATGATCATGACGTGGACCGGCCGTTGTCCCGCAGCGACAAAGGTCACAGTGGCCAGCATGAAAACGATCACAGATTGCATGGTTCGGCGAATCATCGGCACCTCCACTCGTCCTGGCACGAGAGTGTAGCAGGGGATCTCAATTCTGGCAGGCTCCTCTCCCTGCGGGAAACTGGATGTCCCCTACACCCTCACCGCAGATAGTCAGCTGACAGACATGCCTGGCATTGCTCCCCCGCCCAGATTCTTCGTCGGCTGCGCCTCCTCAGAATGACAATGGGGGAAAAGCTGCGCCTCCTCAGAATGACAATGGGGGAAAAGCTGCGCCTCCTCAGAATGACACCTGCCCCCTTGTCATCCTGAGCCACTCACCCCTGTCCATGTCATCCTGAGCCACTCTCCTTCTTTGTCATCCTGAGCCGAAGGAGAAGGATCTGGGAGGGGGGCCAGAGTTGGGGACAGTGTTGATCTTATCCCGGCCTTCCTCTGCGCACCTCTGGATTCTCTGCGGTTAAATTCTCCCTGCGGTCGTCCCCCCGCCCAGATTCTTCGTCGGCCTCGCCTCCTCAGAATGACATTGGGGGAAAAGCTGCGCCTCCTCTCAACTAACAGCGCTTAGAGCATCCGGGAGAAGGTGGCGTAACATGCTGACACCCTGCCACTACGAGAAACCGCAGAAACGGCATCCGAATGCCTGTTCGTCCACCGTCCCGGTGCCCCCACCCGGGGGCATGTGGGTGCTCAGAATGACACTGGAGGAAAGGCTTGACCTCCTCTCAATGACACCTCCCCCGTCATCCTGAGCCACTCACTCCTCTCCATGTCATCCTGAGCCGAAGGCGAAGGATCTGGGAGGGGGCAACCGCACGACTTCACGCACAGAGGGACAAGGGGGCAGGGGCGGTCTGCCAGCGGGCCGCTCACACTCCGGTTTCTGCTAAGCTCCCGCCCGAAGGGAGATCGCGCCATGGATCTGGACCTCGTCCGGAAGCTTCCTGGAACGTTGTTTTCGGCCGTCATCATGGAGCTGTTCGAGCGGCTCGCCTACTACGGCATGGTGCTGGTGCTCTCGATCTACCTGGTGCAGCACCTTGGCATCCGCGCCGACGTCTACGGGACTGTCTACGGAATCTTCACCGGCGCACTGTATTTTCTGCCGCTGATCGCCGGAGCTCTCGCGGACCGGTTCGGGTACAAGCCGGCGCTGATCGTCGCCTTCTCCACGCTGACAGCCGGATACACGATCCTCGGGACGTTCACGAGCTTTGGCATGATCTGCCTGGCACTCGGCCTGATCGCCATCGGCGGTTCGATCGTCAAACCAACGGTCTCTGGCACGGTGACCCGCACGACGGAAGAGGGGTCCACGCGGCCGGTCGGCTTTGGCATTTACTACATGATGATCAACGCCGGGGGGCTGATCGGACCGGTGATTGCCGCCCAGGTCAGAAACCACACGGCGTTCCGGTACGTCTTCCTCGTCTCGGCGCTCTCCTGCGCCCTGATGTTCCTCCAGGCGGCGTTCTGGTACCGGGAAGTCGTGACGAAGGCAGAGCGCTCCTCTGGAAAAACGCTCGGACAGGTCTTTGCCGAGATCATCCTCGTCCTGAAGAACTGGCGCTTCGTCATGCTCCTCGTGATCTTCTCCGGCTTCTGGGGGATGATCAACGTTCTTTTCGGCTTCATGCCGCTCTACGTCGAAACCTTCACCAATCTGCACGGTATCGAGACGGCGATCAACCACGTCATCCCGCTCGGACACTGGCTCAACCCCGAGGTCTTCATCTCGCTCGACGCACTCCTCATCGTGCTCCTGCAAGCCCCGATCAGTTACCTGACCCGCAAGTGGCCGACGCTGCGCGCGATGCTGATTGGAACGTCGATTGCGACGCTGTCCTGGATCTTCCCAGCGATGTCGCCGCTCGCCGGGTTCGTTGCCCTCGGCATCTTCGTTTGGTCGGTTGGTGAGATGACCTGCTCGGCCCGGTTCTTTGAGTACTGCGGCACGATCGCGCCAGCAGATCAGGTCGCCGTCTACCTCGGCTACTCGTTCTTTGCGATCTTCATCGGCAACATCTACTCCGGTCCGTGGGCGGGACTGCTCTACCAGCATTTCATCGAGGGTCCGTACAAGTCGGGACATCCGATCGTCCCAGCCGCCTTCTTCGCCGGCGTCATGGCGATGGGCGTCCTCTCGGTCATCGGCCTCGCCATCTACGGAATGATCGTCGCCCCGCAGGAAACCGCCCGCTAACGAGCTGGCCACCACGTTCTGGATGAGCCACCCCGGCGTAAAGGATCGTGTATGATGCGCGCGCCACCGGCCGGCCGCACGGCCCGTTGGCACACAGCCGACAACCGCAAGGAGCAGAACCATGATCGAACGTACATTGACCATCATCAAGCCGGACTCCGTCGAGAAGAAGAACACAGGCGCCATCATCGCCCACCTCGAGAAGGAGGGATTCGAGATCCTGGCGGCCCGCATGACCCACCTGACCGTAGCCCAGGCTCAGGCGTTCTACGAAGTTCACAAGGAGCGCCCGTTTTACAACGACCTCGTCGCCTACATGACCTCCGGTCCGGTCTGGCCGATGTGTCTCCAGCGCGACGATGCAATCGCGTACCTGAGGAAGGTGATGGGCGCCACGAACCCGGCCGAAGCCGAACCCGGTACGATCCGCGCTCTCTACGGCGAATCAATCGAGCGTAACGCCATCCACGGTTCCGATTCCCCGGACAATGCGGCCAAGGAGATCGCCTTCTTCTTCCCCGGCGCGGATCTGGTCTGAGAGCGTTACTTCCCGAACATTCCGGTATACTGCCGCCGATGGCACGGGTTAGCTGGAACCGGTATTTCATGAACCTGGCGATCCAGGTTGCGACGCGCTCGACCTGTCCGCGGAAGCATGTCGGCGCCGTGATCGTCCGGGACAAGACGATCTTGTCGACCGGGTACAACGGTTCGATCCGCGGGGCACCCCACTGCGACGAGGTGGGATGTTTGATGGAGAACGGCCACTGCATCCGTACCGTTCACGCGGAGGCCAACGCGCTCGTGCAGGCCGCACGCAACGGTGTGCGCGTCGATGGCGGAGAGATCTACGTCACAGCCTCACCCTGCTTCAACTGCTTCAAGCTGATCGCCAACGCTGGCCTGAAGACGATCTATTACGGCGAATTCTACCGGGATGAGAATGTGCTCCGGTTCGCCGCCGAGCTCGGCATCCGCATGGTGCATCTCGGTCTGAGCGATGAGGACGCCCCAAAGGAGGCGAGAGATGTCTGAAATCCGGCAAATCGGCGTGTTGACGGGAGGAGGTGATGCGCCCGGTCTGAACGCCGTGATCCGTGCGCTGACAAAATCGGCCATCCTCCGCCACCGGCTTCGGGTCATCGGGATCATGGACGGTTTCTCCGGCCTAGTGGACCTCAAGACGGAGGAGCTCGAGCTGCGTGATGTGCGCGGCATCCTTCCAAAGGGTGGGACGATCCTCGGTACGACGAACCGCGGGAATCCGTTCAAATATGTCGAACGCCTCAGCGATGGAACCGAACGGATCATTGATGCTTCGGGCATCGTCAAGGAGAACTTCACCCGGCTCGGTCTTGATGCGCTCGTCGTCATCGGCGGTGACGGCACACTGGCCATCGGCCGCGAGCTGATGGAGCAGCACGGCATCCCCGTTGTCGGCGTCCCAAAGACGATCGACAACGACCTCGCCCGGACCGACAGGACGTTCGGATTCGCCACAGCGGTCGGCGTTGCCACCGAGGCGCTCGACCGGCTTCACACGACCGCGGAGAGCCATCACCGGATCATGCTCCTCGAGGTGATGGGGCGCGAAGCGGGTTGGATCGCCTTGCACTCCGGTATCGCCGGCGGCGCGGACGTCATTCTCATTCCCGAAATCCCGTTCAGCCTCGAGCCGGTCATCGCCAAGATCTGGGCACGGCAAAATCGCGGCAGCGCCTTCTCCATCGTGGTCGTCGCGGAGGGAGCCCACTCAAAGGACGGCGACCAGGTTTTTCAGAGCGTCGATCCCGTCACCGGCTGGAAACGGCTTGGGGGGCTCTCCTACCAGTTGGCACCCGTCCTTCAGGACAAGACCGGACACGAAGTGCGCGTCACCGTGCTAGGCCACATCCAGCGTGGGGGGACGCCGGCGCCGCTCGATCGCATCCTCGGAACACGCTTCGGGTGTGAGGCGCTCAACCTCGTCATGCGCGGCGAGTTCGGCAACATGGTCGCACTCAACGGCGAAGACATCGTCGCCGTGCCGCTCGCCGAGGCGACCAACCGTTTGAAGCTCGTCGATCCGCAGGGCCAGCTCGTTGCAAACGCACGGGCCCTTGGCGTCGTCTTCGGCGACGAGGACCCGGACGACGTGCTCGATAGCGAATGATCGAGGTCGATCTCAATACGGTCACCTGTCCGCTCTCGTGGGCCGAGCTCTTCGGGCGGTCAACACCGGTCGATGTCGAGATCGGAGCGGGAAAGGGCCGTTTCCTCCTCCAGCTCGCCCTCGATCATCCGGAGCGCAGCTTCCTCGGCGTTGAACGCGCGCACAAGTACCACGCCATGCTCTGTCACAGGGCCGGGCGGCGTGGAGTGACGAACGTCCGGATGCTTCGCACAACTGCGGAGGACCTGCTCTTCCGGCTCCTCGCACCGGCGTCCGTTGCAAACCTCTACGTGCTCTTCCCCGATCCATGGCCCAAGAAACGGCACCACAAAAGACGTCTGATCACCCCTGAGGTCGTCGATGCGATGCGGCGCGCGTTGGAGCCCGGCGGCCGGCTCTTCGTCAAGACCGACCATCCGGAGTACGCCGGGGTGATCGAGGACGTGCTCGGGCGCGCGAGCGGCTGGGCCGTCTGTGACCCCGCGGCTGCGTTTTCGGGGCTTCCCCTGACCGGGTTCGAGGTCAAGTACATCCAGGAAGGGCGTCCAATCAGGGCCTTCGTCCTCGAAAAGAGCACAGACGTTGGCACGGCTGATCAGCTCCCAAGACCCGGCCGGTTGATCCACACGCATGAGCCGCTCGAGGAAAGCACCCCGTGAAACGTGGATCGGCGCGGCGGACCGGACGCCGCGGTGAGCGGGCCGCGCTCTGGTTCCTCAGACTGAAAGGATTCCATCTCCGCCACCGCAACTGGCGGGGCGGCGGCGGCGAGCTCGACCTCGTGATGAGCCGCCGGCATGAAATCATCTTCGTCGAGGTCAAGACGCGATCGAGCCAGCTCTTCGGGGGCGCGACCGCCGCCGTGACGCGCGAGAAACAGGCCCATATCGTTCACGCCGCCGCGGCGTATCTCAGCCGGTTCGACCTGTGGGACGCCCCGTGCCGCTTCGATGTCATCTCCGTCGAGAAAACGCGCCGCTTCCCGTTTTGGAAGGTCACTCACTTCGTCAACGCGTTCCAGCCCGACCTTGGGAGACGGCTCTGATGACGCGGGACGCGACATCCCACACGAGGGGTTTCCACACCGGCGCCGTCCTGACATTCACCGGTGCTCACGCCGTTCACGACACGTTCAGCTCGTTTCTTCCGCCACTCTTCCCGGAGCTGATGCGGCGGTTCCTGATCGACCGGACCGAGGTGGGGCTCCTGAGCATCTTCCTCCAAGCGCCCTCACTCCTGCAGCCGCTCCTTGGGCACCTGGGGGACCGCCGGGATCTGAGATGGCTCGTCGCACTGACCCCGGCGATCACGGCCGCTGCCATGAGCTGCCTGCCGCTGGCCCCTGGCTACCTCGCAGCGGCTCTCCTGCTGACCGCCGCCGGTCTCTCGTCAGCCGCGCTGCACTCCCTGGCACCGCCGCTCGCTGGCCGCCTCTCCGGCGCGTCGCTCGGCCGCGGCATGGGGTTCTGGATGGTCGGCGGCGAGCTCGGCCGGACGATCGGTCCGGTGCTGATCGTTTCGGTCATCGAGATCGCCGGGTTGAGAAGCACCCCCTGGTTGATGACCGCCGGAGTGGCAGCATCCGTCCTTCTGCTCTCCCACGCCCGCTCCTGGCCGAGGCCCGAAGCGGCCGGACCGTCCCGAACGGCCGGCATCTCCCGCGGCATCCGCCGGCTGAGCCCGCTCTTCGGTCCGCTCGCCGGTTTGATCCTCGCACGTTCCTTCCTGATGGCGGCTGCCACCACGTACCTGCCGCTCTTCCTGCACGAGCAGGGATCGAGCCTCTGGATCTCGGGCGCGGCGCTCTCGATCCTTGAGGCCGCCGGCATCGCAGGCGCCCTTGCCGGCGGCACGATCAGCGACCGGTTGGGACGACGGCGGGTCCTCGCCGGGTCGCTGGCGGCAAGCTCGCTCCTGCTGTTTGGGCTCACGCTCATTCCCGGGTGGCCGCGAGCGATGATTCTACCGTTCCTTGGCTTCTCGGCGCTTGCCGTCGGCCCTGTCGTCATGGCGGCGGTCCAGGAAGTCGATGTTGCTCACCGCGCCTTGGCCAACGGGCTGTACATGGCCATGAGCTTCACCCTCCGGTCCGTCATCATCGTCGCGACGGGTGCGATCGGCGACCACTTCGGTCTCTGGACGGCCTATCTGGTTTGCGCCGCCGCCGGCCTTGCCGGTATTCCGTTTGCGCTGCATCTCCCCCGGGCTGGGCAGCCGGCGGCTAAGCCGAACCGGGGGAGCGGCGTCAGCTGAGCCCGTTACAATGGGCGCCATGCAGGAAACTGGTCCACTCCAACCAGGGTCCAGAAGGATCAAACGGCAACACCTCGTTCCTGTGCCGGTTATCGTTATCGCGGTCGTTGCCGCGGCAGCAGGAGCCACGATCGCCACGGCGAGCCGCGCCATCGTCGCGCTCCTGCTCAGGCTGCCGCTCCCGCTCTTTCCAGGCCACGCCGGCGGTACGTACTACGCATCCCAGTTGCGTTCGAGCGCGATCGGCTGGACCGTGCTGGCTCCGGCCTTCATCGTGTCCGCATCGTGCTGCTGGCGCTGGCTGACCGGGCCAGGACCCTCGCTTGGCGGATCCCGGCGGGCTCAAACGGCGATCGTGTTCACGCTCGTCGCGCTCGTCCTCGCCGGAACAAACCTGATCCCACGGCAGCGGACGGGCGACGAACCGGCCTATCTCGCTGTCGCACGTTCGCTCGTCCGCGATCACGACATCGAAGTTCCGGAAATCGGCGGGCTCCTCCACCCCAGCCCGGCGGCGCTGCGCCGCGGCAAGGCGATCTCCCGGCACGCGCCGGGGATGAGTGCTCTGCTCGCCGGACCGCTCGCTCTCTTCGGCGAAGCCGGAATCCGGATGACGACGGCGGCGCTCGGCCTCGCGTTCGTCTGGATCCTCTTGCTGATCCTCGAAGAACACACCGGCGAAGACCGGGCGCTCCCATTCGTCCTGCTCGTGGGAATCACCTTCCCCGTTGTCACCTACTCGGGGCTCCTGTTCCCCGATCTCGCAGCAGCGGTTGCGTTCGCGATCCTCTACAGGTCGATCATCCAGAAGCGCGGTGGCATTTTGCCGCCCACCCTGGCCATCGCGGCTGTCGTCTGGTTCAACTCGCGATATGTGCTCCCCGCGGTCTTTCTGGCCGGGTGGGAGCTTGTCAGTTTGCCGTCACGCCGGACACGCCGGCTGCTCATTCCATCCGCCCTGGCCGCCAGCTTGGCGTTCATGGCGTGGTGCAACCTGCGCTGGTTCGGCAGTCCCTCGCCGTTTGCCGCATGGCACGGGATGCCGCACATGACCTCCTTGAGCAACCTGATCCCTGGAACGCTCGGCGTGCTCGTCGATCAACAGTATGGGGCGCTGGTCTGGGCTCCGGTGCTGCTCCTGTTCCCAATCGGGCTCGCAGTGTTGGCCAAGCGGAGCGTGAAGGAAGCGGTTGCCGTCATTGCTCTCGGCGGGCTCACCGTTGGCCCTGGGCTCTTGATCGCTCAATGGTACGCGGGATGGTCCCCGGCCGCTCGCTTCTTCGTCCCGGTTCTCGGTCCCCTGATGCTCGTTGCCGCCCTCGGGCTCGAATGGGCGCTCGACGGAAGACGCTGGAGCAGGCTCACCGCCAAGATCGTCACCGGCGCTCAGCTCGTCATCGGTTTTGGGGCTGCCATGATCCCCGGGAAGGTCTTTGGCACCTTCGAAACGGCATCCCGGAACTACTTCCTCGACCTGGTGGGACGCGCGATCCATGTGGACACGACGTGGATTGTGCCCTCGATCCGGAGCTCCCGGGCGGCTCCAACACTGATCCACGCCACAATCCTCGTCGGCGTTTGGCTCCTCGTGAGCGTCCATGCCCTTCGGACCCGTCCGGGATAACGTTTTACGATGCCGTGACCCATCGGACGCCGTTGTCGCTTATGATCCGTCGCGGGGGAGGTGACCTGTGAAGCGAACCGGCGTCGTGGGAGTCAGTTACCGCACGACACAGGCCGACAAGCTGGCCCGTGCGGCGCTGCCCGCGGATTTTGGCGCGGAAGATCTCAACGAGCTCGCGCGGTTGGCGGGCTTTGCCGAGCTCGTCTACCTGGGAACCTGTAACCGCGTCGAGCTCTACTTTCGCACCGATACCATCAACCACAACGCGTCGGTTTTGTTCCACCTCCGCCGGAGTCTGGCCGACTTGACCGGTGGAGCCTGCCAGTTGCCCAGCGACGACGAGATCTACTTCTACCGGGGGATGGACGCCGTGCGGCACCTCTTCCGGGTGACGGCTTCTCTCGATTCGATGATGGTTGGTGAGGCGCAGATCCTCGGTCAGGTCAAACAGGCCCACGAGGCGGCGCACGAGGCGGGCCGGCTCAACGGCATCCTCGATCAGGCCTTCCACGAGGCGTTTCACCTGGCAAAGCGGGTCCGGACCGAAACGGAGCTGAGCCGCCGTCCGGTTTCGCTCCTCACGCTCGTCGAGCGAAAGCTCGAAAACCACCTGTCCGCCTCTTCGGCGCCCGCCTTGATCCTCGGCGCCGGGCAGATGGCATCGCAAACGCTCAAGCTGATTCGCGCGATCGATCCCAGCAGGCGCGTCCTGATCGCCAACCGGACGCCCGAGCGCGCGGAACAGCTCACTGCCGGGGATGCTGCCGCGTACCCGCTGGCGCTCGATTCCGCCGTCATGGAGCCTCCGGCCGCCAGCCTCGTCGTGGCCGCAACTTCCGCCCAGGAACCGCTTCTTGGCCGGGACGACATCGCGGCGATTCGTCACCGGCTGCCGGCCGATGAGCCGCTCCTCGTGATCGATCTCGCCATGCCGGCCAACATCGCACCCGCGGCGGGCAAGGTTGGGGGCGCCGAGCTCGTCGGCATCGAAGACATGCGGGCCGAGGCCGAGCGCAACCGTGTCCTCCGTCTCAAGGAGCTGGAACGGTGCGACGAGCTCGTCGAGCACCAGATCATCATCCTGCGCCGAAGGCTGCTCGACCGGTCCCTCTCTCCGGTCGCCCGGGACCTGCACGCCGCGTTCGACGACCTGGCATCCCGGGCGGTGCGGCGAAGCCTGGAAAAGGACCTGCATCACCTCTCCGAGCAGGACCAGCGGGCCGTCGAACGGATGACGCAGGAGCTGGTCAAGCGGCTGGTCCAGGTGCCCCTCCGCGGTTTGAAAGGTGCGGCTTGGGAGCACTCCATGGCCGTTTTGGAGAGCTTCTCCCGCGGGCTTGAGGGCAACTCTGGGAGCGGCCGGACGGAGAAGCATCGATGACGCGCGCTACGCTGACGATCGGAACGCGCGGGTCGGAGCTTGCTCTCTGGCAGGCCCGGCGTGTTGCGAGCCTGATCGCCGAACGGCTCGGGACGCCTTGCGAAATCGAGGTCATTCACACACGCGGGGACCGCATTCAAAACGTCTCATTCCAAAAGATGGAGGGGAAGGGCTTCTTTACCAAGGAGCTGCAACAGGCGCTGCTCGACGGTACGGTCGATCTCGTGGTGCACTCGTTGAAGGATCTTCCAACCGAGGAGCCGGAAGGGCTTGCGGTGGCCGCCATCCCGGAACGGGAATCACCCCTGGACATCCTGCTCGCGCGCAAAGGCCTGCTCCAGCCGGCGCCGGCCGATCCGTTGGGTCTTCCGCCGGACAGTGTGCTCGGCACGTCCTCCCTGCGCCGTGCGTCGCAGGCGCTGGCGCTCTCACCCTCGATCAGGATCAAGCCGCTTCGCGGAAACGTACCGACTCGCGTGCGCAAGCTGCGAGAGGGACTGTATGACGCCATCCTGCTCGCCGCCGCCGGCGCGACCCGTCTGGGGCTCGACCTTGAAGGGCTCGATACGCTCGAGCTCCCACCGGAGGTCATGTTGCCCGCTCCCGCCCAGGGAGCGCTGGCGATCGAAACCCGGCGCAACGACCCGGTGTTCGAGCTGCTCGCACCGCTGGACGACATTTCGGCCGGACGGACGATCCGTGCGGAGCGGACGCTCCTGCAACTGCTGGGAGGCGGGTGTCAGGTTCCGTTTGGCTGCCTGGCGAACGAGGAGTCCGGCGGTGCCATCAGGCTGGTGGCTGCGCTCGGCATCATCGACGAGGCCCTCATCCGGGCCGAGGTCATGCGGGTGGCTGCCGTGGCGCAGGAACCCGAAGAGGCCGCGCGCGCGTGCCACACGGCGCTTGAGCTTGCCCAGCACGAGATCGAGGAACGATGAGCCGGCGCATCCTCGTCACGCGCTCCGAAGAGGCGTGCGGGTCCCTGCAGGAGCTGGTCGCCGGCTGCGGGATCATCATCGTGCCGTTCCCCGTGCTGCGGTTCGAGCCGGCCGGTGACGAGGCAGGGTGGAGCCGGCTCGGGGCCGCCCTGAACGACCCGGACTTTCCGGAGGATCGCTGGATTCTCCTGGCCTCCCCCCGCGCGCCGGAACGCCTCACCGCCGAAGCGCGGCAGCGCGGGTTCGGCGCCGTTCTCTCCTGGCCCGCCGCGGCGGTTGGCACGGGAACGGCGCGAGCGGCCCGGCAGGCCGGGCTGACCGTGCGGGTCACCGGCCCTGGAACTGGCCTCGGCCTGGCTCAGATCCTGACCTCGGGAGAGCATCGGCCTGCGGCGTACCTGTTCGCATGCGGCAAGGATCATCGGCCGGAGCTACCCGAGGCGTTGATCGAGGCCGGGGCGCAGGTGCTGACCGTCATCGTCTACCGGATGCGCCCAACGCCCCCTGAAGAGCTGCCGTTGCCGGAGCTCCCGGTCGACGGGGTCGTCCTGACCTCGCCCCGCTCGGCGCGGTACTATCTCGAACGGCTCAACGGCCGGCCGTTGCCATGCCCGCACTGGGGCATCGGCCCAACGACCAAGAACGCTGCGGCCGCGCTCGGGATCGACTGCCAGATCCCTGCGCGGCCCGAGCTCGAATCGCTTGCGGAGGAGTTATGTACGATCTGACCATCCGTCCACGCCGTCTCCGTGTCACTCCAGTCATCCGCGACCTCGTCGCCGAGGCCCGGATCGACCCGAACATGTTTGTACAACCGCACTTCGTCGTGCCGGGACAGAACATCTCAGAGCCGATCGAGGCGATGCCGGGTATCAGCCATCAGTCGGTCGATACGCTCCTTCAAACCGTTGCGTCGGATCTTAAGCTGGGCATCCGCGCAGTGCTGCTCTTCGGCGTGCCGCCGGAGGGCGCTAAATACCCGGACGGCCACTCGGCCTACGCCCCCGATGCCGTCGTTCCCCAGGCGGTTGCCGCCCTCAAGAAGCGCTTTGGGGACGACCTGGCCGTGATCACCGACGTCTGCCTCTGCGCTTACACCGATCACGGGCACTGCGGGCTCGTCCGGGACGGACGCATCGACAACGACGCAACGCTGCCTCACCTCGCCCGCATGGCGCTCGCCCACGCCGAGGCCGGTGCCGACATCGTCGCCCCGTCGGACATGATGGACGGCCGAATCGGCGCGGTCCGGGCCGCCCTCGACGAGGCGGGCTTGGCGCACACCGGCATCATGTCGTACTCCGTCAAGTACGCTTCCGCGTATTACGGGCCGTTCCGCGAAGCGGCGAACTCCGCTCCGGGGTTCGGCGACCGCCGTTCCTACCAGATGGATGCGAGGAACCGGCGCGAGGCGCTGCTCGAAGCCCAGCTCGACATCGAAGAAGGTGCAGACATTTTGATGGTCAAGCCGGCCCTCGCTTACCTCGACGTCGTCCGGGACATCGCCGAAGCGTTCAGTCAGCCGCTCGCCGTCTACAACGTGTCGGGCGAGTACTCGATGGTCAAAGCCGCCGCGGACCGTGGCTGGATCGACGAGCGGGCCATCGTGATGGAAAACTGGCACGCGTTCAGAAGAGCCGGGGCGGACATCATCATCACCTACCACGCCCGCCAGGCGCTGGCGGAGGGATGGCTGTGACCGCCGGTCCCCGCTCGAAGGAGCTCTACCGCCGGGCCGTCAAGCTGATGCCTGCCGGCGTCAACTCGCCGGTGCGGGCGTTCGGGAGCGTCGGCGGCGAACCGCTCTTCTACGCCTCGGCGTCCGGCTGCCACGTCACTGACGCCGATGGACAGCGCTTCATCGAGTACGTCGGATCGTGGGGGCCGTTGATCCTCGGACATGCCCACCCCGCCGTCGTCGAGGCGGTCCGCACCGCCGCCGGACGGGGGCTGTCCTTCGGTGCTCCGTGCGAGGGAGAGGTCGAGCTCGCCGAGCTGATGATTGGAACGCTCCCCCACCTCGAAATGGTGCGATTCGTCTCGTCTGGCACTGAAGCGGTCATGTCCGCCGTCAGGCTGGCGCGCGGTGCGACCGGGCGCGATGACGTGCTCAAGTTCAGCGGGTGCTACCACGGGCATGCCGATCACCTGCTGGTCAGCGCTGGCTCCGGGCTCGCCACCTTTGGAACGCCCTCCTCGGCCGGCGTCCCCTCTGCCTTCGCCGCCCACACCCTCGTCCTGCCGCTCGACGATGAAGCGGCGCTCGAGCAGCTCTTCGACGAGCGGGGCAGGAACCTGGCCGCCGTGATCATCGAAGGGATCCCTGCCAACGCCGGACTCCTCATTCAGCGCCCAGCCTTCATGAAACGGTTGCGGGAGCTGTGCACCGCCAACGGAACACTGCTCATCCTCGATGAGGTCATCACCGGGTTCCGCGTTGGGCCAACGGGCGCTGCCGGCATCTACGGAATCACGCCCGATCTCGCCACGTACGGCAAGGTGATCGGCGGTGGGATGCCCGTCGGGGCCTACGGCGGCCGGCGGGATCTGATGGAAGAGCTCGCGCCGCTTGGCCCGGTCTACCAGGCGGGGACGCTCTCCGGCAACCCGGTGGCGATGGCCGCCGGCGTTGCCACGCTCCGGATGCTCCTGGCCAACGATGGCGAGGCGTACGGCAGGCTCGAGAGGCTCGGCGCCCAGCTTCAGCGCGGGATCGAGGAAATCTTCCAACGCCACGGCCTCGGCTGGAGGGTCGCGCGCGCCGGATCGATCCTCTGGCTCTCACTGCAGGACGGCGAGCCACCCCGCCGGTATGAAGACATCCACCCGGAGAACGCGGCGATCTACGCACGCCTCCACCGGGCCCTCCTCGAGCGGGGCATCTACCTGGCGCCCTCGGCGTACGAAGTGATGTTCGTGTCGGCCGCTCACGATGAGGAGGCCATCGGCACGACGCTGGAGGCGTTCTCCGGCGCCCTCGCCGGAGCTCTCACATGACGAGCCGCTTCCTCGAAGCGTGTTGGCGCCGTCCGGTCGACCGTCCTCCGGTTTGGGTCATGCGCCAGGCCGGCCGGTACCTGCCCGAGTATAGGGCCATCCGCCGGAAAGCCGGCGATTTCCTGACGCTCTGCCGGACCCCGGAGCTCGCCGCGGACGTGACTCTGCAACCCGTCCGGCGCTTTGGTCTCGATGCCGCCATCGTCTTCTCCGACATCCTGACACCGCTCGTCCCTCTGGGCATCGAGCTGAGCTTCACGCCGGGTCCCCACATCGGAAATCCGATCCGTCATCCCAGCGACGTGCGCCGGCTGACGGTTCCGGTGCCGTGGACCGGAACGGGCTTTCTTGACGAAACGCTCGAGCGTGTCCGTCAAGCGCTCGATCCGGACACGGCGCTTCTCGGATTCTGTGGCGCGCCGTGGACGCTGGCGTCCTACCTGGTCGAGGGGACGACGTCACGCTCGTTCACGCGGATCAAACAGTTTGCCCTGACCTTTCCCGGCGCGTTTGCCGGACTCGCCGACCGGTTGGCCGACGCCATGGCGGCCTACCTCCGCAGCCAGGTCGAGCATGGCGCACAGGCCGTCCAGATCTTTGACTCATGGCTCGGCACGCTGGGTCGCGAAGATGCGCGGGAGTGGGCGCTCGCGCCGGCTGTCAGACTCTTCGAACAGCTCGGCGATCTCGGCGTTCCGAGGATCTACTTCGCGAACGGCGCCGGGCATCTGCTCGACGAGCTCGCCTCGATGCCGTGCGAGGTCATCGGCATCGACTGGCGCACCGGCCTCAGTGAAGCGGCCGCAAAGCTCGGCGGTCACGCGATCCAGGGGAACCTCGATCCAGGCGTGCTGATGGGCCCGCCGGAGGTCATCCGCCAGCGGACGCTCGCGATGCTCGCCCAGGCGCCCCGGACCGGCTACATCGCAAACCTCGGTCACGGGATCACACCGGACGTGCCGGTCAGCCACATGACGGCGTTCGTCCGGACCGTTCAGGAGAGCCATCATGCATGAGCCTGGACCGGGCCTCGAACGTTTGACGCCGGAGCTCCTCGCACGCTACGACCGGCCGGGACCCCGGTACACCTCCTACCCGACGGCGCCCCAGTTCACGCCAGACTTCGGCGAGGACGCCTACCGCGAACGCCTGGCCGTGGCAGCTCAGCGGCCAACCGATCCGCTGGCGATGTACGTCCACGTCCCGTTTTGCGAACACCGGTGCACCTACTGCGGGTGCAACGTCGTCATCTCTCCGCACCACGGCCCCGAGGAGGCGTACCTCGACGCCGTCGAGCGCGAGCTTGACCTGCTCGCGGACGCGCTCGGACCGAGGCGGACGCTCAACCAGCTCCACTGGGGCGGCGGCACACCGACGTATCTGACGCCGGATCAATGCCGCCGGCTCTTTGACGCGATCACCAGCCGGTTCTCTCTGAACCCCAGGGCGGAGATCGCCATCGAAATCGATCCGTGCGTGACGACGATGGAGCACCTCGAGGTACTGGCCGGGCTCGGGTTCAACAGGCTCTCGATGGGCCTGCAGGACCTCGACCCGAAGGTCCAGGCAGCGGTCGGCAGGATTCAGCCGCTCGAGCTGACGCGCCGGCACGTCGAGCGAGCCAGGGAGCTTGGGGTTGGATCGGTCAACATCGACCTGATCTACGGCCTGCCCTATCAGAACGAGCCCGAATTCCGGCAGACCGTCCGGACGGTGATCGCCGAGCTGGCTCCCGACCGGGTCGCCTGCTTTTCGTACGCGCACGTTCCCTGGATCAAACCGCATCAACGCCAGCTCAACGAGGCGGCGCTCCCACGCGGATGGGACAAGTTCCGGATCTTCGCCGGGGCCGTCGAAGAGTTTCTCGCGGCCGGGTACACCTTCGTTGGTTTCGACCACTTCGCTCGTCCCGGAGACGAGCTGGCCACGGCCATGGACGAGGGACGCGTTCACAGGAACTTCATGGGCTACACCGTCATGCACGCCCCGGACCAGATCGGAGTTGGGGTGACGTCAATCGGGGATCTGGCCGGTGCCTATGCGGCAAATCAGAAAAATCTTGCGCGCTACGAGCGGGCCATCGCGTCCGGACATCTGCCGGTCGAACGCGGCCTCCTGCGCACGCCCGAGGACGAGCTCCGCGGGAGCGTGATCCATCGGATCATCTGTACCCTCACGCTCGAATTTGGCTGGGTTCGCGGACGTTTCGGCATCGATCCGGCCGAGCATTTTGCCGATGCTCTGGCCGAGCTTGAGCCGATGGCCAACGATGGGCTGATCGTGCTTGATGCCGACGGCCTGCGCGTCACGCAGCTCGGCCGCTTCTTCCTCCGGAACATCTGTATGCCGTTCGACGCTTTCCTCAAGCGTCCCGCGGATCGTCCCATCTACTCCCGCACGGTGTAACCCCAGCTCCGGCAGCTCGTGCGGCCTCGCACGCCGCGGCGTGAGGCGGTATCCTCGGAAGCGTGAACGACCGGGGGAAAACGCTCTGCGCTGCCGTGGCTCTTGCCGTCACGCTGCTCTCGATCGTCCTCGGCGTCCATGACGATCTTCCTCAGCCCGGCAAGCCCCGCACCGCGCCCCGCTGGAGCCGTCACCTGGCGCCGATTGCGCATGCGCCGGTGCCCCCGGGGCATGAGGTCCTGCTGCTGCTCCCGCACGATCTGTCCCCTCTCGACGCTCAACGCCTCTTCTTCGAGACCGTCTGGTGGCGGCCATCGATCCGTTGGCGGCCGGTGCGGACGCTCGATGCTGGAGCAGGCACCGCGCTCGCCGTTTGCATTCATCCCGGGCGCCCCGGCCAAACAGGGGCTGTACCGAAGCCGTGGCACGACGTCTGGAGCTCGGGGTGGATCCACGTCCTGGCGAGGTCCGGATCGTGACGCCGTTCCTCGCGCCTCTGCTTGCCCTCGCCGCCGGATGGGGGTTGGACCGCATCACGTCGGGCCAGGCAGCTCGCCTGGAGGATCGTTTCACCGGTTCCTTGGTCTGGGGAATCGCAGCGATGGGAACGTGGATGGCGATGCTTGACCTGGCGGGCATCAGATGGAGCCCTGTCCTGCTCAGCGTGCCCGCGCTCGCCGGACTCGTCCTTGTGCTGATGACAGAACACCGTTGGCACACCGGCGAAACGCAGAGCACCCCGGGGTGGCGCTGGCCGGGGGTGTGGGAAACGGCAGCGCTCGCCGCGGCCGCAGTGCGCGTCGTGCTCGTGGCCACAATCCCCGCCTTCGGCTGGGACTTCCGGTACATCTGGGGGCTCAAGGCACGGGTCTTCGCCGCTGCGGGAGGCATCGACCTCAGATGGCTCACCTGGAAACCGTTCACGCTCGCTCACCTGGATTATCCGCCGCTGTGGAGCGGGCTGATCGCCGCCGGACGGATCTTCGGCGCTCCTCCCGGCGCCGTTGCCGGCGCGTGGGGTGCCCTGATCGTTGCCGGACTTGGCGCGGCGTGCTGGAGGATCGTACGGCCGGCCGGCAGGCCCGTTGCCGCACTGGCCGCCGTTGCGGGGAGCTGGGCGCCCGTCCTGCTCGCTCCAACGATCCAGACATCCGGCTCGGCGGGACCACTGGCCGCGTTCCTCCTCGTGATGGCGGCCGCCGGTCTCATGGACACCGGGAAGGACGCATCGCAGTTCCCGTGGATCGCCGCCATCAGCCTCGCCGCCCTTGCCGTCACCAAGCATGAGGGAACGGCCATCGCCGTGCTGCTCGTTGTCTTCGCGCTCCGGCGGATGCCGCGGCGCCGGTGGATTCCCCTCCTGTCCGTCGCACTGTTGCCTGCCGCCGCCTGGCAGTTGACGGTTTCGCTTGCCGGAATCCCCCCGCTCCCACAGATCCTCATCCCGGCACGAATGCTCCACCGTGCCCTGCTCTTCCCTTCGGCGGTTGCCGCCGCCGCTACCCCCGTCCTCCTGCTCGAGCTCGTTGTCCTGGCGCTGGTGCTCATCTGCCCATCTCCTCCCGGCGCTCGTGTCATCCGCCTTTCCCTCGCCGTATGGCTGGCTCTGGTCGTTCTCGTCTACCTCCTGTCGGCCCCCGATCTCCGGTGGCACGTCGCCACCTCGCTCGAACGGGTGCTCGCCATCCCACTGCCCCTGTCGCTCGCGCTCCTGCTCAGGTGGACGTTCCTTCCCAGACACATCGATGAACCCGCTCCAGCTGCGGGGAACCGTTCCGCTATGATCGGGTCATGACACAGACCGGCGAGACGGCTCCCACCGAGGATCCTCGAAGAGGCTGGCAAATCCCGGCGGGCGTTCTTCTCGCAATCCTGCTGCTCATGGTGGCAGCCGTGGCCGCCCGCACCCGCGTTGCGACGACGATCCTCGACGACACCTACATCTTCTGCCGGTATGCGGCACATCTCGCCCACGGGCACGGCCTCGTCTGGAATATCGGTGAGCCCCCGGTGGAGGGCTTCACGTCGCCGCTGTGGGTGTTGCTGCTGTCCCTCGCCGCAGTCATCGGCGTCAATCCCGTGCACGCAGCCGTAGGGCTGGCCGTCACCTCCCTCGCCGGCCTCAGCTTCGGCGTTTGGTGGCTCGGCCAACGGCTTCGTCCCGGAGAGCCTTGGCTCCACCTGGCAGAGGCGCAGCCGTCGCCCTCTCGGCGCTCGGCATCTACTGGGCCGGGACTGGCATGGATGAGGCGCTCTTCGCCCTCGTCGTGCTCGGGACGGTTGCTGGATCGATGGCGTTCGATGCCGGCCGGCTGCGTCCCGCTCCGTTTGGCGCGTTGCTGGCGCTCCTGTGCATAGCCCGTCCCGAAGGCTTAGCGGTCGCGCCGGCGCTCCTCGTCTTTCACCTTCTCGGCTCGCAGGGTGCGACGAAACGTCAGACGGGGCATGCTGCTGTGGCCTTTGTCTCGATCATGGCTGTTCTGCTCGCTGGCCGCTGGCTCACCTTCCACGCCCCGCTCCCAAATACGTACTACGCCAAGACCGGCGGTGGGCTCCTCCAGCTTCTCGCTGGGATCCGCTATGCCGCCGTTCATTGGGCGCTCTGGCTGCCGGGACTCCTGGCCGCCCCCTTCCTCGTCCGGAAGCAGCGCCGCTTTCTGCCCGCCATCGTCACAGCCGCCGTGTTGACGCTTGCCCTCATCGTGGAAGGAGGCGACCAGTTCGGCCGGGCACGTTTCTTCCTCCCAGTCTTTCCGCTGACGGTTCTGCTCGTGGGGGGCATCCTGCCGCGGGACAGACGCCGGTGGACCGCCGCGATGGCATGGACCAGCGCCATCCTCAGCCTGGCGGCATGGGGGCTGAGCCCTCAGTACCGCCCGGTCTACGAGCAGGCGGCCCAGGGGCTCGGCGTGCTGCACGGCCCCTGGCGGATCGTGCACCTGCCCCCGCCGCCCGATCCGGCCCGAATGGAGTTCCTCAGCGACATGGAGACGGGATTCGTCATCATGGGCAAGACGCTGGCAAAAGTTGCGCCGCCGGGAAGCTCAATCGCGGCCGTTCCCATCGGCGCCATCGGCTGGTATTCGAAGCTGCGCGTCATCGACATGGTCGGGCTCGTCAATCCGGCGATCGCTCACGCCCCCATCCACCTCGAGCCCGGTGCACGATGGAGGCCTGGCCATAACCGCGGCAACGGCGCCGCCATTCTCCGAGAACGTCCCGACTTCATTCAGCTTCAAGATGCGCTGAGCTCGCGCCCCGCGCCGCGGCCGCACCCGTTCATATTCCGGTATACCTCAGTCGCGGAAATCTGGCACTCTCCCGACTTCTGGTCCCACTACCAGTTCATCGCTATCCGGACGGCCACCGGCTGGTACTACGACCTCTACAAGCGGAAGGGCTCGCCGGTGATTCCGTTGACGCTCACCCATATCCAACACCCGAAACCCGCGCTTCGGCGTTGAAACGCTCCCGCGCCGGTCCAGGTACAATCACCGCCATGCGGAAAGCATTCATCATCATCGGCACCCGCCCCGAAGCGATCAAGCTGGCCCCCGTCGTGGAGGCGCTCCAACGCCAGGGAGAGCTCAAACCAGTCATCGTCGCCACCTCCCAACACCGCGAGATGCTGCGGCAGGCGCTGACACCGTTCGGATTGAGCCCGGACATCGACCTTGACGTCATGACCGAACGCCAGACACCAACGCGGGTCGCCTTTGAGATCCTTCGCCGGTTGGAACCGGTCCTCAACCGGCTCGAGCCGGCCTGGACCGTTGTGCAGGGGGACACGACGACCGCACTTGCGGCCGGCATCGGTTCGTTTTACGCGGAAGTCCCCGTCGCACACGTCGAGGCGGGGCTCCGCACCGGGAGGATGGACGCCCCATTTCCCGAGGAGTTCAACCGGCGCGCTCTTGCTGTGGCAACCTCGTTACACTTTGCCCCGACCGAACGAGCCGCCGCTAATCTGCGCTCGGAAGGCTTCGACCCGGACACGATTCACGTCGTCGGGAACACCGTCGTCGATGCCGTCCACCGCATCGTCGGTGCGGCGCCTCTCACACAATCCAAGGCTAACGGCGTCCCGACGGTCCTCGTCACGTTGCACCGCCGGGAGAGCTTCGGCGATCCCATTCGCCGCGTCCTCAACACTATCCGCTCGCTCGTCATCGAACGGAACGGGCAAATCCGGATCATCTACCCCGTTCATCCCAATCCCAACGTCAGCGGACCAGCTCACGAGATCCTCGGAGATCTTCCCGGCGTCGAGCTCCGCGAGCCGATGTCCTACCCCAGCCTCCTTCGCACATTTGCCTTGGCGCGTTTTGCCCTGAGCGACTCCGGCGGGATCCAGGAAGAAGCGCCGAGCGTCGGAACTCCCGTGCTCGTCCTGCGCGAAACGACGGAGCGGCCGGAAGCCGTGTCGAGCGGCTGGGCACGTCTGGTTGGAACGGATCCAGAGCGGATTCTCGCCGGTGCGCGCGAGCTTCTCGACGATGGCCCCGCCTATGCTGCAATGACGTCGGGGCCCAACCCGTTCGGGGACGGGCACGCCGCCGATCGCATCGCTGCACTCCTGGCGGAGCACCAGTGAGATGACAACCCCCCCGCGGCCGGTTCCCGCGCTCTCAAAGGTCATGCTATCGTCCACGATGAAGAACATGGAGGCCGTTGTGAAGCAGTTTGAACGTTACATACTCCTCGGCATTTCCCTAATCGTTCTGATGCAGCCCGCGGCATCGGGTGCAGCCACCAGGCCATTCCGCTCTCGCCTCGACCATCGCCAGGCCAAGCTCGAAGCCGCCCTCAAGGAGTCGATCCAGGACCCCGCGAAGTACCGCTGTTTGCGGATCGACGTTCAGGGCTTTCTCGGACATGGGCTTCGTGCCGTCAGTGTGTACGGGCGCGGGTTCGGCGTGTGGAACCGGGAACGGCAGATCACACTGACGAGGGCACAGATCCGGACCTGCCTGAAGGCGCTCGAGACCTCTCATTTCACCTCGATGCCAGACCGGATCGCCGGTGACGAGCCAGAGGAGACCCGTACGTCCACCAAAGAAAAAGAAGGCATGGAGAAGAACGTCACCCAGCTCATCCGTTCCGTCACGCTGGTCGTCGCAGGAATGACCAAGACGGTGGAGCAGGACAACAAGGCGCCGGAATCGGAGGCATTGAAAAAGATGGCTGATGCGATCGTGGCCGTGTGCCGGCCGGCGGCAAACAAAGGTGTGATTGCCAAGGATCTCCGGGATGGTTTGCAGAAGATCGCAAAGGGCACCCTGGCGCCGGAGCTCTTTCGGATCTCGATCAATGCGCCGGAGCTCAGATCGCTCAAGAGTCAGGACCACCAGGGATGGAAACTGTCCATTGCGTACGCCCGGCTGACCGTCCAAAAGTGGACCCTCCAGCACGGATTGGGTAAACCGGTCAACCGATGGCTCTCCGATGATGAGATCCGCAATCTCGCCCACACCCTGGAAGCCTCCGGTGCTGCGTCTCTTCCTTTAAATCTCAACGTGCCGGGGTACCTCCAACTTTCGATCGGCGTTCTCAACCGGCATCGCTCGATCATGGCCCGGCGGTACGCCTCGCGAAGCGCGCCACAACCCGATGCCCTGCACAATTTCCTGAAGATCAGAGAGTCGTTTTTCAACCTCTTTCAGAGCGCCCTGGCCCCCCGGCAGCCTAGATCGATGACTCCAAGAGTCGAGCGCTAACCGCTGCTTGCCGGCTCTTTACCTGTCAACCCCGGAAACACACGGTGCATCCCGGGAGCAGTCAGGGGGGAGGGGGAGGCCGGGCCCCGGTCCGATGGCACCCCATCCAAGGATCATTCCAGGTACCTCCCAGCGCCCAGCTCACGGCGCGTCCTGCACGAAACCACTCTCCATAACACACTGTGGTTCTTGATCTTACGGAACACTCTGACCGATCGTGACACGATCTTGACAGAGCACAAATTATGTGGGATCATTTCCGTGATGCAAATCACAGGAGCTTGCCGAACTACGAAAATGTGTACGTATTCCGGTTCATAGGAAGGAGCAACAGCCACGTACTGGCCGTTGCTCGCATACCCAAGGAGGCATGATGGGTCATTTTGAAGGTCGTTCACCCCCGTTTCCTAATTGAGAGTAGAAATCTTTAGGCAACCCAGCCCGAGTCTGGGAGTTTGTCCCCAGCTCAGCTCGAAAGGAAGCAAGGAGGAACTCATGAGAAGAGCTTTTCAGATCACAACGGCGGCGGCGGTGTTGCTACTCACCGTCTGTATCGCCTTTCCGGTGAGCGCCGGCACCACCAGCGTCATGCACCCTTCGGGTGTGCTCAAGCCGGTCAGGTTCGGTGTCTCTCCCGTGCTGCGCAACATGGATCTTAACGCGCTGCGCCGGCAGGCGAGACCCAACAAGGCCCGGGAGGTCAACCCCATCGAGATCAACCGGCGCAACGATGAGATCCCAGATCGCATCAAGAACGCCAAGGCGCCCAACCATCCGGTCGATACGGCCGTTCAAACGAAGGCTGGCCCGCTGACCATGCCTCCTCTAACGATCGATTTCGAGGGCGTCAGCAACGTTGACGGCGTGCTGCCCCCCGATACCGAGGGCGATGTCGGCGTCAACTACTACGTCCAGTGGGTCAACGTTTCGTTCGACATCTTCAACAAGTCGGACGGCACGAGCGCCATCGGCGGCCCCGTTCCCGGCAACACCCTGTGGAACGGGTTCGGCGGTTCCTGTGAAAGTGACAACTACGGCGATCCGATCGTCCTGTACGATCACATCGCCAACCGCTGGCTGATGGCTCAGTTCACGAGCGACAACCACGAGTGCATCGCCATCTCCCAGACGAGCGATCCGACCGGTTCCTGGTACCTGTACTCGTAC
>WGCW01000182.1 GCA_015493585.1 Acidobacteriota bacterium
CCCCCGCCCAGATCCTTCGCGGTGTGCCTGCGGCACATCGCTCAGGATGACAAGGGAGGGTGGAGCGCTTCGCCTGCTCTACGAGTTGCGAGTTGGGGACGGTGTTGAATACTTCTGAGCCCTCCTCTGCGAACCCCGCGACCTCTGCGGTCGCGTTCTGCTGATGGATCATCACGAGATGGGGACAGTGTTGAATATGCTCTCCACGCTCTCCGCGCTCTCGGCGGTTAGGTTCTCCCTGCGGTCGTTGCCCCCCGCCCAGATCCTTCGCGGTGTGCCTGCGGCACATCGCTCAGGATGACATTGAGGAGGAACGGCTTCGCCTGCGGCACACCGCTCAGGATGACACGGGGAGGGAGTGAGCGAGTCAGGATGACACTGGGAGGGAGTGAGCGGCTCAGGATGACAAGGCGAGGGAGTGAGTGGCTCAGGATGACATGGGGAGGGTGGCTTGGTCTGCGGCATGCGGCGAAGGATCTCGCTGCTCCTGACGAACACCAATTGTGTGATACGTAGCGTAACCTCCTGGTATTGCCTGGCTTCAAGAGAACGCACCCAAGTCCTGATTCGGCCAGTGTCCTGGTCTCTCAACCGGGCCATGGAGGTCTTCAGAAATCCCAGCCCTGAGCTTGTCACTTTTCTTCACAAGCCCTATACTGTCTTTGTGAATCGAGAATCGCGCAGCCCGCTGGCTCCAGGACATCACCCCGGGAAGGATGCCCGCTTTTTCCGGAACGGCGTCCTGAACCGTTCATAGAAACCCTGACCGAAGGAGGGAAAGATGGCCAATCTGAAGGAAACATTGTTCGCCAAGATCCAGGAACACCGGCCGCGGACCACCCGCCTGCTCAAGGAGCACGGCGACGTCAAGCTCGGTGACGTCACAATCGCACAAGCGATCGGCGGGATGCGCGGGGTCAAGTGCTTGGTGACGGATATCTCGTACCTCGATCCGTACGAGGGCATCCGTTTCCGGGGCATGACGATCCCCGAGACGTTCGCAGCCCTACCCAAGCCGAAGGGCTCCGACTATCCGTACGTCGAAGCGCACTGGTACCTCCTGCTGACCGGTGAGGTCCCGACGGAGGAACAAACGCTCCAGGTCGTCGAGGAGTTCAAGGAGCGGGCGAAGGTTCCTCAGTACGTGTATGACCTCCTGCGCGCGATGCCGCGGGACACCCACCCCATGACGATGTTCTCCGCCGCCATCGTCGCCATGCAGCGTGAGTCGATCTTTGCTCAGAAGTACCGTGAAGGGATGAGCAAGATGGATTACTGGGATCCGATGTACGAGGATGCCAGCAACCTGATTGCACGTCTGCCCGTCATCGCGGCCTACATCTACCGGATGAAGTACAAGGGCGACACCCCGATCGCGCCCGATCCGAACCTGGACTTCGGTGGCAACTTCGCCCACATGATGGGGATTCCCCATCCGTACGACGACGTCGCCAGGATGTACTTCATCCTCCACTCCGACCATGAGTCCGGCAACGTCTCAGCTCACACGACGCACCTCGTCGCGTCGGCGCTCTCCGACGCCTACTACTCCCTCGCTGCTGGCATCAACGGGCTGGCCGGACCGCTCCACGGCCTCGCCAACCAGGAGGTCCTCCGGTGGACCCAGAACCTGATGGAGAAGCTCGGTGGCAAGCTGCCCACGAAGGAGCAGCTGGAACAGGCGCTGTGGGATACGCTCAACAGCGGTCAGGTCATCCCCGGCTACGGGCATGCCGTTCTCAGAAAGACCGACCCGCGCTATGCCGCGCAGCGTGAGTTCTGCCTCAAGCACCTGCCGGACTATCCGCTCTTCAAGCTCGTCAGCATGATCTACGAAGTGACGCCGCCCATCCTCCAGAAGCACGGCAAAGCCAAGAACCCGTGGCCGAACGTCGACGCGCACTCCGGTGTCGTCCAGTGGTACTACGGCGTTCGCGAGTACGACTTCTACACGGTCCTCTTTGGCGTTGGCCGTGCACTCGGCGTGCTGGCCAACATCGTGTGGGATCGCGCCCTCGGCTACCCGATCGAACGGCCGAAGTCGCTGACCACCGACATGCTCGAAGAGGTCGCCGGCATCAAGAAGTAACGTTCTCCATTCGTGTCAAACGGGGAGACGCCTCCGGGCGTCTCCCTTTCTTGTTCGAAAAAATTCTCGACTTCACGCCCGATGTATGGCATGATTCAAGTGCGCCGCAAAGGCGCATCCAACTGGAGGACCTATGGAACGTGCCACAGCAACACGTCAGACACGGCAGCGGAAGCTGGTCTTAGAGACGCTTCGCAGCACAAAGAGCCACCCCACCGCTGACTGGCTCTTCGAGAAGGTTCGTCAGCAACTGCCGTCGATCTCACTTGGAACGGTCTACCGGAATCTCAATCTGCTGAGGGACGCGGGAGTCATCCGTGAGCTGCGGGTCCATGGCCGGACGGCCCGGTGGGATGCCGATACCTCACCGCACGGTCACTTCATCTGCACCGGGTGTGGCGAGGTCCGTGACGTCATGGGGCTCGACCCATATGATTGGCAGGGGCTCAAGGATCTCGTCGGGTGTCAGGTGGAGTTTCAACGGTGTGAGTTCTACGGGTTGTGCCCCAAGTGCCTGCGCCGCAGGGAGCGCCAGAGCTGACATCCCTCTTCACTGTCACAACGGTCTTTCCACAATTTGTTCAGACGGCAACGACCCGCTCGATCTCGGGAGCGTAGAGCTTGACCCGTTCTTCAACGAATTCCGTTAGCGTCGTGTGCGCCATGGGACAGAGCCGGCATGCTCCGCGCAGCCTGACCTCGACCACATCGCCGTCAAGACGCACCAGCTCGATGTCGCCACCATCGCGGCGCAGCGCGGGCCGCACCTCATCGAGCGCCATCATGACCCTCTCCTCGACGCTCGCCTGAGCCAGCGGCCACACTGCCATCGGTCAACCTCCCTCGTCGCTGCCCGGGCTCGCTCTTCGATGCCCGAGCGTCCAGTCGCCGATCAGATCAACCCTGCGGGGGCGCCGTCTATTTCCCGTTCCGGTATCCTTGATCAGTGGAAGCCGCGTCTGGGCACACGCATCGTGGCGAAGGCGGCCGATCGTCCGGCTTCAGACGGCCAGAACTTTTCGCCATCCGGCTTCGTTGTGATGGTTGGAGATGAAGATGGAAGATCTTGAAGCCACCGTCGAGAGATGCCGCACCGGCGACCAGGCCGCCTGGACGGCGCTCGTCGGTGCCACGATCAAACCGCTCTACCGCCTGTGCGCCAGCTTCGCTCCAACGGCGGCCGAGGCGGAAGAGCTGACACAGGACGTCTATCTCAAGCTCTGGGAGAACCTTGATCGTTACCGTGAGAACTCAAGCTTCATGGCGTGGGCATGGCGCGTTGCCAAGAACCTCCTGATCGACGCCCACCGCAGGAGCCGTGCGGAACGTGATGCCGCATGGCTCGATCCAGAGATTCTGGACCGCCTTCCCTCCGAAGACAACCCCGCACAACGCACCGAACGGCGTCAACGCCTTGAGCTGATCCAACGGGGTCTTGGCCAGCTCGATCCCGGCCTTGCCCAGCTCGTCCTCCTCCGGGACTTCGCGGGCATGAGCTACCAGGATATTGCGGACGCGTTGGAGCTCCCCCTTGGCACCGTCAAGTCCCGGCTCAACCGTGCCCGCCTTGAGCTCGCCACCGCCGTCAGGCGGCGCATCGAAATCCGGCCGGTCGAAGGCGTTGCGGCCCATGCCGATGGAGGGGTCTCGTGAGCCGGTGTGACGAGATTCGCGGCCTCTTCTCGGCCTACCTGGAGGGTGAGCTCGATGCTCATGACCAGAAACGGGTCCGTGAGCACCTCGCCGAGTGCCCGGACTGTGCCTCGCTGATGGACACGTTGCGCATGGTGATCGCCACCGGTCAGGAGGTTCAGTCCGTTGAACCACCCGCTTCCGTCGCAGAGGAGATCGGCTCATCGCCCTGTTCCCGGTGGCAGTCGATGCTGTTCAACGCGGCGGATCGTGACCTTTCGGCGGATGCGCTTCCACGTCTGCTTGAGCACCTGGAGAGCTGCCCGACGTGCAGGCGAACCTGGGACGACCTGACGCTGATGCACCAGGTTCAGCAGGCGCTTCCCCCCCCACCGGGGCTTGTGGAGAAGTGCTGCTCCGTCCCATTCAGAAAGCGCAGGCGGGTCCCCCACCGGATCATGGGTATCCGGACCGCCACGGCCGCGGCGTACGTGCTCGCCATCCTGACGACCCTGACCATCGGCAACCCCGTGACGCTCGCCCGGAACGAGGCCGGCGGGGTGCTCCATCATACCCGTACCGCCGTCCATTACGGCATCGAGCGCCTCGCTTCGGATGGACGCGGCGAGCTGCGTCTCGCCGTGTGGCGCGCCTGGCAATGGGGAGAGCGGCAGGTTGACGCTGTCCGCTCCATGCTCGGCTCGGATCATACGCCAACACAAAAACATACGAGCTCCGCTCACCACCAAGGAGGTTCCTGATGAATACCGAAACCAATGCTGGTACACCGGCTCCGCCCACGACACCGCCCCAGCCGCAGGTTCCGGCTCCGCCCATGCCGGCGCCGGTTCTGTACGGCGGCATCCGCCGCAAGTCGCCGGGCCTCGCCCTCGTCCTTTCGTTTTTCCCCGGTTTGGGCCACCTCTACCTCGGTCTGTACCAGCGGGCCATCGTCGTCTTTGGACTTTTCTTCCTGGCAACCGTCCTCGCCGGTCAGGCCAGCGACATGGGCGTCATCATCGCGTTCATCTGGTTTTTTGCCGTTATCGACGCCTACCGGCAGGCTCAGATCATCAACTCTCAGGAAGTCGAACCGTCCAAACCAAAGCGTGCAGCTGCGGCTGGCAGTCTGGGGTTCGGCATCTTCTTGATCATCGTGGGGATCATCCTGTTGATCAATAACTTCCACCCGATCGATCTCTCATGGTTGAGCAAGTGGTGGCCGGCGATTCTCGTCATCGTTGGCATCTACCTGATCGCTGCCGCGTACGCGGACAGGCAGAAGCAGCTCCACGCTTCGACGGAGGATGAAGGCACCGAAGACCTGTGATCGTCCTGGGACATCGTAGAATGGGGGCATGACACGCGATACCACGCGCCTCGTTCTGATCGGCATCTTCTTCGCGGCCATCCTCGCCGTTCTCTTTGGCTCATGGAAATACCGGCAGGCACACCGGCCCGTCCTGACCGGTGTCCGGGTCGTCACGGCGACCAAGGCCGATCCAACGTTCCGGGATGGGCCGCGGCACCTCGCGCCGGGAGAAGGTTTCACTCTGGCGGTCGCGCTCCACGTCAGACGGCCGGGACACGGAGATTTTTGGGTGTGCCCGGGGCAGAAGCTCGTCTTACAGGGCCGGGCCATCCCCCATCTGGTCAGCGCGCAGTGGCCGGACAAGGGGCGCACGGTGCGCGTTTTCTGGTCCACGATCGAGTGTGCGTTTGTCGGTGGTGAGCTGACGCCCAAAGATATTGCCACGCGGCTTGCGTACCGGACATTCCTCGCACCGGAGTACGGCCGCGGCATGGAAGTTCCGGGCCAGATCAGGTCACACAACGCCGATTTCCTGGCTCAGTTGCCGCCGCCACCAACCCCGGCGCCCGGTACCATCCGGTTCTTTGCCCGCGCCGAGGTCTACGCACACCCAACGGATCTCAGCCCGATTCAGGCCGCTTCGTCGCTCGGTCCCTCGCACCTGTGGGACCCGAGCTTGCCGGTCATCAGCCGCAGCATGGAGGTGCCTCCGCCGATCCACCGGGAGGTTGGCGAGCTCTTCCTGCTCCCCGGTTTCCAGCCGATGGCGAAGCCGGCTTCCGCATGGAATCTCCTGACCGTCAAGGCGCTCGGCAAGCCTTTCGTTAGCCTGGTGAACGCTCGCCTCGTGACCTCGTCGTTGACCTTCGCCGCCATGGCTGTCAGCGGGCAGCCCACCTTCGATCCCAAGCGGCTCCGGATGCTTGGACAAATCCCCATCGCTCCCGGAAAGCTCCTGCGCGGGGGACGCCCGCTCCGGTGGGGGCGTGAGATCCGCAGCGGAGACCTCCTCAAGAACGGCGATCACTGGATGGTCGCCGTCAAGGACGATGGCAACGGATGGCTCGACGTCAACGACACCGTCATTGACGCATGGAAGAGCCCGGCCGAGGAGGTCTCACTCCTCGATGCGATGGACGTCGGGGTGACGTCAATCTGGCAACTCCGGTATGAACCAAATTGAGAGCCATCCAGCTCCGCCCGGCCCTTCGATGCGTCCTGGCGAGGACGGTTCGCGAGGTGCCGCGGACCGGTCTCCGCTTCTGTCGATCACAGATCTCGTCATCTCCGTTCCGGGTCCAGATTCCAAGCAGACGCCTCTCGTTGACCGTATCTCCCTGACCGTCTTTTCCGGCGAACGCGTCGGAATCATCGGGGAATCCGGGTCTGGAAAGAGTCTGACCGCTTTGGCGGCTCTCGGCCTTGCGCCACCGCCAGCCCAGATCACCGGAGGCACAATCACGATCGATGGGATCGACATGCTGGCCGCACCCGAGCGCGAGCTCAACCGGGTCCGTGGCGGCATCGTAGCGCTGGTTCCACAGGAGCCGGCGACTGCCCTCAACCCCGTCTATTCCGTCGGGTTTCAACTGAGCGAGGTGATCCGCCTTCACCGTGATGTGTCGCGGCAGGACGCTCGCAGCATCGCCCTCGGCCTCCTGGCTCGCACCGGCCTTCGCCCACCGGCCTCCATTGCACGCGCCTACGCGCACCAGCTTTCCGGCGGTCAGCTTCAACGCGTCATGATCGCCCTGGCGCTCTCGGGCCGGCCACAGCTCCTGATCGCAGACGAGCCGACGACGGCGCTCGATGCCGTCACGACTCGCGGGATCTTGCACCTCCTCGATGAGCTCTCAAAAACGGATGCTCTTGCGCTGCTGCTCATCAGCCACGATCTCGATCTCGTTGCCTCCCACGTGGACCGCGTCATCATCATGTATGCCGGTGAGATCGTGGAAGAAGCCCCCACGGAGCGGATCTTCAACGAACCGCGGCATCCATACACCGCCGCTTTGCTCCGCATCTCGCGGGAGATCCGGAGCCCGGAGGCGCGAAAACGCACATTGAGCGCGATTGAAGGTACCATCCCAGCCCCGGGTAGCTGGGAGACGGGCTGCCGGTTCGCGCCGCGGTGTTCACGCGCCCGCCCGGCCTGTTTCGCCCAGCATCCCGAGCTGGTGGCCCATGGCGGTGGCCGCGCTGTTAGATGCCTCTTCCCGCTCGCCGGAGCACCTTCGTGAGCCAGCCGCTCCTCGTCGCCCGGAACCTCTCAAAGACCTATCGCAACCGGGGTCTTGGCGGCACCGGAGCGCCGGTCCATGCCGTCAGGAACGTCAGTCTCGAGATCGGCCGCGGCTCGGTTCTGGCGCTTGCCGGCCAATCCGGTTCGGGGAAGTCGACCGTGGCGCGGCTCCTCCTCGCGCTGGAGCCTCCCGACACGGGGACCGTACTCTTCGACGGCATTCCATTGAACGATGTGTCTGGCGCCAGGCTCCGGAGATTGCGGCGCCGCTTCCAGGCCGTGTTCCAGGATCCGTACGCATCGCTCAACCCACGGCTGACGATCAGAACCATCGTGGCCGAACCGCTGCGTGCAGCGGGAAACCTCTCTTCGGGGGTCCTGACACAACGGGTCGGGGAGCTTCTCGAGCTCGCCGGCTTACCCGCGCGCTTCATGGCCAAGCGTCCGGGCTCGCTTTCCGGGGGCGAACGTCAACGGGTGGCCATCGCACGTGCGCTGGCAACGCGCCCGGATCTGCTGATTCTTGACGAGCCGCTCTCTGCGCTCGACGTCTCGATCCAGGCGCAAATCCTCAATCTGCTCCTGCACCTGCGCGAGGAGCTCGGCCTTGCGATGCTGTTTATCTCTCACGATCTCGCGCTGGTTCGCCTGATCGCCGGCAAAACCGCCGTCATGTACGAGGGAGCCGTCGTCGAGCAGGGACCGACGGCCACCCTGCTCACGGCCCCGATGCATCCCTACACACAGACGCTCCTCGGCGAGAGCACACCGGCCCAGACGGGACGCGCAGGCCAACTGGCATCCGGCGTGCCGTGGCCAGAGGGCTCATGCCCATTTGCACCATCCTGCCCGTTCGCGGCAGCCGCCTGCACCAAGGAGCCCCCGCTCGAAGAGCTGGCGCCGGACCACCTCGTTGCATGCTGGTTTCCCCCCGGCGTCAAAGCCGCGCGGACCGGCGCAACCCGGTCCTGACGATCTCAGAGCTGCGATTCTTCCTTGAGCTCCCGCCGCATCAGTTGGGAGAGGGCATCGTGCGGCGTGATCTTGCCGGCGAGGATCCGTGCGACGGCATCGGAGATCGGCATCTCCACCTTCATGCTCGAAGACAGCCGGGCGACCGCCGGGGCCGTCCGGACTCCTTCCGCTACCTCCCGCATCGAGCCAAGGATCGCTTCAAGCTTCTCCCCCTGTCCGAGCCGGAAGCCGACCGTCCTGTTCCTCGAAAGTGTACCGGTACAGGTCAGCAC
>WGCW01000183.1 GCA_015493585.1 Acidobacteriota bacterium
GCTGGATTTTCTCCTTCGGGATCTGCCCCAGGATCGAAACGAGCGCCGACGGGCCGGAGTGGAGCTCGCCCCGCTCGTTGGGGCGGCGCGGGATCCGGTAACCCGTTTCGCGCTCCTGGAGGAGCTGGCCCGCCGGCTCGATCTTCCCCTCGACGTAATCCGTGAACGTGCCCAAAGCCGGGGTCCCGCCGGCCCGGCGCGTTCCCCGGCGCCTGGCCGTTCCCGGGCACCGGTGCTACCGCCGGGCGAACGCGAGCTCGTCCGGATTCTCCTCGAATGCGGGGAGGCGTGGCGGCGGAAGATCTTGGATCTCGTTGATGGTGAGCTTCTGCGCTCTCAGATTGCACGTCAGATCTTCGACCAGCTCCGGTCTGCGGATCCGATAGCGGGCACCGATGCGGTCAGGACGCTGATCGACAGCGCTGACGATCCCGCTCTCGTTCAGGTCATGGCGGAGTTGAGTCTCAGCGGGCAGCCTCCTTTGACTGACGAGGGAATCCGGGCGCAGGTGAAAATGCTGCTCCGACGGCAGGCCGACCTTAAATCGCGGCAACTCCAACCGCGCATTGAAGCGGCCGCCGCCAGCGGCGATTTCGAGGAGCTGGCACGCCTCCAGGAGGAAAAACGCCGCATTCTTTTGGAGACTCCGGAGATATGACCTGCGCCAATCATCCGGCATAGGTTGCCAAATCCGGTTTGATGCCCCATATTGCCTGGAGTACACGGGAACGGAGGTTCCCACGATTTCATGGCCTTTCATGGAGACGCTTGTGGCGGGGCGGCCGGCAAGGAAGGGACTCTACCTGAAAAAGAATGGCGAGGCATCAACGGCGGACAGCAGCGGCGTGTGGAGAATACCCTTGCGCCTGTTCGATCTGGTTGCCGTGATGATGTGAGGAGGTTCGGCGCGTGTTGATTGAAGAGAAATATCCCGAGCTCAACAAACTGATCCAGACCGGCAAGGAACGCGGCTACATTTTGTACGAGGAACTTTACGAGAACCTGCCGGAAGAGGTCACCGGCATCGCAGAAGAGCTTGACGAAATCTACATGCGGCTCAGCGAGCTCGAGATCGAAGTGACTGAAGGGGAAACCCTTGAGGGAGAAACACCAGCGGCCGGGGCCGAACAGGAAGCCAAAGAGAAGCCGGACCAGGCGGCCGATCTGAAAGGGGCGACGCGGCCGGCGCAGCAGCTCGAGAAGACCAACGACCCGGTCCGGATGTACCTGAGGGAGATGGGCACGGTCAAGCTGCTCGATCGTGAGGGCGAAGTCGAAATCGCCACGCGGATCGAAGCGGGCGAGGCGCGCGTTTTCATCGCCCTGTCGAAGGAACCCGACCTTCTCGAGATCTTTTTGAGAACCAACGAGCACGCCCGGCGTGAGCGCCGCGGCGTCCGGGAGCTGCTGCAGAGTGAGAATATCGATCTCGATGAGCGTGGCGAAGAGCGGGTCGCAGAAACGCTCCGGCATTTCGCCTCGATCAGGAAGCTCGATGAGGAGTCGCGTGAGCTGCGCCGCCGGCTTCGCCGGTGCAAGAAGGGTGGCAAGCGATATGAAGAGCTGGCCGACAAGATCGACGCCAACACTGCCGACATCGCCGTTCTCGTCCGGCGCATCGACTTCACGACGACGGTCCGCAACCGGCTCCTGACGTTCTTCCAGGAGGTCGAGCGGCGGTTTTCCATCCCCGTGGGGACGATCACCCGCGACCGCAAGAAGGTTCAGCAGGAGCGTAACAAGGAGCGAAGGAAGTTCTATCTCGACCGGATCGAGCGGTACGAAGAAGAACTTGCCAAACTCGAAGAGCAGTTTCAGATCTCGTACGAAGATCTCAAGAATCTCCTGATGGAGGTCCGCAAAGGCGAGGCCGAAACCGACCGGGCCAAACAGGATCTGATTGTCGCCAACCTGCGGCTCGTCGTATCTATTGCCAAGAAGTACACCAATCGAGGGCTCCAGTTCCTCGATCTCATCCAAGAGGGCAACATCGGTCTGATGAAGGCCGTCGATAAGTTCGAGTTCCGGCGGGGCTACAAGTTCTCGACGTATGCGACCTGGTGGATCCGCCAGGCAATCACCCGCGCCATCGCCGATCAGGCTCGCACGATCCGGATCCCGGTTCACATGATTGAGACGATCAACAAGCTGACGCGGACGACGCGGATGCTCGTCCAGGAGCTGGGCCGGGAGCCCACGGTCGCCGAAATCGCCGAGCGCATGGAGATGCCGGTGTCCAAGATCCGCAAGATCCACAAGATCTCGCAGGAGCCGATTTCGCTCGAAACCCCGATCGGAGAAGAGGAAGATTCGCACCTGGGTGATTTCATCGAGGACGTCAACACGATCTCACCGATGGATTCCGTCATCATGCAAACGCTCAAGGAGCACACCAACAAGGCGCTCAAGTCGCTCACCCCACGCGAGGAGCAGGTGCTCAAACTCCGTTTCGGCATCGGCGACGGCACCGAGCACACCCTCGAAGAAGTTGGCCGGACCTTCAATGTTACCCGCGAGCGGATCCGGCAGATCGAGTACAAGGCGCTGCGCAAGCTCCGCCATCCTACCCGCGCACACCTCCTCAAACCGTTCTCGGAGGGTGAAGAATAGGCGACGCTTCGCAAAGCGGATCCCGCATCGCGCAGTGCGCTGATACGTCGAGCGTGACGAGGACATGGCTTGGCGCACAGCAGCCCTGAGGCCCCAGCTGCGAGCTGGGCGCCCATCGTGCTCAGAACCGTCTCAGCGCCTTGTTCCGGCCCAACTGGAGCACTTTCACGTCGGGATCGACGACGACCCGCTCCGGTTTGAACGGACACACGATCGTGATCGCTCGCCGCTGTCCCGGACCAAGCGTGACGGTTTTTCTGACATCCCTGTAGGAGCTCACCGGTCCACTATCGCCCCCGGTCCGGCTTCCGGTCACGGCGGCGATTTCGACCGGTATCGTCCCGGTACCGTCGTTCTGCACCGTCACGTTGACCAGCCAACCAGCCGGTGACCGTGTGCGGGAGGCCGACACGATCCGGTACTGTGGTGTGACCACATCGAAGAACCACTGCTTGGTGAACGCATCAAAGGCCTGGGGATCCGGCGCGTGCTCACGCATCACGTTGAGAAAGTCCTGGAGCACGGGGAAGTCGGGTCCGTTCTTGTAACGGCGGATGAAGTCGTGAAAGCCAGCGAAGGTGGCGTCAGGGCCTATCAGATCGGCCAGCATCCAAAACGCCCATCCCCCCTTGTCGTAGGTCAGGGCCTCATCCCCGGCCCGTGAGCCATCTACTTTGACCAACGGCCGTTCAGCATCTTTGAGCCTCTCGTTTTCGTACGCCTCTTCGAGCCGCTCCCGGAATGCCATCGCTGCGAGGGGTCCTTTAACCTGCTGGAGGAGCAGTGTGGCGGAAAACTGGGCGAGTCCCTCCATCAGCACGTTGGAGCCGGGCCCCTTCCCAGGCGTTACGATGCTTCCCCACCACTGGTGCGACACCTCGTGGGCGGTGACGGCGAAGGCCGGATCAGCGTGGCTGTTCGCCTTGGTCAGGAACCCGATCCCCTCCGAGAAGCTAATGTTGGTCGGGAAGCCCTGCGCGTACCCGGCCAGGGCCGGAAACTCCGAGATCCTCAGCTCCTTCCATGGGTAGGGGGCAAACCATTTGGAATAGAACACCCGTGCAGCCGTGAGCGCAAGGCTGATGTCGTCAAGATTGTACCGGTGGGCCGGATGGTAGTAGACGGCCGTTCCCTTGTTCCGCCACACGGCCCACTTGCCCGCGATGATGTTGAAGAACCGGACCGGCGTGTCGCTTTCCCAATCAAATGTCGTCCACCCGTTCCGGGTCGTAGCGCTCCGCAGCACGCCCACAGAGTTGGCGAGGTACCCTTGAGGCACGGTCACCCGGATCCTGGTGGAAAAGGCCGAAGAGGATCCGATCGCCGCCGGCGTGATACCGCGGTAAAAGTCATCGGGGTACTCCTTGGGATCGTAGGCGTTGTCCTTGTCAATGCCGATCCCCTCGTGAAAGCCAACGAGCGGGGCAAAGCTCGTGTCAAAGCTGGTCAACACCGTTCCCGCCGGCAGAATGAACTCACCGACCGGGCCACCGTTTCGTGAGATGCCGTCTGGGACGTGCCCCTTGAAAGAAAATCCAACTGTGACACTTTGGCCAGGCTGCAGCGGCACCGGAGGGGTGAACACATAAAGACCGTTCCGATCATCCGGATGTGCCCTTTGGCCCTGGAACGTCCACCGGACGTCGTGCCAGGAGAGCCCTCCGGTCAGTGCGAACCGCGCCACCGGCGCACCGGTGCCGTTGACGAGCCGGTACGATCCCTGAGTTTCGAAAGCGTGCTCCGTTGGGTGAAGCCGTACGTTCAGGTCGACGGCCTTAAGATCCAGCGGTCTCGTATCACGCCAGGTGGCCAGATTGCGCCTCCAATAGTTCTTCGCCCTTTCCCTTGCGAGGCTGCCCTGATAGCCGGTGTGGACCCGAAGCGCGAGGATGACCCCAAAAACCAGTGCTGGCATGAGCACGCCCGCGATCCACAACGCTCCCTTGACGAGCTGCGCCCCCCGGAGTCTGGTGACCATGAGCGCCGGATCCTTCTGGGTTCTCGGCAAGATCTTCGCAGCAAAAAGAAAGAGGGCTCCGGCAAGAGAAAGCGCAAAGAGGCGGTTGAGTATGAACGCCGCCCGGTCGACCTCCAAAGGCCCCATGTCGCTCCAGTGGACCGTTCCCCAGAGATCCCAGTTGCCAACCCATGTCATCTTGCCGGTGAGCTGAAGGAAAATCGTCACGGCGAGCACGCCCAACATCAACGAGTACGTCGTGTACCGGCTGCGAGTGAGAGCGAAAACGGCGCTCGTACACGCCATCCACAGGATGAATGTCGGCAAGATCAGGAGACCCCAAACGATGAGAAAGGGGGTCAGGCTGAACGGAACAGGCCCCCCCAGCACGATCTCGATCCAACTGATGGCTCCGGCTCCGGAGAGCAACAGGAGTCCGATGATGCCGTTGGCGGCTGCCTTGCCGGTCACGATCGATCCCGACGGAACGGCCGTAGCGTACAAGATCGGTGCGGCGCCACTGACCCTGCTTCGGACCAGTGACTCAACCGTGTAAAACAGAATGAGCACACAACCGGATATGGTCAACGTGTTCATCAGGTGCGTGGCGGCCAACCCCGGTGTCAGCAGGGTTGGCGCTTCAAGCGGCCCCGTCCGGATCAGCATGTGACCGGCAATCTGGAGCAGGATCAAGGGGATGAAGAGATAGAGACCCGAATGGCTCCGAAGCTCCCGCAGCTCCACGCGGAAGATCTCGAGAAAGCTCCGGAGCCATCCGGGCGCCTCGGTGCGCATGGAGAGCCCGGAAAGCGGCTGGGATGAGAGGCTAGCTGCCGATGATGCCTCCGCGGCACGATGTTTCGTCATGACTCGTCCGCCAGCCCGGCGTCGCCGGAACGTCGAGGCGAACCTCCTCTGGCTCAAGCCAACGGCGCCGAGCCCAAGCAGAATAAAGACGCATCGGCTCAACAGGAAGGGAAGATCGAAGCTCATCCGCCCCGTGTTGTAGAAGGCGGCCCCCCGGTCAACCTTCAGCCATGTCTCGTTGAGCCAGCGGAACCCCGCCGGGTCCAGGAGCATCAACAGACGGTTGATACGCGGGTCGAGCCACGTCGGGGACCAGTTCCAGAGGAAGGTCCCGCATAGCAGGAGAAAGGCCAGCGGCATCAGGAGCAGAAGCACGGGCTGACGGGTTCGTTCGCCGATTGCGAAGACCGTACCGGCAAGAAAGACCAGGCCGGGAATGCCAAAAACGAGGAACGGCACCAGGTAATTGGCGAGCACGAACGGTCCCCGGATCTCGGCAGCCTTCGCGTTTGGAACGACGTGGTTGAAGAAGATGGCGAGGATCATGTGGAGTGTCATGACGCCGAGAAACGCTGCCAGCACCGCCACGAACTTGCCCCAGATGTACTCCCCGGCCGTGAGAGGAGACGCGTGCAAGAGGTCCGTCACCCCGGCCTCGTCATCCTTCTGCACGGCCATGCCAGCCGCGATGGCCACGAAGAACGAGTAGACGAGGAAGATGACGATCGAGAGCATGAAGGCGTTGCTGGATTCGGAGGTGATCCACGCTTTGGTCCCTCCAACCGCACTGTTCCCGGAGCTGATCGTCGTTCCGCCGGTGGAGAGCCCCCACGAGATCAGGACGAGGAGGCCGACGAGGACCCACAGCATGGGCCGCCGCACGTGTTGGGTCAGGTCCACGTGGGCGATCGCGCCCGCCCGTCGCAGGTTCATGCGGCCGCCTCCCGTTCTGCACGCTGCCGTGAAATCAGCACGAAGTACGCATCCTCAAGGGTTGGCTCCACTGGCTGGAACCCTGCAGGCGGGGTGCCTTCGGGCAGGTAGATGCGTACCCGCTGCGTTCCCTCAACGAGTATCGTTCGTGTGATCTGATAGTGCTCTTGGAGTTGCCCGGCGTCTTTGGCTGGGATGGTTCCTTCCCAGATCTGCCCCGCGATCGCCTTGCGGGCTGCGGTGGGAGAGGTCACCGCGACGAGCCGTCCAGCGTCGATCACGGCGAATCGGGAACACAGCACGGCGACATCCTCGACGATGTGGGTGGAGAGCAGCACGATCCGTTCCCTGGCCATCCCGGCCAGCAAGTGATAGAACCGGAGCCGCTCTTCCGGGTCCAGACCGGCCGTGGGCTCATCGACGATGATCAGTCGCGGATCCCCCGCGATCGCCTGGGCCAAACCGAGCCGCTGACGCATCCCGCCGGAGTACGTCTTGACCTTCCGGTTGGCAGCCGAGCCAAGATTGACGCGATCGAGCAAATCGCGGGCCAGCCGCCTCGTGCCATGCGGTACCCAAACACCTTTCAGCCGCAGCAGGTGAACGAGCATGGCCTCCCCGGTCAGATGCGGGTAGAAGCCAAATTCTTGAGGCAGATACCCGAGCCGGGCCCAAACCTTCTCCGGATGGCGGACGATGTCCTCACCGTCAAGTGTGACCGTTCCGGCCGTCGGCTCCAACAGCCCAGCGAGAATGCGCATCAACGTTGTCTTTCCGGCTCCATTCGGACCAAGCAGGCCGAACATGCCCTCTCCGATCCCCAGATGAACGCCTTGGAGAGCCACCAACGGACCGGGATAGAGCTTTGTTGCTCAGCGACAATTACATCTGGTCGTCGGCGACAATTAGAGCTGGCCAGCGGGGGGGGGGGCAGGGAGGGTAGTTCATTTGGGGGATGAGCCGGGGAGGCGGTTTGGTCACGGACGTACAGGTGAGGAAGCTAATGCAGGAATATGAGCGACACGGTAGGAA
>WGCW01000184.1 GCA_015493585.1 Acidobacteriota bacterium
GAGGTGGATGGTGAGCGCGCGCGCACTCCGGATCCTCGGCGCCGGCCTCGTAGCGGGTGGTGCGGCGTGGACCCTCCTGTGGGGCCTGTGGCTCGCGGCCCAGCACCACGGCGGCAAGCTCGATGCCGCAGCGGCAATCCTCGGCCTGCTCCTTTTCGCGTTGCTTCCAACGCTCGCGGCCTGGATCGGCGGAGCCATCGTGCTCGTCCGGGCCGCCCGGCACGCGAAGGAAGAAACGGAGGCAGACCTGGAGTCACGTCTCGCCGAAGCCATCAGAACCCGGGGCATCGTGCGCACCGCCAAGTTGTCACAGGAGTGGAAGATTCCCGAGAGCACGATCCGTGCTGCTATCGAGCGGCTGGTCGGCCTGGATCTGTTTCATGGTCAGGTTGACTGGAAACGTGGGGAGCTAACCGCTGAATACGTCGGCCTCACTGAAAGCTGCCCACGCTGTGGCGGGCCTCTCGAACCGGCCGGCCAGGGGCTCCTCGTGTGCCGCTACTGTGGATCCCGCTTTCCCCAGAAAGCCGCTCGAGACGAATCCGCTTCCTCATAACTTCGGGTATCCACAGACCAGCCCGCTCGACTACCATGGAGCCATGGAGCTGCACACGAAGCTCGGCGCTGCGATTCGCATCACGTGGCTGGCCATCATCGTTCTTGGCCTCGGTACGGTGGGCTACGTCCTGATCGAGCACGCCACCTGGATGGACGCGCTCTATATGACGGTCATCACCGTGACGACGATCGGGTTCCGTGAGGTGTTCCCGCTGTCAACGTCGGGCCGGGTCTTCACCATGATCCTCGCCCTCTCTGGCGTGGGGGTCATGCTCTACGCCGTGTCCGTGATCGCCAGCTGGATGATGGAGACCGACCTCAGCCGGCTCCTCGGCCTCAGAAAGGAGCATCGGATGATCAATAAGCTCTCCAGGCACATCGTTCTATGCGGTGCCGGGCGTACCGGGCAAACCGTAATCGAGATTTTCCAGGCGCGGAAACAACCGTTCGTCGTGATCGACCGTGATGCCGAACGGTGCCGCCAGCTCGAAGCGCAAGGTGTGCTCACCGTTCACGGTGATGCGACAAGCCAGCGGGTCCTCGAAGCGGCTGGCGTCGCACGCGCCTCAACGTTGATCTCGAGCCTCGCCGACGACGCCCACAACGTCTATGCCATCCTCCTCGCCCGGCGGTTGAACCCCACCCTGAAAATCATTGCACGTGCGGCCGGCGATGCGGCCGATGAACCGCTTAAGCTGGCGGGTGCCGACACGGTCATCAACCCGTACAAGACAGGTGCCATGCGGATCGCCTTTACGGCTCTCAAGCCGGCGGTCATCGACTTCCTGGACGCATCCCTTCCCGGAACCAATACCAATCTTGAGCTTGCCGAAATCCGCGTTGAGCAAGGTAGCCGGCTAGCCGGACAAACTCTCGCCAGCGCGAATGTCAGGAAAAAATTCGGGTTGATCGTCGTCGCCCTCAGACGTGGGAACGAGAGCCTCTTCAATCCCCCGACCGATACACCGATCGAACCGGGGGATATTCTCGTCGCGCTTGGCCCAACCCAGAACCTGGAAAAGCTGGAGCGTGCCTCCGGGTAGCTTGCGCTACTCCTCAACCCTACGAAACGTCAACGCCTGCCGGTCCTTGACGACGCCCGGAAATCGAAGCACCCGGTTGTGCATGACGACGTAGACCCCAGGTTCGACGAGCCGGGCCGCCAGCAGCGCTTCCGTGACATTCTGCAATGTGTCGGAGTCTTTGAACTCGTACGGCCGCATGGCTCCTGTCAGAATGACCGGCTTCGTCAGCCCGTCGCCCAGCTCCTTGTGCAGCAACTCACCCGTGACTGAGAGCGTGTCGGTGCCGTGCAGCACGATGACCGCATCCGAACGTGCCAGCTCCGTTTTGACAGCTGCCAGGATCTTCAGCCGGTCCTCATCGGTCATGTCGAGTGAGTCCTTGTACATGACATTGACCGTACGGATCAGCAGATCGGGCAGGCGCAGGCTCGCGAGAATCTCATCGACGACGGAACGATCGTTGCGGAGACTCCCCTCCAGCTCGTTGTACGTCTTCTCAATCGTGCCGCCGGTCGTCAATATCGACACACGCATCGCACACCTCCATCCAACCGGCGCGCATCATACCCTTTCCTCACAACAACGGGTACAGCCGCTCAAACCGCAGATCGAGGGAGTCGCGTTGCGAGCGCCGCTTGAAGGAACCACACACCCGGTGCGGTGCGACCGCCAAAACCGCTGCTACACTTTCTGTGGCGGTGCCGGACATGAGATGCGTTCGCAGGCATCGCCGACAGCTACGACGCGTGGTACGAGACACCGCTCGGGGCGTGGGTGGAGCGCGCCGCGTTGGAGGCATTCGATGCTGTTCCCGGCAAAGATCAACGTGCGCTCGCCCTGGAAGCCGGCGCAGGCACAGGTCGAATCGCCGTCCCTCCTTGCCAGCACCCTCTGAGGGATCGCCAACCAAACCTAGAGAGACTGCCACGACCACAGACGCGTTCATTCAACACTGTCCCCTACTCTATGGTTTTGGCGAGGTCGGCGCGAACAGTCTTGAGCAGAAGCTGCGGTAAGACACTGCCGGTGCACGTGGCCCCCCCCACCCAGATCCTTCGCCGCGTGCCGGAGGCACGCGACTCAGGATGACACCGGAAGGAATGGCTTGGCCTCCAGCGCACGACTCAGGATGACCAGGGAAGGAATGGCTTTGCCTTCGGCACGCGACTCAGGATGACAAGGAAAGTAATGGCTTTGCCTTCGGCGCACGGCTCAGGATGACAAGGAAAGGAATCATCCTGAGCCACTCCTTCCTCCTCGTGTCATCCTGAGCCGGAGGCGAAGGATCTGGGCGGGGGCCAGCACCATACATCTCAAAC
>WGCW01000185.1 GCA_015493585.1 Acidobacteriota bacterium
CGCCTCGGCCTGACCGTCCCAGAGGAAGACCTGAACCGTATTGTAGACGAGCTCAATCAAGAGCTCGATCTGATCAACTCCAGGCCGATTCCAATCGATCTGCTCGCCATCTTCTACGACGGTAAGTATGTGGAGATCAGAGACAAAGACCGCCTGCGGCCCTATACCATCTACACCGTCATCGGCATCGGCCGCGACGGTGTCAAACGCGTGCTGACATCGATGCCCGTCGCCGGCCGCGAATCCCTCGAGGCCTGGAAAAAGATCCTCAAGAACCTCCTCGAACGCGGCCTGCGCCGCCTGCTGATCGCCATCCACGACGACTTCACAGGCCTCCTGGGAGTCTCCCAGGGCCTGTTCCCAAAAGCCGATATCCAGCTCTGCTTCGTCCACATGCAACGAAATGCCAGACGCCACCTGGCCAAGGACGTCAACCACAAATTCCAGCACCGCCTCAAGACCATCAAAAACGCATGGGATGCCGAATCCGCTGCCCACGATTTCGAAAAACTCTGCGACGACTTCGAAGCCTAGGCCCCAACCTTCATCCGGGCCATCCGCAAAAAACGCTCCCACTACCTCGCCTTCCTCAACTACCCAGACCCCGTCCGCGCTACCTTCAGCACCACAAACGCCGTCGAAATCGTCAACCGCCAGATCGAATCCGCCCGCATGACCTCAGGAGGCTACTTCCAGTCCAAACGCCTCGCCAACGCTAAACTGGCCATCACCACCCAACGCCTCGAATCCAAACGATGGGAAAAACCAGCCACCAACGTCGCCAACGCCCTCGATCAACTCAATCTCATCTTCCAAACCCGTAATGAAACCGAGGAGTGACTCATGCGAGACACAAACTTCTTGACAAGTACCGGCAGAGCCGGGGGTTTCCCATCTACGATGAAGCCGCTCATACCCTCCGACGCCGGTAATCCCCATCAGCCTATCCCCTCCTTGTCGCTCGAAAGCACTCCTTCCGACCATCGTCGTCCGCTCCAAAACCCCGCGGATTTATTTTTTGCGGAGCACACGGTAGAATACGCGTCATGACACCTTCATCCCAGAGGGTCTACGCCCTGGTCAAGCCGGAGGTCCTGGTATGGGCCAGGACCAGCGCAGGGCTGTCCATCGCGACCGCCGCCAAGAAGGCTCAGGTCAAACCAGAGCGGCTTGTCCAATGGGAAACGGGCCAAGTACGCCCCACCATCAATCAGCTACGCAAGCTCTCCGTGGCCTACAAGCGGCCCCTCGCGGTCTTCTTCCTGGCTGAGCCTCCCAGGGACTTCACACCCATGCGGGATTTCCGAAAGCTCCCCGGCACGGTGGCCGAGCCTGAATCGCCTCAGCTGCGCCTGGAAATCCGCAAGGCCCACTACCGGCGCGATCTGGCCCTCGAGCTCTTTGAGCTCCTGGGAGAGACGCCGCCGGCCTTCTCCGCAAGGGCTTCCCTCTCGGAGAACCCCGAGGACGCGGCTTCCCGCGCTCGCCGGCTGCTCGGCATCGCTCCGGATGCCCCGGCCTCCTGGAGGGGTCCCTACGACGCTCTCAATGCCTGGCGGCTCTCAGTCGAACAGCTCGGCGTCCTGGTCTTCCAGGCGCGCGGCGTCGCCGTGTCCGAAATGCGCGGGTTTTCCATCGGGGAAACACCGTTGCCCGCCATCGTCCTCAACATCAAGGATTCGCCGCGGGGTAGAGTGTTCTCCATGATGCACGAGCTCGTTCATCTCATGCTTCATCAGACCGGACTGTGCAACTTCTCCGAGGATCCTTCCCTGCCGCCCGAAGAGCGCACAATCGAGATCTTCTGCAACCACGTGGCCGCCGCCATCCTGGCCCCACGCTCCCAGCTCCTGGAACATCCACTGGTTCGTCGCGCCAGGCGGCCCCGGGAATGGTCGGATGAGGAGCTCGGGACTCTCGCCCGCCGCTTTCAGATCAGCGAAGAGGCCGTGCTCCGCCGGCTCCTTATCCTCGGAAGAACCACCGAACGCTTCTACCGCGCCAAACGGAAGGAGTTCCTCAAGACCTATGCCCGGCTCGCTGAAGGCTCCAAACACCGCGAAGGCTTCGCTCCTCCCGACAAGACCGCCGTCGCCACCGCGGGACCTGCCTTCGTCCGCCTTGTCCTCGAGGGCTATCACACCGAGCGCATCACCGCCAGCGACCTCTCCGATTTCCTCGAGGTCAAGCTCAAGCACCTGCCCAAGATCGAAGCCGCCATGGCGACGAGGTAACCCTTGCCCGGCGAGCTCTACTGCGTCGACACCAGCGCCCTCCTCGACGGCTGGGTCCGCCACTACCCGCCCGACGTCTTCCCAGCGCTCTGGAACCGCATCGACCAGCTCATCGAAGACGGCCGCCTCATCGCCACCGTCGAGGTCCTCATCGAGATCGAACGCAAGGACGACGACCTCTTCGCCTGGGCCAAGAAGCGCAAGGAGGCCCTCTTCGTCCCCCTCGACGAGCCCATCCAGCTCGTCGTCGCCGACATCCTCGCCCAGTTTCCAAAGCTCGTGGATACCCGCAGAAACCGCTCCGCCGCCGACCCCTTCGTCATTGCCCTCGCCCAGCTCCGCTCCGCCACCGTCGTCACCGGCGAACGCCCCACCAACTCCCCACACCGCCCCAACATCCCTGACGTCTGCAACGCCCGCCACATCCCTTGCATCCCACTCCTCGAACTCATCCGCAACGAACGGTGGATCTTCACAACCCCGTAAGCCCTCTCGAGCCCTCCCAGCGCCGCGGATTTATTTTTTCCGGAGCACAGGGGTTTGGGAGGGCTTTGACCAGACGATGTCGTTCTGGCCTTGGTGGGTGTAGCTGAGCCCTGAAGGCGGAGCGTGGATGGGATGCCCGGCAGGATCGGTGAGGCTGAGCATGATCGTCAGGGTGTAGTCCGCAGGCAGATAGGCGCCCGGATCGTCCGGGGTCCAAATGAGGATACGGCCTTCGTAGCCCTGGACATCGCCTCCGCTTCCCGATGGTGGAGCGTACCGGAAAAGCCGAAAGCGAGGCCGGTCTAAACAGCTACGCTCCGGAAAGTCGAACCGCGACACGACCGGAGCCGCAACGTTCTCACCGACCCTCGGCATGCTCCGCGTCGCATGAACAAACCTTGGTGCAAGCAGCAGGACAACGAGACTAAGAATGGTAATGCGATACTTCATGATCTCATCGCGAGCCTACCGCTCCCGTGCCTTCGCGTTCAACCATCGCCTCCATCCTCACTCGTCGTCACCTCCCGAATCGCCGCTCTCCGGCCCAGTCGAGCCCTCCGAATACCCCGGATTTGTTTTTTGCGGAGCACAGGAGCAAACGTTTGGAACTTCTTCCAGAGTGTCACATCCAAACCGGTGGTTGTGTCTAATCTACAACCGGTGGTGAGCTTTGCGCAACACATCTATCTTGAAAAGCCTAGAAACCTAATAGCTCCTGTTTCAAGGTCCACGTTGTAATCGGCGTCTAACCAATGATAAGCAATTAAGTTTCCACTCTTATCTGTTTCAATGCCAATGAACGGGGTCCGTGACGGATCTGCCATCCCCCTGAGCGGATCCTGATCAAAAGGGTCCTGAATTTGCCAACGAAGCTCACCATTCTGTTGGACCAAGAAGACGTTTCGTGGAAAACTTCCGCGTCCCAATACGTCAAGTCGTACCACAAGGCCTTCGGGTGTTTCAACGACTTCAGCCACCGGGAAAGGAAATTCAACCCTTTTATTGCCGAGATATAGCTGCCCGTGAAGAAGCGCATAATCGATCACCTCAGCCTCCTGGTATTCCTATATGCTGCTTCAGGTAAGTCCTCAAGCAGCTGATACTGAATCGTTCGTCCTTCACCGCCGAGTATCCCATTTGCGATCCCAACCCTTATTCTTATGCCGCGTGGCACGTAAACATCCGACACAAATTCTGGTACTCTTGGCAGTGCAAACTTCACCGCGATCTCTTCTCGAGTAAGGCCTGCTATCTGTTCCCGCCGCATGATCCACCGGCGCGCCTTGTTGCCCTTCATATGAACCCGAACGAACACCTCGTCGCTGGCCGTACTGTATTCATAAACTCGCGTACCGGGCATGTAGGGCGGCTGATAGGACGGCGGGAAAGTCGCATTCGCTGCCTCGGCAGACTGGACGTTGATGCCCTCGCCTGTGTCGATCACCTCAGTCTCGACCTCGAACTCCTTCATCCCAAACCGCGTGGCATCATTCAGGAAGTCCATTGAGAGTGCGCCCCTCATAGCAGAGATGGCTCGGCCACCCGCCTCGAAGGCAACCACTCCCGCCAGGCCTCCGCCGACCTTTTCCCCGACCTCATCAACGTCGGCGACCGAAAGGTTGTAGCCGGCTTGCTGGATGTCTCCGGGCAGCGCCTCCAACACCTCGCCCGGATGATCCAAGAAGGTCCGCAACGCCTCCGACGGACCGCTCAATGCGTCCCCGGCCGCCTGGAAAGACTGAACCGGATGTATGACCGCGTTGAGCCCAAACTTCACTGCCCCGAGGCCAAATCTCAAGGCTCCTTTGGCCTCATGCCACAGGAACTTGCCTGTTGCCTTCGCGCGATCGGCCCCCGCTTTCGGGCTCGGAGAAAACAATGTCTGTGCTGCTTCCTTGGCGTAGACCGAGCACGGCACATCGTCCCCGGTAAACCAACACTCCCCAAACGGATCCCTGACGTTCAGCCCGTCAAACCCAAACGCCTGGTAGAGGTTGGGGGAGTCGACCGGACCGAGCGGATCCAGTTCGAGGAAGGTGGAGGTGGCGGGGTCGTAGAAGCGGGCCCGGTAGTCATAGAGGCCGAGGGCCTGGATGTATGGCCTGCCGTGGAGGTAGCGGTCGTTTCCAACCTGGGAGGCGGTGAGCAGCGGGGTTTGGGAGGGCTTTGACCAGACGATGTCGCTCTGGCCTTGGTGGGTGTAGCTGAGCCCTGAAGGCGGAGCGTGGATGGGATGCCCGGCGGGATCGGCCAGGCTGAGCATGATCGTCAGGGTGTAGTCCGCATTAAGGTACTGTCCCGGATCGTCCGGCGTCCAGATGAGGATCCGCCCTTCGTAGCCCTGGACATCGCCTCCGCTTCCCGAGGGCGGAGCGTACAGGCTCAGTGTCCCTGTCACCTGCGTGTCCCCCCGCGTGGCCGTGATCGTCCCGTTGCTCAGGCTTGCCGGGTCGATGGGCGACCCGCTGATCAGCACGAGCGTACCGCCGCCGTCGATCACCGCCTCGATGTCACCATCTGCCCCGATCGGCAGATCGAGCTCATCCCCCGCCGCCGGCGCCGTGAAGCTCTGGTCGATCGGATGGACGGTCGCCATCCGGTTCCCGGCACGATCCTCAAGACCCATCAGATGCAGGCTGTACGTCGCTCCTTCGGTCAGCGCCGGATCGATGTCGAGCCACCACCGCCTCCCATCCGCCGAGGTTTGCCAACCTCCAGGAATCGCCTGCCCCGAGCCGTCCCTCACCTCCAGCTCCCCACTCCCCTTCTGCACCGGCTCTGAGAAAACCAGCTCCATCCGCTGATGATCCCGCCCCGCTGCTGAGTCCGCCGGACGAATGCGGGCAAGAAGAAGCTCCGGCGCCGTGTCGTCCGTCCCAAAGATCCTGAAGCTGCCGTCCGGACGGTACACGTAGCTCTCAACCACGGTCCCGTCTTGATCCGCGATCGCCTCCACGGTCCCCTTGCTATCGGTCAACGGATACAGCCTCGTCTCCAAGCTGCCATCAAGATCCGAATCCCAGTCGTAGGCAAGCAGATGATCGACGCCGTCCCCCCAGTACAGCCGCTTCCTCGGCACGAGGCCCCCGTTGGCGCCCTCCACGTACGACTCAACCACCTGGTCGCCGAACGGCACCCGGTAGGTCGTAACCCCACCCGCCGTCTCCTCCACCCGCCGGCCCAGCGGATCGTACTCAAAGCGCGCCACGCTCCCCGCCTGGTCCGATACCTCAAGCAGCCGGCTCGCCCAGTCGTGCTCGTAGTCGAGCTCCTCTCCCGTCGACGCGGAAACCGCCTGCGACCGGTCTCCCAACGGATCGTAGCTGTAACTC
>WGCW01000186.1 GCA_015493585.1 Acidobacteriota bacterium
CTCTTAGTACCCCGCGATCTCCGCCGTTAGATTCTCCAGATGGATCTTCACGAGATGGGGACAGTGTTGAATATGTCCCCCGCCCAGATCCTTCGCCGCGTACCTTCGGCCCGCGGCTCAGGATGACAGGGGAGGGATAGCTATACCTTCGGCCCGCGGCTCAGGATGACAGGGGAGGGATAGCTGTACCTTCGGCCCGCGGCTCAGGATGACAAGAGAAGGATGGCTGCGCCTCCTCTCTCGCACAAGTCAAGAAGCGGCGCACAGCGCACAACCTCGAAGGAGTCAAAGCTGCACAGGTGCGGCCTCATCGGGTACACTGCACGTGTGGAGACGCTTGGTCAACACGTTTCACCGGAGCTGGTCGGATTCGTTCTAACGCTGGCGCTGTCTCTACTGATCGGCTTTGAGCGGGAGGAGCTTCGTTCAAATCGCCCGGTCGCCTTCTTCGGCGGTGTCAGAACGTTCCCGTTGATCGGCCTGTGCGGTTTTCTTTTCGTCATCGGGTTTCCTGCAAGCCCGGTCCCGTTCGCGACGGGTCTTCTCGTGCTTGGAGCGCTCCTCGTCGTCTCCCATTCGGCAAGCCTTGGAACCAGCGATATGGGCATCACAACCGAGGTCGCCGCCGTCTTGACCTACGCGCTGGGCGCTGCAATCGCCTTCAAGCTCTACTGGATCAGTATCGCAACGGCTGTCGTCGCCGTCCTGATCCTCCATGAGAAACAGCGGCTCGAAGGTCTCGTGCAACGCATCCCTCGCGACGAGCTCGGCACGCTCCTTCGCTTTCTCCTGCTGAGTGGTGTCATCCTCCCAGCGGTTCCGAACCACGCCTTCACAACTTTTCAGATCAACCCGTTCAAGATCTGGCTGGTCGTCGTTGCCGTCAGCGGCATCTCGTACCTCAGCTACCTCTTCCGGTTGAAGTGGGGGCCCGAAGCCGGGCTGATCTTCGCCGGGCTCCTCGGTGGGGCCTACTCATCGACGGCCACAACGGTCGCTTTGGCCAGACAGTCGAAGGAGTGCACCGGCGTACCCATCCGGTTTGCTGGTGCCATCCTTGCGGCAACGGGTGTCATGTACATCCGGTTGTGGATCTTGCTTGAGCTGTTTGCACACAGGTTGGCCCAGCCGCTGACCGCCTTGTTCTGGGGCCTTGGGCTTGTTGCAATCGCTGTGGGATGGCTCCTGACGCGGGTCCACCGGAACCATGAGGCCCCGGAACCGGAGGAGAGCCGGCCTCGTCAGACTTCCAACCCTCTCGAGCTGACGGCAGCCTTGGCCTTTGCGGCCATCTTTCTGGCCGTCATGATCGTCACCCGTCTCGTCAGCAAACATTTCGGGAACGCGGGCGTGCTCGCCCTGGCCGGCATCATGGGGCTGACCGATGTCGACCCGTTCATCCTCGGCCTCACACAATCGGCCGGCCATGGCGTCCTGCTGGCCACGGCCATCCTGGCGGTCGTCATTGCCTCTGCCTCTAACAACATCATCAAGGGGATCTACGCCTTCTCATTCGGCGAGCGCCGTGCCGGCCGTCTCTCGCTGATCCTGCTCTCCCTCTGGGGCGTCGCGAGCGTTCTGCTGTTTCTGGTTGCCTAAGCTGACGCGCTCACAGATCTTCAAGGCCGAGCTCAGCAAAAGTCGAAGAGCCGCCGCGAAACCCGATCGAGACACGCTCATGATCGACAATGACCGGAAGCCGGTGTTCCCAGGAATGTGCGCGTAGCTCGGACATCCGATGCGGCTCCCGGCTGAGATTGATCTCAAGAAAACGCACGTTGCGGCGCCGAAGATCATCACACAGGGCCGCGCTGTGCGGACAACCGTCCGCCGTGAAGACGAGCACCCTGTACAGCACCATCAACCCTCCCCCTCTGGTTCCGGCTCATCCGACGCGGTGATCAGGCCGGAGACGTCACCATCGGGCCCCGTTGCAAGCCCCGGCTCCATTTGGACGAGGACACGAGGATCGTCCCGCCACCGGCGATGAACCTTGACACGAAGGCCGAGGAACATCCGGATGCCGAAGCGGGCTTCCAGCTCCGCACGCGCCTCTCGTCCGAGCCTCGTGATCATGCTCCCTCTCCGGCCGATCACGATGCCCTTCTGGCTGTCGCGCTCAACGTAGATGACGGCCTCGACCCGAAGCAGGTTCCCGCTCTCCTCCATCTGCTCGACGATGACACCTGTGGTGTACGGCAGCTCGTGCTTGACAGCATCAAGCAGCTTCTCCCGAATCACTTCGGCGATAAAGAACCGTTCAGTCTGTGTTGTCGTGACATCCGTCGGGTAGAAGGCCGGCCCCTCCGGAAGCATGGCGAACAGACGTCCACGAAGCTCATCCAACCCTTCTTCAGTCACTGAAGAAATGGGAAGAATCTCAGTACCAGGCCTCCGCTGACGGTAGGCATCAATCAGCGGCAACAGCTTCGTCTTTGGTTTGACGAGATCAATCTTCGTCAGCAGCCCAAGGACCGGTGTCCGGACCTCATCGAGCAGATCGAAGAGGTACGCCTCCCCCTGACCCCAGATCTCCGATGCATCGATCAAATGGAGCACGAGGTCCGCTTCGTCGATCGAGGAACGGACCTCCTGCATCATCTTGGCGTTCATCCGGTGCAGCGGGCGATGCACGCCGGGAAGATCGAAGAAGACTGCCTGGCCGCGATCCTCGGTCAGAACTCCGATGATCCTGTTCCTCGTCGTTTGCGGCTTGTCGGAAACGATGGCGACCTTCTCACCGAGAAGCGCATTGAGGAGTGTGCTCTTGCCGGCGTTGGGCCGTCCGACGAGGGCGACCAGTCCGGTGTGGGATCGATCAGTATCCATCATGCACCTGCATCCCCCAAACGGGCGGCCGAACCGTTCCGTACAGCCTCCATTGGCGAGCCTCGTCACGGGCTCCTGCGGCGGGCTCAATCCTCTCCATCGTCATCCCCATGTGAATCCTGAACACGCCGGACACGAATCGTCTCGATCCGGCGATCGTCAACGCTCTCGACGGTGAACTCTAAGCCCAGCGCTTCATCCCGGACCGAGGCACCCTGCGGCGGGACGGTTCCGTACTGGGAAAAGACCAGCCCCCCGACGGTTTCGACCTCCTCATCTTCGACCTTACACCCAAAGAGGTCTTCCAGAACCTCGAGAGGCGCCCGTCCCTGTAAACGATAGAGACCCTCCTCGATCTCTTCCCATTCGGGAGGTTGCTTCGGCTCGTGCTCATCCTGAATCTCGCCGACGATTTCTTCGAGAATATCCTCCAACGTCACGAGCCCAGCGGTTCCCCCGTATTCGTCGATGACGATCGCCATCTGTTGTTGATGCTGCTGGAACTCTCGCAAGAGCTCACCGAGCTCCTTCGTTTCCGGCACCACCGGACATTCCATCATCAGCTCACCAACGGGAGGAGCCGTCCCGTTGGCCACGTGTTCGACCAGCGACTTGACGTGAACCACGCCAACGACATGATCGATCGTCTCCTGGTAGACCGGGAGACGGCTCTTCCGGCTCGACGCGAACGTCTCCATGAGATCCTGAAACGTCGCCGTTAGCGGAACCGCGACGATTTCCGTCCGTGGGGTCATCACCTCACGAACGATCGTATCGAAGAAGTCGACCAGGGACTCGACGAACTCCCCCTCCTCCCCTTCGAAGATCCCCGCAGCCTCGCCGACATCGAGAAAGGCCTGGATCTCCCGTTCACTTGCCTCGTCTTCGTCGTCCTCGGCTTCCTGGAGAGGAGCTGGAGAACGGCCACCGCGCCCAAGAATGGCGATCGCCGGAAGCAACAGCGGACGAACGAGCCGGAGCAACGATGCGGCCGTATCCTCTCCCGTGAACCTGACAAACACTGCCGAAATCAGCATGGCGGCGGCCCACCCGAGGAGCGCCAGGCCGAGCGCACCAAGCCCTGACACGCCGGGAAGCTGGGAGTACACGACCCACATCGCCCAAAGAACGGTCACCTCGAGCCAGCGCAGCACGTTGAGAAGCCTGGAGAGGGCAAAGGGCGCCGTGCTTGCCGCCGGGATCAGATCCTGATGATCGTCCAACAGACCCTGAAATCGCACGTTCCCCATTTCAGCAAGACGCCGGCTCAGTGTCTCGAAGATTACGAGGACCACTAAGAGGAGAAGACCAGCCAACGTCAACGTCACGGGATGACGCAGCCACCCGGTCAGCGCAGCTTCCATCACAACAGCTCCTCGCGCAGTTGAAGCTCAAGCATTTCCATCTCTCCGTGATCCTCCTCGTGATCGTACCCAAGGAGGTGCAGAAGGCCGTGCAGGACCAGCTCTTCGAGCTCCCGGAGCAACGAATGCCCCAGCTCATTCGCTTGGCGCCGCGCCGTATCGAGTGAAATCACGATCTCTCCAAGGAAGACGAAGCCGTCCGGGAGCCTGTCGCCGTCGGGAAACGAGAGAACGTCCGTCGGCCGGTCCCGGCCCAGGTACTTGTTATTGAGCTCCTGGATCCGGACATCGTCCGTCAACACCAACGAGACATCGGTACGATCCCGGCCTGATCGCGCCAGGACGTTACGAACGAGGCGTCTCAGTGGCTGAGCCGTTCGTCCCTGCGGACGGCGTTCCCAGGCGATGTGAACCCGATTCACTCTTTTTCTTCCTTCCGTTGAAATCAAACCCCGGATAGTCGATCCGGCTGTGGAACATATTGGTCAGGACCCACAGGAACGCAGATCCAACCTTCTCGAGCTCCTTGAACGTCAGCTCGGATTGATCGAGTTGTCCATCCTCCAGCGCATCGGTCACAATCCGCTCGATCATATTGCGAATCTTGGCAGGAGTCGGATTGTCCAAGGTCCTCGCTGCAGCCTCCACGGCATCGGCAAGGAGCAGGATTCCGAGCTCCTTCGTATGCGGCTTCGGCCCGGGATACCGGTAGTCGCTCTCCCTGACCTCATCCGGGTCGCGCCCGTGTTCCTGTGCCTGTTCCTTCGCCCGCGAATAGAAGTAGCGAATGAGTTTCGTCCCGTGATGGGTCGCGATCGCCTGCCGGATGGGCAGCGGCAGCTTCTCCTTGCGGGCGATCTCGAGCCCCTCCTTGACGTGGCTCATGATGACCAGCGCCGACATCGAGGGGGTCAGGTGATCGTGGGGGTTGGATCCGTGTTGATTTTCAACGAAGTACTCAGGCTTCACGAGCTTCCCAACGTCGTGGTAGTACGAACACACCCGCAGCATGAGGCCGTTGGCGCCGATGGCATCGGCGCCGGCCTCGGCGAGGTTGCCAACAGAAAGCGAGTGCTGGAACGTCCCCGGAGCCTCCAGCGAGAGCCTCCTCAAGAGTGGGAGGTTTTGATTGGAGAGCTCGAGCAGGCGGATGTCGGTTGTGACGCCGAAGATCTTCTCAAAAAACGGCAACAAAAACGTGGCGATCCCGGCGGAAACGGGACCCCCCGCGAACGCCAGGCCAAGGCTCAACGCCAGCAGACCTAAGGCATCCGGCCACCCCTGGTAGAGCTCAAGCACCACGACAACGGCCGCATTGACAACCCCAACGGCCAGGCCAACGCGCGTCAGCACGGCCCGTTCCTTGAACTGCTGTGCCGCAAGAACCCCTGCGAGCCCCGAAGCCAGCGCGTAGAAGACGACGGGAAGGGTTCCGCCCAGCATCAGGGCGACAAGAATAGCCTCCGAAACGGCAAAGAGCATGGCCGGCTCGAGGCCCAGCATCATAAACATGACGATCGGGCCAGCCGCATGGGGCAACGCCCACAGAAAGACCTGCGGAGATGACAGCACGGGGCTCTGGCTGTTGAGCGCCAGCGCGTTGGCGAGATAGACGCCGAACCGGTCAACGGCTGTGAAGATCATGAGAAGCACAAAGACGATCGAGAGGTGGTATCTCCGTTCCCGAACCGGATCGAGCCTGGCGAGAACTTTCCACCAGCCCACGAGAATCAGCACGAGCAGGAGGAAATCTCCCGTGATCGTCGTATACCCCATCACCTTCCGGCGGGCGTGATTGATCTCTCGAAGAGCTGCCGCCACGGTGGGCGTGACGGCATCCCCTCGCCGGATCAGTACCTGCCCACGCTTGAGAATCATGAGCCTCGGCGTAACTTTCTGTGCCGCTTGAACCCGCCTCGCCGCCGTCTCGGCCCTGTTGAAGACCAGGTCCGGCGTGAGATTCGCCATCAGGAAATGCACGGCCGGCTTGATCCATCGTCTGCGAACCGCGTCGTGCTCCAGCAGGCGCGCCCGCAAGGCCGGCTCCAAACCCGACCGGAAATCGATCACCGTGGACAGATCATCGAGCGTTTGAGGCCTCTCCGCCAACGTCGCCAGATTCCGCACCGTCACGCCGGCCTTACCGCGCCGTTCCATGGCACGCCAATCATCAACGATATGTTGCCGGTAGATTTGACCGACGACGTCGACCAGCGCCCGTTCCAGCCCGGAGCTGCACTGCGCCGACAGAAGCACACGGGTGATCCCCGCGCCGATGCTCAGATCGGAGGCCGAGCTCAGATTGGCTGCCGTCAACTGCCCCCGTTTCAGATCGTCCCGGCACACGGCGAAAAGGGCACGCAGGGCATCGACCGTGTCCTGGCTTAGACGCGGCTCGAGATCGTAGACGGGTAACACCGAGGCTGCCGCCTCGTGCCGCAGGCGTGTCGTCGCGGCCTTGTCGGGTATGGCCAGGTCCCGATGGATGACCACATCGAAGGTCGCAACATCTCCGGGCTTCCAATCGGGGAGTCTGCGGCCGACGCGGGGAACGACGAGCCATGTGCAGAGCAGCGCGGCAAGCACCGACCAGAGGAACGGGTGCTCGACCGCCCGGTCCCACCATCCGGCCCGTTCCTGAAGGCCTCGTTGGATCCGTCCGACGGCCGCAGTGTCCTGCCTACTCTTCGGTTGCTTTTTCTTCTTCATGAATTCCGGCCCCGGACTGCCGGGCCTCCCACCGTTCGTACCGGTCGACGATGCGCTGGACCAGACGGTGCCGCACGACATCCCGCCGTGTGAACTCAATAAAGCCAATCCCGTCAACGCCCTGAAGCACGTGCACCGCCTCGACGAGCCCGGAGGCACGGCCCCCCGGAAGATCGATCTGCGTGACATCGCCCGTGATCACCGTCTTCGAGTGAAACCCCATGCGCGTGAGAAACATCATCATCTGCTCATGGGTCGTATTCTGGGCCTCGTCGAGAATGATGAAGGCATCGTTGAGCGTCCGCCCCCTCATGAAGGCGAGTGGCGCGACCTCAATCATCTCGTGCTCCATTAACCGTGATGTCTTGTCATAGCCGAGGATGTCATAGAGCGCATCATAGATCGGTCTCAGGTACGGGTTGATCTTCTCTTCGAGATCCCCGGGGAGGAAGCCGAGACGTTCTCCCGCCTCAACGGCCGGACGCGTCAAAACGATCCGCCTGACCTGCTTGTCGAGAAGAAAGGCCGATGCCATCGCCACTGCCAGGTACGTCTTCCCCGTCCCCGCCGGCCCTGTCGCAAAGACGTAATCGTGTTTCATGATGGCCTGAATGAACAACCGCTGGTTGAGATTCCTCGGAACCACGTGGCGCTTGAGGCTCTCCGGAATGCTGGTATCGAGGAAGAACTCCACCAGGTCGATACCGGCATCTTCTTCCAACACCCGCACCCCGGTCCGGAACTCCTCCCGGCCGACGTCACACCCGGCCGCCAGCAACCGGTCGAATGACTCCAGAAGGCGCGCGGCGATCTCCTCGGACTCGGGCTCGCCCGAAACCATGACCTCGCCTCCACGCGCATTGACCTCCACCCTCAACCGTTGGCCGAGGTAACGGAGATTCTCATCCCGGACGCCGAACAAACGCTCGGGGTGCTCGTGGTACAGGGTTATTTTTCGCATTGAATGACTTTGCCTTCGCCCTCAGCGCTCCACCTTCGGCCGGGGCAACGATGGACGCCGGCGCGGCGTATCCCACCTCTCATGACGCCTCTGCACAGTCCCACATCCGGGGAGGAACACCTCCCGCATGGGCGATACCGCAGCATCCTTCCCAACCGTGCACCTGGCCATTGTACCAGCCGGGAACCGTTGCATCATGTGTGATCCACACCTGGGGTTGTTGCGCTGTGCGGAACCCGTGTGATCCCAGCGGATACGACCACGATCGAAGCACGCTCACCTCAACGCCAAAGCAACCGGTCGCGGGGAGAGCGCCCGAGGGAGCGCGGACTTCAGTCCGCATCGTACGCTCAACGCGTTCTGGTACAAAAAGATGCGGACTGAAGTCCGCGCTCCAAAGCTGCCTCCGGCCGCCGGGGCACAACGCAACAACCTCACACCTCAAGTCTGACGAAGCCCCGGCCACGGACGTTCCTCGACCCCCAGGCGATGGTTCAACCACCGGGCAAGCACGAACAGTGTGTCCGAGACGCGGTTGAGGTAGGCGATCTCCCTCTCCAGACCGGCCCCATCGTGCGAGATGGCGACCACCCGGCGTTCCGCACGCCGGCACACCGCCCGCGCCAGGTGCGCCAGTGCAGCGGCACGACTCCCGCCCGGAAGAATGAACGACCTCAGCGGCTCCAGGTTCTGCTCCATCTCGTCGATCCATCCCTCCAGGGGCGAGGGATCCCAGCGGGATGGATCACTGTCAAGCCTCCCTTGCGGATCGGCGAGGAACGCTCCAAGGGCAAAAAGCGCGTCTTGGATCCCGGCCAGCCTGGCCGCAACACCCTCCGGCACCGGTTCGGTCGCAAGAATCCCCAAAACCGAATTGAGCTCATCGATCGTTCCGTACGCATCAATCCGGCGATCGTCCTTCCAAACCCGGCCCCCCGATGCCAGAGAGGTCGATCCAGCATCACCCGTCTTCGTGTAAATCTTCATGGAAGCATGATACCTGCACCTGTGCGATGTGCGGATGACCGGGCAGAGGAACATTCCATTACCTAACCGGCCGGTGCAAGGAGCAGTATGCTTGGGCCATGAGAAATGCGCTTCGATTCCGTTGGATTTCACTCCTCGTCTTTGCCTTTTCAGCCACGTTCCTGCCGGCACAGACCCTTGAGATCTGGCAGATCCAGGGGGCCGGAATGACCTCTCCTTACGTGGGCCAGCGTGTGACGACGGATGAAGCCATCGTCACCGCCGTTGCTCCGCACGGTTTCTTCATCGAAACCCCGCCGGCACGCTCCGACGGCAATCCTCAGACGTCGGACGGTATCTACGTGTACACGGGGACAGCGCCAACAGTGCAAGCTGGTGACATGGTCGATGTCACGGGGACCGTCAGCGAATACCACGGGTTGACCGAGCTTGGTTCCAGCCCCATCATCACCATCTCCGGTACGGGTCAAGCCCTCCCACCTCCCGTTCAGCTCGACGCGCACCACCCCTCGCCAAACCGTCCCCAGCCGGAAAACGAACTTGAGCGGTACGAGGGTATGCTGATCCACATCGCGTCCGGTATCGTCACTGGGCCAACGGATCGTTATGGAAACTTCACGATCGTTGCGCGGCCGGGCCGTGCCTTCAGAGAACCCGGCATCGCCTTTCCCGGGATTCCAGGCCTTCCCATGTGGGATGGCAATCCTGAGGTCCTGGAGGTCGATCCCGCTGGCTTGGGGCTTCCCAAGCAGGAGATCACGGCAGGCTCCCCCATTCATGGGATGACCGGCGTCCTCTCGTATAACTTCGGCCATTACCAGGTATGGCCCCTCGTCCTCGGTGTCGTCCAACATTCACCGGTGGCGGCTGTTCGTCCCCGTTTGCCGGGTGAGGTGACCGTTGGCACTCAGAACCTCGAACGTTTCTTCGACGACATCGACGATCCGTCCACCGACGATACCGTCCTGACTCATGCACAGCTTGAGGACCGCCTCTCAAAAGCCTCACAATGGATCCGGAACGTGCTCAGATCTCCCGACATCCTCGCCCTCGAGGAAGTCGAAAACCTCAACGTCCTGGATGCTCTTTGCAACAAGATCGCCTCAGACGATCCAGATGTCCACTACACGCCATATCTCATTCCCGGCAACGATTTCTCCGGCATGAACGTCGCGTTCCTCGTGCGCTCCTCAATCACCGTCGATCAGCTCGTTCAGCTCAATGCTGATGATACCTTCGATGCTGGGGGCAAAACCTACACGACGTTCGACAGGCCGCCTCTTCTGCTTCGATGCCGGGTCTCGACCGGAGGAACGCCGTTCCCATTGACATTAATCGCTGTGCATCTCCGGTCACTCAACGGTATCGATGATCCCAGTAAGGGTGACTTCGTCCGGCTCAAAAGAGCCAGGGAGGCACTCGACCTATCGCAGGACATCGAGCAGCTCCAACAAGCCAGTCCTCAGATCCATCTCATCGTGCTCGGAGATTTCAACGCCTTTGGGTTTTCCGATGGATACGTCGACGTGATGGGACAAATCACGGGGCGCATCGATCCGCTCGGTGCCATGATCCCGGCGACACAGATCGTCGATCCGCCGTTGACCGACCAGGTCAGCCGCCTCCCTGCCGATGAGAGGTACACCTTTGTCAACGGTGGAACCGCTGATGATCTCGACCATGTCTTGACATCGAACGCCCTCGATACGTGGGTGCGAGGCCTGATCCCCGGGCGCGGAAACGCCGATGCTCCGTTGGATTCCTCCGCCGATCCGTCGACACCGGTGAGAACCTCCGATCATGATGGGCTCGTGCTCTACGTCATGACCGACCGGAACGGGAACGGCATCCCAGATGACCGGGACATTCCCGCTCGATATCGACGCGGACATTCGCGGGGGCGTGCCCACAACCTCCCCACCGGATAAAAAGTGGCCGCGGTGTCGAGGGAGGACAGATCCGCGGCCGGAAAAAATAAGGATGGAGGGTCCTGTTAACCCGGATGCATCACCAGAGAGCATCGCGAAAGCGCCGCCAAGCGTGGGGCATCTCGCCCTGCAGCAGATGGATGGTGAATCATCCGGGTTCATCTCCGAACAGAAGATATTCATGCGAGTTTTCGGGTGCCTCTGAGATCTTGTCTGCGAGCAAGCCGTCAAGTCTTTGATAGAGCTCCGGAACGGCCAACTCGATCAGCCGCACGCTCCTGACAAGGTACTCCGGACCCAACGGCCATTTTGAAATCTCTCCGCTGGAGAAAGGATACAACGTCACGAGTTGCGTCCCGAGGAGCGCCGGCTCTCCTTGCAACGATGCATTTCGGAACTGTGGCAGCCAGTCTAAGAGCTCGTTCGTCCGTGCCAGGCCCTGGCACCTGCTAAAGGCCCGCAAAACGAGCTTACATCCATGCTCGAGCAACGCGCCGGTGAAGCTCCTCAAGAAGGCCACGAGTGATCCCTGGATCTCCTGATTGTCATCACCGATGTATCCAAATACCGGGATCGGGATCCCGAGCACGAGGAGGTTGAGCGTACCGGCGGGCAGCACAACCGACGACAACCCAGCACCGGTGGTTGACAGCGGCCCCCCCAGCTCTGTCAGCAAGACCCGCCCGACCAACAGGATCCGGCGGGCCATATCTGCATCCCCGTGGATGTCTCGAAAGCTTTCGACCCTCCTCTGGACCTCCATGCATCCTCCCCCCGATGCCAAGCTATGTCAGTCCTTGCAAGTTCAATACCAAGAGCCGTAATCTCTGGAAGTGATTGAATACAATGAGACTCACAGAATGACCCTCGCTGAGAGGCTCAAGAACTGTCAACCATTGTTGACACATGTCGATACGCATGGAAACAGAACCGCGTGGGCGCCGGCAAAGAAGTGAGGCTATTCGGACCCCACGATTCCGCCGGATGAGATATGCCAAGATCTTGGTGCTCTGGTACTTGCGGCGAGGCAGGCAACCCGGAGGGATGCCGGGCATCGGAGCATGTCACGAGCGCACGAGAGAGGAGGCCCCCGGCCGTAGGCCGGCTGAGCTGTCAGGCTCTGGCTCTGAAGGAGGCGGCGTGGGCGTGTGCAGATCGCCTGAGAGAATCGCTCACTCGAGGCCGGATGGCATACCAAGTCTCTTCATCTTCTTGAAAAGCCCGGCACGGCTGATTCCAAGCTCTTCAGCGACGCGGGTCCGGTTTCCCCCGTGCTCATCGAGAGATGCTTGAATCAAAACCCGCTCGAACACATCCCTGGCCTCCGAGAGGGACATGCCATTGAATAACGCCAGATCGAGCGCTGGCCGGGCTCCTGGGAAACCGCCCCCAGGCGTCACTGAAAGATGGGCCGTGTCGATAATCGCCCCTGGAGTCAGCGAAGAGACCGCCCGGATGATCTCGCTGCGAAGCTCTCGAACATTCCCCGGCCAATCGTACGCCGTCAACGCTTCCAGGGCGCGCACCGTCAGCCCCCGAACCGGCTTGTGCATCTTGGCGGCCGTTTCTTCGAGGAAGGCGTTGACAAGGACCGGAATATCCTGCCGCCTCCGTCGCAAAGGGGGGATATGGATGCGCAACACATGAAGGCGGTAGTACAGATCTGCACGAAAACGCTCCGCCTTGACCTCGGCATCCAGATCGCGGTTCGTCGCCGAAATAATCCGTACATCGCACTTCGTGGGAGCATCATCGCCCACCCGGTAATACTCTCCAAGCTCCAGCACCCGCAGCAGCTTCCCCTGTAAGCCCAGTGGCAGGTCCCCAACTTCATCCAAGAAGAGAACCCCGTGATCGGCAACCTGGAACTTTCCCTTTCTGGCGCTGACTCCCGTGGCAGCTCCCGGTGCGACGCCAAAAAGCTCCGCCTCGATCAGCTCAGAGGGGATTGCCGCACAGTTGACGGCGACGAACGGCCCACCACTCCGGTGAGACAGCATGTGTATTGCACGGGCGAAGAGCTCCTTGCCCGTCCCACTTTCGCCGGTGATCAGGACCGGCTCCTCCTGGCGCGCGTAGCGCTCTGCAAGCGACTTACATTTCTTGAGGGAGGGGGAGCTTCCGAGAATGCCCTCAAATGCGGCACCATTCCCACGTTTCCCTGCCACAGCGGCCTTTTCGCCACCACGAGGCGCCGCCGCCGCAGCGTTGAGAACCACTTTGAGCGACGCAAGAATCGCAGAAAGATCCGAAGCCGCCGGCGGAGTCACACCGTACTGGATCACCAGCACATGCCGCTCGTCAAGCGCGCTCGCCAAGAACCGCGTGCCAAACTGGTCCGTATCCTGAACGACAACCTTCTTCTCTTGGAGGATCTCATTCCCGACTTCCGTCAGGCTGTTCAAGGTCTTTCGGTCCGACGGATCAAGGTCGAGGTTCCCCGCGCTGGTGATGAGCGACAGCTGACCAGCATGACCTTTGAAAAGGATCATCCCGCCTTCAAATCCAAAGCGCTCAACAACCCACCGCAACAGCGTGCCGATCGAGCAACTTTCCGCGCAGCGCGCCGTCATCTCAAGGAGGGCCACAATATCGTCAAGGTCCGTGACAGGCTGGTACCGCCCGGTGTCAACACTGGATTCTGGAACTTCAACACCGTCAGTGGGTTGAATCTCGGATGCCAGACCGAACGAACCCGAGGACACCTCAACGATCACCAAGCGGGCCGATGACACCATGATTTCGTCGCCACAGTGAGCCTCGGCCGACGTCACCGGCTGGCCATTGACACGGGTTCCGTTCTTGCTCTTGAGGTCGGTAATACGGAAGCTCCCATCGGCGACATCGAGAATCGCATGGGCTCTCGACACATCTGGCTGAGGGATGACGATATCATTGCCCCGCCTCGAGCCGATCCGGTACGTCCGGTGTTTGTGAAGCTCAAAACGTTGCTCGCCAAGCTCAGGATGAAAGTAGACCAAGAGGTAGTGTGCCATAAAGCAAGTTTACATCGAATTTCTGCCGCGATCACCCCCGTAGGGGGGCGCTGGACGGCACATTACGCCAGCCCCAGCTCCCGTTTGACCATCGCCGCAGAGATCTTGATGCGGTACCCGCCATCTGGCAGCTCTTCGAGAGCCTTGCTCTCGAACGGATCAAACTCGACGCGATTGATAATCTTGCCGAAGATCATCCGGAGCGCACGGGCTCCCGTCCGGGTGTGCTTTTGCGCCTGTTCCGCAATCAGGGCTGCGGCCAGATCATCGATCTCGAGTGAAATACCCATGACCTCGAAGTAGCTTCTCGACCGGACGAAGGGAGAATTGAGCGATTCCAGCAAGATCTGCTTGAGCACATCTCCACTGAGCTCATTGAGCAGAACGATATTGTCAAAACGTGCCATGAACTGCGGCACCATGCCGTAGGTAAAGAGATCCTCGTCTTTGAGAAAATCTCCAAGCGTGAACCTCGTTTCGATATGGACTGTTCCATCCGCTGAACGAATGGCCTGGGACTTCAGTTTCTCACCGCTTCCCGGTTTGATCACCCGAAGGTAAACCTGGTCGTAGAGCTCCTCGAAAGCACCACCGCAGATGAACATCATGTGGCTCGTGTCGATATCGAGTGTGATCTGGCGCTCTTCGCCATCGACAACGGCATAGGTCCGGTACGAAACCTGCTCTCCCTCCATCAGCGTCAGCAGCCCCTGTTGGAGTACGACGCCAATGGCGTTGGGTTTCCCCGCAACAATGGAGGACATTTTGTCAATCTCGTCGATACAAACCGTCGCTTTCTCCATAGCGGCCTTGAGCTCGTCCGCAGTGACCTTGCGGCCAAGGAGCGTCCGTGCCCGCTGCTCGATTGCCGTCAAGAGCCGGTCAGGACGGAACTCCATCCGATCTGAATCGACGAGAAGGTTGGCGTTGATGATCGTCATCGCCTGGAACGGCCGGTACTCGGGAATATCACGATACAAACGTTGGATGTTGTTCATGATCGTCGTCTTACCGGTCCCAGAGTTTCCGATCAGAAGAATATTGCCCGAGACCTTTCCGGTGACATGCTTGTACACGGCAACAGACACGTAGCGCAACGCACGGTCCTGGCCCAGGACACCGCGCTTGAGCTCCTGAAAGATCTCCCGCGGTTTGATCTCCGCCAGCGGCCGGGAACCGGCGGACCCATCCGCCCGCCCCTCGCTCGTCACTTCGCGGCCCTGCTGGCTCATCTCAGCCCTCCCGAACCCACACACGATTCCGTGGGATCAACTGGATGCCGTCAATCATGACCGACCTCCCACATCCGCCACTCCGAAAGTCCGTCACGATGTCCACGTGCTGCGCCGACCGGTTCAAGATCCCCAGCTCTTCGAGCTCGTGGATGCGTGCCTTCCCTTCCTCGGAAGACGGATCCTCGACGTAACACTCTTCGTAGCTCGCGCCGATCGCGATATGGAGCGTACCACCCACCTTTTCGACGAAGAGCGGGTGCTTCAAAACGCGGTCGAGGCCGGGGTTCATGCCGAGCGCCACCTCGCCGAGCCGGTGAGAACCATCGTCGGTCTCGATGATCGCCACAAGGTGCTCCGCCCCCGTTTCCGCGCTGTAGCTGACGATGCGGCCTCCATCGAACTTCAGATAAATCCCCTGAATGTCGTTCCCGCCGTAGTTGACGGGCAGATCGACGAAGATTTCGCCCTCAACCGAACGGGCATCCGGGCTTGTGAACACCTCGCCATCGGGGAAGTTCCGGAGGCCGTAGGAAAGCACCGCACGGCTCGATGACAGATCCATCGTGAGCCGGAGCTCCCGGCCGTCGCTCGGGTGTTCGGTCTCGATCACAATCTCACGACCTTGATCGAACACAGGAGCGATCGCCTCTTCCGCACGCCGCAGCTCGCGTGGATCGGACGTTGAAGCTCGAACGATGAACTGCGTGTACTCTTCGAAATCCATCCCCTCCATGGCGGCGGCTGCGGGCGTCGGGTAGAGGGTAATCACCCACGGCTTACTTAGACGCAGGGTGGAAAACGGTTTGTCAGCCGCCGCCAGGCGCTGGGCCTGTTCCGCAGTCAACCCCATGAAGCTCTCAGGGTCTTCTGCACCGAGCACCTCGACGTACTTCGTCATACTCTCGTAGCGTTTCCGGTGCCATTCGGGAATCCGCTCGGCCTGTTTGGGTGTGCCCCACCGGGCCATCGCAGCGGACCAGACGCGCCCGCGTTCATTGTTGGGTGGAATCAGGTACACATCGGGGATGCCACCCGCCTCGATGACGCGCCTCTCCAGAATCTCCATCAACGGCCACGCCACCCGCTCACCCTTGATCATCACGCGATCCTCGGACGTGATGCCCCCGAGGGAATGATCTAAGAGATAGCCCGCCCACGTTTCCAAGTCTTCACGTCGAATATCTGGCTCACGCATCCTATGTTCTCCTTTGCATCATCGATGGACCGGAATCTTAGGACAACGGGCTCGATCCCGGTGGGGGGAGCTTTGGATCCCCTGGCACCTTCTTGACCGGAGCTCGCTTTGGCCGGAGAACTCTCTTGATTGGAGCTCCTTGCGGCCCGAGCAAATGGATTTTGGGCGGCAGGGGAACCGCGCGGCGAGTGGTGACGAAAACCGGGATCGTCATCGACGGATGTTTCGGATCATCGGTCTTCACCGTCAACGTTGCATGCAGGCCTCGTTTGGCCGCTTTCAGCCCAGCCGCCCGATCGAGACCGACCCTGACCCTTTCGACAGTTCCCAGGCCAGGCGGCATGATGACAATCTTCAAAAGCTCAGGATGATCGGTCTCGACAGAGCGGATATGAAACCGGGTGCTCCCATGCGCCCGCACTTCAACTACTCTCCAGTACTCCTTGGGGCCTCGTATGCCAACGATAAACTGCAAGCGCGGCGGAACGATCTCCAGTGTTGACCGGACGTGGACAAAGAGCGGGAGCACGAGCTTCGGCTGACGAGGATCGTTCGTCATGAGCTCCACTTTTCCACTCCGGGACATCGCGTGGGGGGCAGCCGGGAAACTCACCATCATCCACACGTCTCCAGGACCGGCCTTCAATCCGCGCTGATCTTCCGCCTTGGTGACACCGGACCAGGTCACCTTCACGAGCCCAGCCGGCTCGATGTGCGTCTGGAGAATCTTCAACGGCTTTCCGTCCTGCCGGTGGAGCAGCACCTTGGTCTCAGCGGGCCGGTTCTCCCACGTGTTCAGCCAGAGCCGCGGGGAGGGACGAACCTCGATCGGCGCGATGACCGTCGCGTTGAGCCTGAGAACGATTTGTTTCAGCCCGGGATCGTTTGTGACAACCCGGATCGTCTTCGATATCCGCCCGTTCTGCTGAGCGTGTGTATGGACCTTGGCGACGAGCTTTCCCGACCCACCTGCCGGGATCACCGAGTCATGCTCGGCGACCGTGCATCCTCAAGAGGGGGCCGCGCTGAGAATCCGGATCGGCACTTTCCCAGTGTTCTTGAAAATGAAGGTGCCCACGACGTCGCGGCCGGCGAGCACCTGTCCCACGTCGAGGACGACGTGGTCCACGTGGAGCGAAGGTACGGCCTTCGCCGGAGAGCCCCCCCGCGTTTGAGCCGCAGCGACGACAACACCCATCGCCAGCAGACTCGACACCAAAATCGCTTGTTTCTTCCACATGCATCGCTCCCCGTCCCGGAGGCCTCATCTGCCCCAGAAACCGCACATCTGAAACGGTTGCCGGGCGCCCCCGGGCACGCATCGAATTGTAACGCAGCGTGGGACCATTCACCTGTGTGCAAAAGACCGGTTGTGAAGCCAAACCAGGTAACGTCTCAGGAGATCGGTTTCCGTCGAATCGAGCTTCGGCCCAAAAGCAGGCATCCTGAGCACCGGGCCAGGCACCCATGGCAGAGGCACGCGCTTAGGCGTCGCACCGGATTGCAGCAATGCCGCAAACGCATCGGGCGAGCTCAGGGCCTTGCCGGCATCCGGGCGCATCCAGCCTGGAACAGCACCGGACAGGCTCCCAGGGTTTGCAACACCGCCCGACCCGAGAGGACCATGGCAGCGGAAGCACTCCATCTGCCGGGCGATATCGTGACCCGCCGCAAGCTCCGGGTCTTCCGGAATACCGGCAAGCCCCGTCAGCACACCGACAGCGAGCGCAAGGTTGTTCCGCTTCCGCACGGTCAGACGGCTCCCGTAGGCCGGCATATCCCCAACGCCGAAACCCGCTTCTTCCGGCCGTCCGTTGACAACGGCGTCCCGGATCACCTCCAGCGACGCCGGTGCCGCCCCATCCGCGCGCCAGCGGAGTGCTCCCGTTCCGGTTCGATGACAGGCCACGCACCCTTCGTGCTCAAAGAGCTCCAAACCGGTGCGGACGGCATTGGCCCCCCTGCGCCTCCACATCCAGCGATAGGCGGGGAGCGCCACCAGCACAACGACGATCATGCCGATGAAGAGCCACACGGTGAGCCGGTTCCGCCTCGCCCGGGCCGCAACCCGGGGACGCTTGACCTTGGTTTTGCTGGATTTCGCCGCCCGCGGCATGCGCACCTCCCACAGCCTCACATGGAGGGCAACATTGTACACGCCAGACGGATCCCGAAGGGCTGATCCACCACCGCTCACGCGCCGGGATCGTTACAATGCGCCCGATGGCAACGATCCTCCCCAGCGATCACCGCATCGAGCTATCCGTACGCGAGCTCATCGACGGACCGGCCCGCCGGGTCATCGGCCTCGGCGGATCGGGGCTGGCCCGCATGTGGCTTGGCCAGGCTCTCCATCGTTCGGTCCAGGAGGCCTCGTGCAATGAAGAGCCCGAGTACCGGGCGGAGGTCCCCGTCGTGCGCACGCTCGAGGTCGATGGGTGGACGGTCACGATCTCCGGCCGGGCGGACGGCGTCGTCTTCTCCGGGGGCCGGGCCGTCCGGGTCGATGAGATCAAGAGCCTGCACTTTGCGGTTGATCTCCACAACCTCTACTTTGAGGAGATCGCGGAACGGTTTCGCCAGCAGCTGATTGTCTACGCCGCGCTCCTCTCAGAACCGGAAAAACCAGCCGTGGCCCGGCTTCTCCTCGTCGACATCGTCACGCAGGAGCTCCACATCGAAGAGGTCGCCTGGACGCCCGAATCCGCCCAGGCATTCATCAGGCAGCAGGTTCACAAACTCCTCGCCATGGAGCGGCGGCGCTTCAAGAAAGTCAGCCGTCTCCGCGACGCCGCTGGCTCTCTCCCCTTTCCGCATGCGTCGCCCCGCCCGGTGCAGACACGGATCATCGATGCGGTCGCCAGGAGTCTTGAACAGGGCCGGCACCTGCTGCTCTCCGCTCCAACCGGAACGGGGAAAACCGCTGCGGTTCTCTACCCTGCGCTCAAGCACGCGCTTGAAAACGGCCAACGCGTGATGTTCCTGACGGCAAAGACGCTCGGGCAACGAATCGCCGTCGAAACGCTCAGAGCGATGCATACGGTGCCGTTTTCCAGCATGCAGTTGCGTGCCAAGCAGAAGATGTGCGCCAACACAGAGATGATCTGCCACGAAGAGCTCTGCCCCTACGCCGACAGTTTCGGCTTGAAGATGACCCGCTCGGGGCTGATGGCGTCCCTGCTGGCGGACCATCCGCACCTCGATCCCGATGAGATCTTTGCCGAGGCCACCGCCCATGAGGTCTGTCCGTTTGAAGTCAGTCTTGAGGCTCTTGCGGAGATGGATGCCGTGGTGTGCGATTACAACTACGCCTTCGACCCGGCGCTCGGTCTCGATGTCCTGCTCGATTCGAACGCTCTGAGCCGGGCCATCCTGATCATCGACGAGGCGCACAATCTTGTCGCCCGCAGCCGGGAGTACTACTCCCCCGAGCTCGAGACGGACGCCATCCAACGGGCGCTCGAGCATGTCCGCAGGCATCACGGCGCTGTCTTCGATACGGTTTCCCACATCCTCCAGGAGCTCGATGCCTTCATCCGGCGGCTCGCCGGAGAGGACGCTGGCATCACGGAAGGGGACGAGGCATTGATCGAGATCCCGGAAGGGGAGGTCGCCTCATTCCGGATCGCCTTCGACGCCGCCATGCTGGAATACTGGATGTATATGCGGGAGCACAAACAGTGGGTAGCCAACGACCCGCTGCTGGATGTGTTCGTCAACCTCACCCGCTTCCACCAGGTTCTCCGGCTCGGTGGTGAAGAGTTCGTCTTCATCGGCAGGCACTCGGCAGATGGCCGCCATGCGCTCAAGATCCTCTGTCTCGATGCCTCCCGGTTTCTCGGCTCGATCATCTCGGCAAGCGCCGGGACGATCGCCATGTCGGCGACTCTGAGACCTGCCGGATTCTTCCACAAGATGCTCGGCTTTCCGGAGGAGCTGACGGACAGCGTGCAGGTCACCTCGCCGTTTCCATCCGAGAACCGCCTGGTGATGGTGATCCCAGATGTTGACACAACGTACCGGCGCCGGGACGCCAACGCCGACGCCATTGCCGGATGGATCGCACGCCTGGCCCACCCAGAGAAAAACGGGCTCGTCCTCTTTCCGAGCTACCGGTTTCTCGATAGGGTCGCCGGCCGCCTTGGGCCCGTTCCTCACGCCGTCCTGACCCAACGTCCCGGGACGGCCGGAGCGCAGCAGGCCGCCATCCTCGATGCCCTCAAGAACCGGCGGCCTGTGCTCGTCCTCGCCGTGCTTGGCGGCATGTTCGCCGAAGGCGTCGATTATCCGGGAGAGATGCTTTCCCAGGTGATGGTCGTTTCGCCCGGTCTTCCTCAGTTCAATTCGGAGCGGGAGCTGTTGCGGAACTTTTACCGGGAAAAGTACGGCCACGGCTTTGCATACGCCTACCTGATCCCCGGAATGACACGGGTTGTACAAGCGGCGGGACGGCTGATCCGTTCGGCCGAGGACCGGGGCACGATCATTTTACTGGGCAAACGGTTCCTGCAACCGCAGTACCTCCAGATGCTACCCGAAGATTGGATCGATGGAGACGATCCCGCGGCCCTCGTCTTCGATCATCCTGGAGTTACGATCGCCTCATTCTTCGAGGAGCCGTAACGTGGCAGATTACGTCAGATATCCGGAGAGCGCTTCCCGTTTGTGGCTGCGCCGCAGCTTCGCCAAAGCGCGGTTCTCGATCTGACGAACCCGCTCACGCGACAGTCCCAGAATTCGTCCGATCTCACGGAGCGTCTTCGGCTGATCATCATGGAGGCCGAAGCGAAGCTCGAGCACTTTCCGCTCGCGCTCGGGCAGATCGGCGAGCGCATCTTCGAGCACGCTGAGAAACGACTCGCGCAGAATGCGCTCGTCGGTATCGGGCAGCACGCTCTGCTCGAGAAGATCACCGAGCTCGGAATCTCCATCCGCATCCACCGGCTCGTTCAACGAGAGTGAGCTCAAGCTCACTCTCGACAGAACGGAAACATCTTCGACACTGAGTCCGAGCTCGTCGGCCAACTCCTCAACCGTTGGGGGACGGCCGAGCTGTTCGGTCAAAGCTCCGCGGACGCGTTCAAGACGGTAGAGCGTATTCGCCTGCTTCTGGGGAAGGCGAAACGTCGCCGCCTGCTCGGCCAACGCGTGAAGAACCGCCTGGCGAATCCACCACACGGCATAGGTAATGAACTTGACATCCTGCCCCTTCTTGAAGGGGTTGTACTTCTTGGCAGCTTGAATCAGCCCGAGATTCCCCTCATGAATCAGATCGAGGAATGGGACGTTTGGATTCCGGTACCGTTTCGCATAGGCCACGACAAAACGGAGGTTCGCTTCAACCAGTTGCCGAAGTGCCTCTTCATCGCCAGCCTGAATGCGACGTGCGAGCTCAAGCTCCTCCTCATGCGTCAGCGTTCTGTACTGCGAAATCTCCCGAAGGTACCGCCTCAGCGTTGCCGCCTCGCTGTCGGAGACCTGGCGCTGAGCCGTCATTCGTCTTCAACCGGTTGAATCATCCCCGAGCGTGCCCGGACAATGGCGTGATAGTGTGGCACTCCCTTCTCCTCTTCGAGCTTCTTGCGGAGCAACTTTGTCAGCATCTCCATTTCCCGCTGCAAGTGCTGTACCTGTTCACGAAGGTTGAGAATGATCTCCACACCGGCAAGATTGACGCCAAGGTCCCGGGTCAGCGTCAGAATCGTCTCGAGCCGCTCACAGGTCTCGTCATCGTACAACCTGGTATTGCCCTCGGATCGCCTCGGACGCAACAACCCTTCCCGTTCCCAGAGGCGAAGCGTCTGGGGATGGACACCGTACTTCTCGGCGACCCACGAGATCATGCGATATCTGGGCTCCGACGTCATGCCCCATCCTCCATGATCGTGACCTTTCGCCGGGAGCTCGACGCTTTTGGCAACCGTACGGTGAGGACTCCCCTCTCGAGCTCAGCATGCGGCGAGCCGGACAACTCTGCCTGCGGAAGCACAAAATCCCTGTAAAACGACCCGCACGGCCGCTCCATCCGCACGTACCGGCCCTCTGCCTCACGTGCGATCTCTCCAGCGACCCGGAGCCGGTTCCCGTTGAGCTGGAGATCGATCGACGACGCATCTGCACCGGGGATTTCAAGGATGGCGACGATCTCGTTATCGGTCTCGTACAGATCGGCAGCTGGGCAGAACGGGCCGCTCGACGGCTCTCCAACCCCGAGACTGCTCTCGATCACAGCTTCGTCGAAGAGCTCGTTCAGCCGTTCTTTCAACACCATGAGCTCTTTGATGATGGGCCACGATACCGTCATCTTTCCCCCACAAACCGGTGAAGGGGTGGGTCCCCCACCCCTTCACTGTACCACGACGTCAGTTGCTCCCGTCCGAATCCACATCGACGTACTCCGCGTCGATGACCTCATCTTCTTCAGGACCCGATGCCTGAGATGCGGAAGCTCCAGATGCAGCCCCCTGTCCGGCAGCCGGGCCTGCAGCCTGAGCATCCGCCGTCTGATACAGCTTAGCGGCGAGCTGATGGCTCGCTTGCGTCAAACGTTCGTACGCCGTTTCAAGACGCTCCTTGCCACCTTCTTCAAGGGCCCGTTTCGCGTCAGCCAACACGTCGTTGATCGTCCCGAGCTCCGCTTCGGGTAACTTCTCCTTATTGTCATTAATAAGCTTCTCTGTCGAGTAGACGAGCGCGTCGAGCTTGTTGCGCGCGTCGATCTCCTCGCGCTTCTTCGCGTCCTCGCTCTCGTGCGTTTGAGCTTCGCGAACCATCTTCTCGATCTCTTCATCACTCAAACCGGACGAGCTTGTAATCTGGATCTTCTGCTCCTGGCCGGTTGCCCGGTCCTTTGCCGCAACGTGGAGAATGCCGTTGGCATCAATGTCGAAGGTGACCTCGATCTGCGGAATGCCCCGCGGTGCCGGCGGAATTCCCATGAGATGGAAACGGCCCAGGGTCCGGTTGTCTTTCGCCATCGGCCTCTCACCCTGCAGGACGTGGATCTCGACCTGGGTTTGGTTGTCTTCCGCCGTCGAGTACACCTTCGATTTCCTGGTTGGAATCGTGGTGTTCCGCGGAATCACGACGTCTGTCACGCCGCCCAGCGTCTCCACTCCCAGGGACAGCGGCGTCACGTCGAGCAGCAGGACGTCCTTGACCTCACCACCGAGCACACCGGCCTGAATCGCGGCCCCGATCGCAACGACCTCATCGGGGTTCACACCTTTGTGCGGCTCCTTCCCGAAGAAATCGCCGACCAGCTTCTGCACGAGCGGAATCCTGGTCGAGCCGCCAACGAGAACCACCTCGTCGACGTCCTTGGCCTCGAGGCCGGCATCTTTGAGAGCCAGTTTGCACGGTTCGATCGTACGTTTTACGAGGTGATCGATCATCTGTTCGAGCTTCGAGCGGGTGAGCCTCATATTGAGGTGTTTCGGCCCCGACGCATCCGCCGTCACGAACGGGAGATTGATTTCGGTCTCCATCGTTGACGAGAGCTCAATCTTGGCCTTTTCGGCGGCCTCCTTCAACCGCTGCAGCGCCATCTTGTCCTGTGAAAGATCGACGCCCTGATCCTTCCGGAACTCCTGCACCATCCAATCAATGATGACCTGATCGAGGTCGTCGCCACCGAGGTGCGTATCTCCGTTGGTCGACTTGACCTCGACCACGCCTTCGCCAACCTCCAGGATAGAAATATCAAAGGTGCCACCGCCAAAGTCGTATACAGCAATGGTCTCATCCTTCTTCTTGTCCAGCCCGTACGCCAGGGCGGCTGCCGTCGGCTCATTGACGAGGCGCACAACCTCTAATCCGGCGATTTGTCCCGCATCCTTGGTCGCTTGCCGTTGCGAGTCGTTGAAGTAGGCGGGGACGGTGATGACGGCTTTCTCGACCTTTTCCCCGAGATAATCCTCAGCCGCAGCCTTGAGCTTCTGCAGGATCATGGCGGAAATCTCCGGTGGTGAGTAGACCTTCCCCTGAGCTTCCACACGGGCCGTGTCGTTCTCTCCCCTAACGACCCTGTAGGGCACGTTGTTGATCTCGTCCACGATTTCGTCGTACCGGCGCCCCATGGCTCTCTTGATCGAGAAAATCGTGTTTTCCGGGTTTGTGATCGCCTGACGTTTCGCGACCTGGCCAACAAGTCTCTCTCCGTTCTTCGCAAAGGCGACGACGGACGGTGTCGTCCTGCTCCCTTCCTGATTGGGAATGACGGTCGGCTTTCCGCCTTCCATGACGGCGACGACCGAATTTGTCGTCCCGAGGTCAATGCCGATGATTCTGGACATGATAGAAACCTCCTCAGTTTTCGTTACCAAGGAGCAATATAGAACCTGAGCGTCCAGTTGTCAAGTATGAAAAATGGCAGAAACGTTGAGCGGAACTCCAACGTGCCACGTACCTTGAGCTATTCAAGCAGGACGACGCCCGGGGTGCCTGGAGCTTGCCCGGACGCACTTTCCCACGCCAATCCGCGCGAGAGGAGAAGCTTCGGAACCGGTTCTCCACGGGCGTCCGTCCCGGCAGCGAGCAACTTGTGACCCCGGACGACCATGAGATACGTGCGGCCCCACGGATCGATAATGTCTTTTGGGCGCAACATGGAGGATCGAACGAGGTCCTGAGGCGACTCCGGATAGACACCCCTGACAAAATACTCCGTTTCAGCGGCCGCAAGGAGGTGCCTGATGCGGTACCAGGAGATATTCTCAACGATGTACCTATTCCACAGACTGCTCTTGAGGTGGAAAGCTGGGTTGACCGGGTTTTGAGGCATGATGGAAAGTGAGAAACCCAGCAAGACGAGGAAAGGAACAACAAGCCAGGGCACGGCGCCGATCCCCAAGCCTTTGGACCGCACCGGCTCCTGAGCCCGGCTGAGCTCCTGCGCGACCTCCTCCGGTGTTGCCTCCCGAATCAGGCCGCGATCCAACAGCTCGGCCAGCGCCTTGCAGGTCTCAAAGTCGATCAGCTCGCTCTTGAGAATGATCTCGCTGACCGCATCGTGACCGTTGACCATTTGATAGACCGACATCTCATTTGGCGTCACTTGATCCGGTTTGCGCTCCTGCCGGTCTTCTTTCTGCGGCGAATCAGTGAAAGAAAACCCAAGGAGATCTTCCCCTTCCTCGTCCGCCTCTTCACGAACCGTCAACTTCTTCCCCGGATCGACCTTCCTGAAGATCATCGCATGGTCTGGAATCCGCTGATTGATGAACGGCCATTCGTCCGTCATCCGGGCGCCTTCCATGATGATGGAATCGACGGCAAGCGGGGTCATCAGATCCCTATCAAAGTCGATATCCGTCTCCTGAGAGAAGTGATACTCCCCATCACTCCACCTAAACACCCGGTAGACGACCTGAAGGATCTGTTGTTCCAACGCTTGCCGGACGGCCTCTTGCGGCACCATGCCGGCATCGATTAAAATCCGCCCAAGCCGCTGCAGCGTTTCTTCCTGCTTGCGAAGCGCCACCTCGAGGTTTGCCTCAGACAACACCCCCTGCTTGAGCAAAATGAGGCCGAGCCGGTCCTCTGCTCTCTGGCTCAAGGAGCTCGTTGCCACGATCTTTCCCTCGAGGAATGAGATGGTGACGACATCGTTCTCATTCTTGAGGGTCAGAACTCCCGTCTTCCGTTGCAACGAGATCAATTGCAAGATATCCGCGAAACTAAAATCCCGAAGGGTGCCCTCGAGCGCCATCACACCCCTCCCCACGATGCCCGGATCGTATGGAACCAACTCAGCGCAAGAATGACGATCAGGACGATCTGGGCGGGAACGATGCTCCCCTGAGGCTCTATCTCAGCGAGAACCTGGGGAAGCCACCCGAGCGCCAGAAAACCGGAGGCAATTGCAACGAAGCTCCAGAGGAGCCCGATCTCCCAGCGCCCCTTCACAACCATTCCGCCCCCAGGAATGATGAGAGACAGAATACGGCACGTCCACGTCATGCGCTGCTGACGCTTTCGAATCTGGTCCAGCTTCGCCGCCTGTTGCTCGATCGCAACCTGATCACGTTTGAGAAACACGGACACGCACTGACTGCAATAGGCCTCACTTTCAGACGCGCCATGGCATCGTGGACAAAAGACCTTCCCGCATCTCGTGCACGCACGCGCCGTCCACATCCAGCGCTTTCTCATCAGAGCCACGATCACACCCAACAAACCCGTCACCAGGATCACGAGAGACAGAGACTGAAACGGCCACTTCCAGGACCACATGCTCCCTGGGATCATGCCCAGACTAACGAGCTCGCTGCGTGGAATGGCTGTCAGGAGCCGCTGCATGTCATGCTCTCCAACCAACGGGTCTACCGGCATGGCCGCCGGCCCATCCCCGATGATCTGCTTGAAGCGCTCACCTCCAAGCTGCCGGGCCTTGCTCCTCATCCTGTCGGCCTCCTGGAACCTGTAACTCTGATCCAGTGCCAATGAAAGATCGTAGTAGGCCAGCGGCTCGGCTGGGTTCCTCTTCATCGCTAAGCTGTAACTTTGAATGGCGCCGGGAAGGTTCCCCTCGTTGAAAGCCAGGTTGCCCAGGAAGATCAGTGGCCTTGGATCACCGGGAGCCTCCACGGCAGCTTTCTGAAACTGGACCCTGGCACTGGGGGCATCATCGTGAAGACGGAAGACGTCGCCCAGGAGAAGATGATACTCGGCGTTCTTCTTCAACTTGGGTTCCAGACCAGCGAATTCCTGAACCATCGCTGGATCTAAACGCTTGTCCTGTAAGGAGGCCACCACCCGCCGGGAAAGGGGCAGATCTCGAAGTCCTGAATGTTCCCACACGTTGAGACATGGGACGATGCACAGAAGGAGCACCCATACAACGGCGCTCGTCACCCGTTGCTTCCCCTGAAGATAGGGAAAGGTCAAAGCAAAGATATACGCGACCAGCCACACGGGGCCGAGCCCCGCGAAAATCGGCAGGGTCACGATGACGACGGCAAACACGGCCGCATCAGGCCCCTTGAAGATGATCGAGCCAAGCTCATGCGCATCATGGTACATCCTTGTGAAAAACTGAGCGGCAATCAGGAGAACGCCGACGAACAATACGCCCCCGAGGGCCATCAAAAGAAATGGCACGAGCGATCCGAGCACTTCACGCCGGCTCAGGGCGTTCGTTACCGCCGTCAACCATCCCCTGCCGTATGAGATGACAGCGCTCCCATACTTTCCATCCGACCATGCCTGACGCGCCAAGACGAACCAAACGGAGGGTTCTCCCGGATCGAGACCACGGGCGAGCCTGGCGGCCACATCACCAATCTTGCCCGGTTCATGAGCGGCCCACGCCGCAAGAGCACGCGCATACGGTGTCAGATGTCTCACCCCAAGCTGACGGGCCCGTTTCTCGACACCCGCCACGTTCGATCGAAGTGACTCCACATCTTTTGCATTCAGGGACTTCTGAACCTTAAACCACAGCTCTCCAAGCGTGGGGCCGGCATGGGCAGGCAACGCCCCCGCAACAATCAAGATCAAAATGAGGAGAAGGCGTTTCTTCATCGTCCCGATTGCACGAACGCCGCCCTCAGTTGGAAGAGCACCTCATCCAGCATCCGTTTCTCATCGTTCGTTAGGTTTCCCTTGGTTTTCTCTCCGAGCGTACCGAGAAAATCGATAAAGATCTTGGCCTGGTCCCTGTTGGGCTCGACCCCCTCGGCCCCCGTGAGGAGCAAGATTGCCTGTTGCGCGAGGAATTCGACCAGTGTGGCAAATCCATACTGTTGTCGAGCTGCTGCCTGGCCATTCGCTCGCGGCGGCTCTCGCAGGCTTGCCCGGGAATCGCCCGGGGCTGGAGCGAACTCCTCGGAGCGTTCCCCAGGCTCACCGGCCACGGCAGCCGACCCAGAAGCCGGCTCATGTTCCGGAGTTGGTGTGGGAACTGCACCGGCCCCAGGGGTCGTCTGATGAACCGGCTGACCGGCCTCCGCCGTCCGAAGCTCTTCCCGTGGCTCTCCGCTCTGGGTGAACCACCGGCGGTCGACAACCTTTATGGGCCTTGGAGATTTCTCTTCGTCCGCCACACCGGCCTCCCTGCTGTCCCAATCTCTTTCAATATCTTACGTGCACGTCATCCTGGAAGCAAGATATGCCATTGAAACCGCCGGGGACGGCGCATCAGAGAAAAACCAAGCTCAGGACGTAGTAACACGCGATACTGACAACCGCCGCTGCGGGTACCGTGACAACCCAGGTCACCACAATCTCTTTGATGACTTTCAGATCGAGAGCCGCCACGCCCCGTGCGACCCCCACACCGATGACCGATCCAACGATGACATGCGTCGTAGAAATGGGCAGACCCAAACGTGACGCGAAAAGAACCGTCATGGCACCACCGAACTCCGCTGAGAATCCCCGCGAGGGGTTCATGGCTGTAATCTTCGTTCCAACGGTGCGGATCACCCGGTATCCAAACGTTGCAAGCCCGATCACGATTCCGGCGCCACCGAGGGCGAGAACCCAGACCGGCACAGGCACTTGTGACATCACCTGACCGCTCTTGATCAGCGACACCACCGCTGCCAACGGTCCGACGGCGTTTGCAACGTCATTGGCGCCATGCGCAAAGGCCACCGTACACGCAGTCACGATCTGCAGATGACGGAAGAGCTCCTCCACTCCCCCGAGACGTTGGCCGTACGGTTGAACCGTTCCGTTGAAACCTTTGAGCAGCGCCCAACCGACGAGCCCCGCGACGAAGCCAACGGATGCCGAAATAATGGTGGCGTGAAGCGGCCCAAAATCAAGGTGCAGCTGCTTGAGCCCCTTGTACAGGAAGCTCATGCACAGCACAAAAAAGACCGTAAAGAGCAGAAACGGCGCCACACGCCGGGACTGCACAAGCGGGTTGGACCGGTTGAAGATCAACGCCTTGAGCACCATGAAGATCAGCCAGCCGAGAACCGCCCCGACAATCGGCGAGATCACCCATGAGGCGACCACCCGGCCCACCAGCCCCCACTTGATTGCATGAAACGGCAGAACGACCAGCGCAAAACCAACGATGGCGCCAACGATCGAATGCGTGGTCGATACCGGATACCCCATGTGCGTCGAAATTTGGAGCCAGATACCGGCACCGAGCAGTGCTGCCACCATACCGATGCCGAGCGTCGTCTCCCGGCCGATCAGCAACCGTGGATCGAACAGTCCGGAACGGATCGTGCCCGTCACGTGGGCACCAACGAGGATGGCACCGGCAAATTCGAAAATTGCTGCCACGAACACAGCCTGTTTGAACGTCAGGGCCTTTGAGCCGACGCTCGTGCCAAATGCGTTGGCAACGTCGTTGGCCCCAATATTCCAGGCCATGTAGAAACCACCTACAACGGCCACAACGAACAGCGCCGTCATCATGACCGGATCCTTACCGCGCCAGCATCAAACGCAGATGGTTCGCAACCTGCTCGGAGGCATCTGCAATGTCGCCCAACGCTTCGAGCAGCTTCATCCACACGCACAGGTCCGGCTCATGCAACTTCTCCGGCCAATTGAACAGCGCCTTGATCAGCTTGAACGCAGCCTTGTCAGCCTCCCATTCCTGTTCCCCAACCACATCGATCAGTTTCATCACGTCATCGCTCTCCGGACCGGTGAACCCGGTTTCCAGAAGCTCTCCGAGCTTGCCGACGACTTGCTGGGCCGACCGGGCCGTCTCAACACAGATCTCGGCAAATTCGATCACTTGACGCCTCAGCTCAACTGGGACATCGAGGATCTTGAGATCGGCAAGGATCGCAGCGTCCTCTGCTCCATCCGCGATGTCGTCCTGATCGTGGAGAAGCTCGAGAAGATCGGCGCGGGACACCGGCATAAAGAGCGTCCTCGGGAGGTTCTGTCTGAGCTCATTCTTCACAATATCAGCCTCGTGCTCGGCATGAGTGATATCTTTACGGAGCTCCTTGATCCGGGGGCCGTCACCCTCGACGACCGCTTCCATCAACGTCGGAACCATCTCGACGCAGTCGATCACCTTCTCCATGTGAGCCTGAAGCGGTTTGAAGGGGCTCTTGGCAAACAGGCCTACAAGCGCTCGAACCATGTTATTCGCTCCTAAACTGCGGCTTCCGCCTTTCGAGGAATGCCGCGGTCCCTTCCGCCATCTCCTCACTCGCGCCGCACAACCCAAAGAGTGTCGCTTCGAGGAGGCTTGCATCATCGAACGACATTTCTAGCCCGTACTGCACGGCCTCCAAGCAATGGGCGACGGCAAGCGGACCGTTGCGGAGGATCGCCCCAAGCAGATCAGTGACCGCCTGTGTCAGCTCAACCGGTTCAACGACCCTATTGACCAAACCTATTCTCTCGGCCTCTTCGGCCGAAACATTCCTCCCTGTGAGGAGAATCTCCAACGCGCGCCCCTTCCCGATCAGCCGGGGCAACCTCTGGGTCCCAGCATAGCCAGGGATCAGACCCAGCTTCACTTCGGGTTGACCAAAGACGGCGTTCGAGGTGGCGATGCGGAGATGACACGCCATGGCGAGCTCACAGCCGCCGCCGAGGGCATAGCCGTTGACCGCCGCGACCACCGGCTTGGAGAGCCCCTCGATCCGGGCGAAGATCCGCTGGCCACGCAGCGAAAATTCCTTGGCCTCTTCCGGTCCAAGCGTGTTCAGCTCAGCGATATCCGCACCTGCGACGAACGCCTTGTCACCTGCTCCGGTGATCACGACCGCATGGATCTGATCGTCGTTCTCAATCTCATCGACCGCCCGATCGAGCTCTGCCATTGTGGCGACGTTGAGCGCGTTGAGCTTGGACGGACGATCGACCGTCACCCAGAGAATTCCGTCACGATTTGAGAGTTTCAGATTCTCATAACTCATCTTCCAACCTCCTTGCGAGGCGTTGTCGGGCCAGCCACCCGGTTCGGCGCTCCGCCCTACTCGTACTCGTAAAAACCTTTGCCCGTCTTACGCCCAAGCTGTCCGGCAAGGACCATCCTTTTGAGCAGTCCGGGAGGGGCAAACCTCGGCTCACGGTACTCGTCAAACATGATCTCTGCCACGTGATACATCGTATCGAGCCCGATGAAGTCACAGAGCGTCAGTGGTCCCATCGGATGTCCACACCCCAGTTTCATCCCGGTATCGATGTCCTCACGCGATGCGAGGCCCTGCTCGTACACCGAGATCGCATCGAGCAGATAGGGAATCAGCAGCCTGTTGACAATGAACCCCGAGTTGTCAACCGCGGCGACCGGCGTCTTCCCCACGGACTTTGCAAACTCGAAGATCGTCGAGAAGGTCTCATCAGACGTCAAAATTGTCCGAACAACCTCAACGAGCTTCATAACCGGAACCGGATTGAAGAAGTGAAGGCACGCAAACCGGTCCTGCCGCTGCGTTGCCATTGCCAGCTCGGTCACGACCAGCGAGGATGTATTGGTACAGAAGATCGCCTCCGGCTTACAGATCCCATCCAGCTCCCGGAAGACCGCCATCTTGAGGTCCTTGTCCTCAACGACGGCTTCGATCACCAGGTCACAGGAGGCAAAGTCCCCGAGCTCGACCGTCGGCGTGATCCGGTCCAACGCTGCATCCCGAGCCGCCTCTTCGAGCCGGCCCTTCGACACCGCGCGATCCAAACTCTTCCGGATACGGCTCATGCCCCTTTTGAGGAGATCCTCGTTAACCTCGCGCACAACCACGTCGTATCCAGCCTTGGCAATGACCTCCACGATGCCAGCACCCATCTGACCGCACCCAACGACACCTACCTTTTCAATCTTCATCCTCATCCTCCTTTCCGTCCCCCGTCTCGTACGGTGGACAGCCTGGCGATGAAAGTCTAACGTGATTCCCAGCTCGTGGCCAGCGTGGGCCGGCCCAACCTGGAGGACATTGATGGAGATTACGGAAGACATCTTGATCGAAGACCTCGTCCGGGAGCTCCCGGAAAGCGTCAGGACCCTCTCGGAGCGTGGCATCGTCTGCATCAGGTGCGGCGAACCGTACTGGGGCACCCTCAAGGAGCTCGCCGCCGAGAAAGGCATTACAGATCTTCAACCTGTGCTTGAGGAGCTTCGCCGTCTGGCGGCATCGAGCTCGTGAGCACCCACATGTCCTGGTCCGGGGCACCAGGACAATGCACGAACGCGCATCCGCACAGATGTCCTTCAAGCAACCTTACGTTCCTGGGTTACGCAGGATCTTCACCGTGCCGCTCTTCTGTACGTCGAGAGTAAAAACTACGGCAAAACACAACCGGCGCATATAAGGCCCCCGCCCAGATTCTTCGCCGCGCGCCTCCGGCGCGGCGCTCAGGATGACAGGGAAAGCGGTCATCCTGACCGCTTCACTCCCCTCGTCATCCTGACCGCTTCACTCCCCTCGTCATCCTGACCGCTTCACTCCCCTCGTCATCCTGAGCCGGAGGCGAAGGATCTGGGTGGGGGCCCAGAAGGCTACGTGCTGGGAACAGCGGCCACATGAACAGGGGACGGTGTTGAATTCATCTGAGCCGTTCTCTGCGAGCCTCTGCGACCTCCACGGTTGCGTTTTCCAGATGGATGTTGAGTCAAGGGGAGTTGCAGACACTGTTACATATCCCCGAATCCAAAAACAGAAATGTTGCCCCCCCACCCAGATTCTTCGTCGGCTTCGCCTCCTCAGAATGACATTGGGGGAAACGCTTCGCCTCGTCAGAATGACACCTCCCCCCTTGTCATCCTGAGCCGAAGGCGAAGGATCTCGCCTCCACAGAATGAAGCCCGAGATGGGGACACTCTTCAATAGTGCACTCTCCCCTCTCAGCGCTCTCTGCGTTCTCTGCGGTTAAATCCTCCCCGCGGTCGTTCCCCCCGCCCAGATTCTTCGTCGGCTCCGCCTCCTCAGAATGACACCCTTCCTTGTCATCCTGAGTGGTGCGCCGAAGGCGCGCCGCGAAGGATCTCGCCTCCTCTCAACTAACAGCAATCGCATCACGTGGAAGCAAGTAGCGTAACCTACTGACAAAGCCACATTTCGAGAAACCGAACAAATCGTGCCCCAATGCCTGTTCGTCCATCGTCTCGGTGCCCCACACTGGGGCATGTGGGTGCTCAGAAGAACCACCCCCCTTGTCATCCTGAGCGGCGTGCCAAAGGCACGCTGCGAAGGATCTGGGCGGGGGACTCGGATGCACCGGCGATGCCTTGTCGCCCTCTGTGGCCAAGACGCGCTGACGGACCTCGCCAAAACCTCAGAGTTGAGGACGGTCTTGTACTTATCACAGCCTCCCTCTACGTACCTCCACGCCCTTCGCGGTTACGTTCTCCAAATGTGAGGAGTTGGGGACGGTGTTGAATAGGCGGCCCAAGAACAGAACCCGGGGTACCAGATCGAAGGCAGCTTCCTTCTCTCAGCAGTCTCTGCGCCCTCCGCGGTTAAATTCTCCCGATGGCTCATCAGAAGTTGGGGACAGTGTTCAATAGCAGCGGCGAACCGGCAAATGAGAATTGCTCATTCCCCCCACCCAGATTCTTCGTCGGCTTCGCCTCCTCAGAATGACAGTGGGAGGGAAGGCTTCGCCTCCTCTCAACTAACAGCACTTGCGTCACGTGGGAGAAATCAGCGTAACATACTGATAACACGAAACATCGAGAAACCGGGGAAACGATACCCGAATGCCTGTTCGTCCACCGTACCGGTGCCCCACCGGGGCACCACGACAGTGGACCAACACGGCCACACGCGAATGTGCTTCACGCTACGTGACGTTGTGGGTTACGGAAGATCTTTACCATATCGTCCCATTCCTGTTGGTCGAGAGAGTTTTTCAGACCTCAGGTGACCGATTCTGGCGAATGAGATGTGCCGGGATCTTGATGCTCTGGTGCGTGCGACGAACGGGGGCATGGCCGGAGGTACGTCGGCCATTGGCACACGTAACACGGGCGCACGAGACTGGCACAGATCGCCTGAGAGAATCGCTCACCGGAGGCCAGAAGGGGTGTACCGGGCGCACGAAAAAAAGGAGACCGGTGAGGCCTCCCGAAACGTACACATCATCTTTGGATCGATCGCACTGATGTGGGCCACGTCCAACGGCGAGCCGATGGAACGTTAAAATTTCGATGGGCTCACAACGCCTTCCCCATGATCTCCGTCGAGATAATCGTCCTGCGAGAAGCCATGTCCAAGCACCCATCCTCGGCGATGAATAATCTGATCCCGGTACCGCCGCAGGAGCGCTTCGGCGAACGGCCGGGAGACCGGCGCTTCAGGATCGTTGGGGACGTAGCTGATTCCCATCACGTGCAGCACCTGCGCGAGCTCGGCGTGATCGAGCACGGTCGCAGCCTTCCAGCTTTCTGGCATGAGGCCAAGCTTCTGCACACGGGTCATCGCCTCAGCCGGAGAAAGGGCGGGGGCTTCCTTTGTCGCCAGGGCCTTCAACAGGAGCTGTGCAAATTGACCGCGGGTCAGATTGGCAACCTCCGAGCTCCCGGCTGCCAGAAGCACTCCACACACCAACAGGGCAACCACCCCAATTGTAACTCTTTTCATGGCCCATACCCCCTTGTCTCTCTCCTACAATAGGCTTAACGACAGCCACCTGTCAAGTGTGTGGGCCTGATACAACGGCAAAGGCAAACTTTAGGTCAAAGCAGGGGCGGGCGTACCAACCATGGAATCATTGGCCGGACGCCCACCCCCGATTTTTCACTCGCCTCAAGTAAGATCGGCCGGGAATTTGGCAAACAAGGCCTTGACCGCGTCGGCGCTCTTGTTCAGAGCAGCCCTCTCCTCATCGGTCAATTCGATCTCGATGACCTTCTCGATCCCCTTCCGGCCCAGCTGCACTGGAACACCCATATAGATGCCGTTGAGCCCATACTCGCCCTCGAGGTACGCCGCACACGGGAGAATCTTGTGCTTGTCCTTCAGGATGGCATCCGTCATCTGTGCTGCAGCAAGGCCCGGCGCATAGTACGCCGATCCGGTCTTGAGCAGGCCAACGATTTCACCGCCGCCCTTGCGAGTCCGCTCGACGATGGCATCAATCCGGTCCTGAGGGAGTAGGTGGGTGATCGGAATGCCAGCAACTGTCGAGTACCGCGGCAGCGGAACCATCGAATCGCCGTGGCCACCAAGCACGAACGCGTGGGTATTCTCCACGGAGACGCCGAGCTCCATCGCAATGAATGCCCGCATCCTGGCGGAATCGAGGATGCCTGCCATCCCCATGACGCGCTCCTTCGGGAAACCCGAAACGCGGCGGGCAACTTCGACCATCGCGTCCAGAGGATTGCTGATCACGATGATGATGGCATCCTGGGATGTCTTGGCGACCCGCTCAATGCACTCCTTGACGATCGCCATGTTCTTAAAGAGCAGGTCGTCGCGGCTCATCCCTGGTTTCCGCGGCAAACCGGCCGTCATGACAACGATGTCGGACCCAGCGGTGTCGGCATAATCATTGGTTCCCTTGATGTTCGCGTCAAACCCAAAGATGGGAGACGATTCGAACATATCCAGGGATTTCCCCTGAGGAAGACCGTCAATGATATCGATCAGCACGACATCGCCGAGCTCCATTCGGGCGATGTTGTACGCAGCGGTTGCGCCAACGTGGCCAGCGCCAATCACGGTAATCTTATTTCTCATGTTCACCTCCTCGATGTTGTCGATCTTCGTTAATAAACGTCAGGCTCCAAGCCCGAGAAGCTCCTTGAGCTTCTCACGCGAAGCCGCCTCAACCTCGTCGTGAAGCGACCTGCCGTGCGAATCCATCGTAACCATCACCGGGAATTTCTCGACGTCAATCACCCAGAGCGCTTCGGGCACACCGAACTCTTCGAGCATGAACACACGCTCGACCTTCTTCACGGCATGGGCCAGAACCTGTGCGGCGCCGCCAACCGCATGAAAGTAGACGCCGCCACAACGCCCGAGACCCTCAAGCGTTTTCGGCCCCATGCCACCCTTTCCGATGACGCCGCGAAGACCGTAGCGGCACATCACGTCGGCCTCGTACGGTTCTTCGCGAATCGAGGTCGTCGGACCGGCCGCGACAAAATCGTACGAACCATCGGGGTTTTTCCGGACGACCGGACCGCACTGATAGATCACGGTGTCCTTGAGGAATGGAGCCACCTCTTCCCGAAACGACTCGATCAACCATTTATGCGCCGCATCCCGTCCGGTGATCATGCGTCCGGTCAACTCGACCGCATCTCCAACACGGAGCTTGCGAATCTCCTCTTCGCTCACAGGCAGCTTCAGCTCAGCCATGTCACATCACCCCCTTCGGAAATCCTGACAGCGGCGCGCCGGTCGGCCCAGCACATGTAGCTGATCGTGACGAAGTAACAGGCCGGTAGACGATCGAGCGTCCCAATTTTGACACCGAGGAGGGTGGTTTTCCCTCCAAAGCCCATTGGCCCGATCCCAAGCTCGTTCCCTTCGCGGAAAATCTGCTCCTCGAGCCGTGCCAGCTCTGGGATGGGGTTCGTATCATCGAGATGCCGTAGGAGCTGACGCTTGGACTCTTCATACCCTGAGACGCGGTCACCTCCGATGCAGATCCCCAGTGTTCCCGGTGCACAGCCCTTTCCCTGCGCCTGAACGAGGGCGTCAAGGACCACCCGGCGGACCCCTTCGAGATCGCGGCCAGCGCCAAGCCGGTTGTCCGGTAGCTTGTGCTGGCTGCTCGCATTCTCCGACCCGCCGCCCTTCAAAATGAGCCGCACCTCAATCTCTGGCTCATCCCACTCCTCAAAGTGCATGAATGGAATCCCAGCGCCGGTTCCCACCCCGGTATTCTTCCCGGAGAGCGTGTGAACGGCGTTGGGCCTGAGGTATTGCCGCGCCGTGGCCTGCCGGACCGCTTCAATCATGCTCTTTTCAATCATCCTGGTACTGACACCAATCGGATGATGGACCCAAACCACCGGGGTGCCCGTATCCTGGCAGATGGGGGATGACTGTTCGCGCCCCAGGTCTACATTCATCAGGATCGTATCCAGCGCCTTTTGCGCCAGACTCCCATCCTCTTCCCGGTCTCTTCCGCGCCGAATTGCGGCCACAACGTCATCGGGCAGTTGCGTCGCCGCCCTTCGGAGCATTTCCAGAAACACCTCACTGTAGCGTTCCTGCGATCTCATCAGCACCTCCTTTCGGCAGCACCCTGGCAAACGATGCCCTTGTGATTATACGCACAATCTCGCCCAAAACGCGAGATGACACCAGGTCAAATCTTTCGTCTCAAGATCAAAATCTCCAGGGCAACTCCAGCCCGTTCAACGGCATCAGTCAGATCAGTGATGACTTCCTTCCGAATTTTGCCACCCGGTACGTCCCCTATGAGAAATGCAATGGCACGTCCCTTCACCCGAATTGGGAGGATGATCATCTCAACCGGCATGGGATCCCCAAACGACTCAAGCAAACTCGCATCAGGCCCGCCAGGAGGAACGGGACCGACGTGAACGTTGGGCGAGGCAGCAAGATCGGCGAGGAGGCCGTGACGATCCAGGGGAATCTCCAGCATTTGAATGTCGTCCTGAACGAGATCATCGCCACTCGCCATCCAACCGCGTGCGGCGCCTCGATGCAATGAGAGCAACACAATGCGCTCCAGATGCCGGTGGGCATACTCAACGAGCAATCTCCCAACCTCATCCCGGTGATGAACGTGCAGCAGCCCAGCACGGTATGCGGATGGGTCGAGGGCATGTTGCACCCCAATCTCTTGGACTTCAAGCAACGGAGTCAGCTCCGGGAATGCGGCGAGAGCGGTTGGGCTGCTGTGGTGACGTGCCCGTTTTCCCGGGATACTCAGCAGACGCGACCGCTCGGACCGCGGCCGGCGCCAGAGAGCATCCCACTCTTGGGCTTCCGGAATCCGGAGCTGATCCCGCGCCTTGACCGGCCCAAGATCGGCGACTGTATCAGCCTCCAGCTCCAACGTTTCGAGAATTGCAATCTCGGTCGCCACGTACGGACGCACGGAAAGACCCGTCATCTCCTCGATCTCTTCCCGTGTCTCCAGATCGCGCGGATTGACCATGGCAAGGGAAAGGCCGTGCCCACGCCTCTCGAACGCAATCACGAAGGCCCGGCGTTGCAGATCCAACGGAATCAACGAGCGTACCTGCTGCCCAGCCTCACGCAGCGTCGATGCCGTCACTGGTGGCAGATGAAACTGCTCGGAGAGCGCCTGCAGCAGACCAGATTCGTCAACGAAACCACGGCGGAGCAGCTGTGTGCCAAGCCGCCCGCCGGTACGATGACATGCTTCGAGGGCTACGTGCAGCTCCTCGACCGTGATCAGGCCACGGTCTAACAGGATCTCACCGAGACGGCGTACCATGCTTCAATTGTAGGTCCTCCAGCCCCGGCCTGTCCAAGGCATTCACCATCATGAGGGATGAATCGTTGGAAGAACCGTCGGAACTGCGCGCAGCCAAATCGCGAAGGCAACGCATGCAAGAACCACGATCACCGTAATGGCGACGAACACCACAAACTTCTTCGTATCGATCTCCGCCGGCTTCGGCGCTTCCCCTCCCCAGAGCCGTGCGAATTCTCTCGGGTGCTCCTCGATATACTCCTCTCGGGGAAGCTTGCCGGTAAACATCGACGTGTTGAAATGCTTCCAGTGGACGAAGTAGGAATGCCACGTCAAGATCGCCAACGCTGCAAGCGTGGCTTCCCCGCCATGGGCAGCCTTCGCGGCGAGGATGAACTGACCCGGGAAGAACTCGGAAAACCGCATGGGGAAGAGCATGATCAACCCGGTCGCCACCATGAGAAACGTCCCCCAGACCAGCGAGAGGTACTCGAGCTTCTCCGGCCACGAATACCGGTCGTACTGTGGCTCGTGTGAGACCAGCCCAAGGTTGTACAGAATCTGCTGTCTGAAGTCTTTCACATCTTGAAGAGTGGGAATCATGGTCCAGGGGTATTTGCGGACCCATTGGAACCACAGGAGCTCCAGGAAATGGTAGACGAGCTGTAACGCCATAATCGTACCAAGGAAGTGGTGAACGGCCCGCATCCTCGAAACGCCGCCAAAGACCAAGGTGACGCCCCGCGCCCAACCCGCCCTCGGGAACAATTGTGGAAAACCAGTAATCACAAGGCCAGTGAACGTCACCAGCATGATCAGGTGGCCGACGATATGGCGTCGTTCAAAACGGCGAATCATGACGCACCTCCCCCGCCATGATGACGTCGATACGTCCGGTAGACATCCGTTGCGATGAAGAGCAGGAAGAAACCGACGATGCTCGGGATCGCGAACTTGTAGAACAGCTTCACGTAGTAAATCCACGGGTATTTCGTTGGACTTGGGATGTAGTGGCCTGTCCATGCCGAGAGGAACTTCGTCGTCGCAGCGGGGTGACACCGCTGACACCGCTTCAACAAGTTCTCCTCAATCTTCTGCTTCCCAACGCCAACAACCTTGTAGACGTCGTGATAACCATGGCAGTCGTAACAGGTCGCCTGGTTCAGCGGCTGATTGGGGGTCACCTCTTGGAAAAGCTCAGCCGTGGTTCCATGAAAATCCGCGACGTACGTCGAGAAAACCTGCGTTGAAAGCCCATACTTCTTCATCATCTTTTTGTCTGCATGACACTTGCCGCAGAGTTGCGGGCTATCGGCACGGAAACGGGCGCTGCGCGGATCTGCCGTCTGGTGCGGCTTGTGGCAATCGACGCACGTCGGCACGTCCGGATTATTGTCAGCCATGAGGGCGGCACCGTGGACGCTCTTCCGGTACTCCTCGGCGATCTTGGCGTGGCACCGGCCACAGGTGAAGGAAACCTGCCGCCTGGACGTTCGTGACCCGGGTGCGTTCGCGGGCTGGATGTTGTGGTAGCCGTGACAGGAGATGCACGTCGCGGCGCCGGTCAGCCCCGCCAGTTCCAGACCCTGGCCGTGGACACCGTTGAGGTACTTTCTCTGCTGGTGGCACTTCAGGCAGACCTGGCTGACGTTGTACGGGTACATCGGTGAACGCGGATCATTCTCCGGAAAAATGCCGTGCGCCCCATGACAATCCCAGCACTGCAGCACAAAGCTTGACCCACCAAGAGGGTCCCGGTGGACCGAGTGATTCATCTGCTCGGCAATATCCCGGTGGCAGGTCACGCAGGGATTCTTCAGGTGGGTTTCCTTCGGATGAGGGAATCGATCGATCCCGGCATGACAATCGGTACACTTCAAGCCCATATGGGCCGGGCACCCCTCCTGGTTCACCGTCAGGGCTTTGACCTGTTTGGGCGTCAGTGTCTTCCCAATGGCTTGGCCAGCGGCTACCAGCCTTTGTGGATCAGCGTGGCACTGGGAACACTTCAGCGGCGCTCCCCACGTGAACCCCGAAACGGCAAGGATGACGGCCGCCAGAGCTGCGGTTTTTTTCATCGGCCTCCTCCACCCCGGTATATGTACATAATTTCACATGGTTGTCAACCATCTCTTTCCCAACCGTGGAAAATCTCAACGTTCCCGTTTCCCATCATCGGGCGTGAACAACCACCTTTCATCGATGTGTACGGGCCCGCCCGGCTCATGACACCGGCGGCACCGGGCTTCGTACAGATCTCCCGCACCGACGATAACCTGCTCGTCGGAGGGGATCAAACGCTGTGTGAAGCTGGCCGGCGCCCCGCAACGGGCGCAGATGGCCGTGACCTTCTGAACCTGCTCGGCAACGGCGAGCAGCTCGGGCATCGGACCGAACGGAACCCCGCGGTAATCAGTGTCGAGCCCCGCAACAATGACCCTCTTGCCAAGGTCCGCAAGATGGGAACAAACCCGTGGAAGCTCCTCATCAAAAAACTGGGCTTCATCGATCCCAACGACCTCGGTCCTCGGATCCATTCGTTCGAGAATCTCCGCGGCGGTTTTGACCGGCTCGGACGGGACGCGCCAGTGGGAATGAGACACCACTTCATCAACGCTGAACCGGTCGTCGACGGCCGGTTTGAATACCTGGAGACGCAAACGCGCAATCGCCGCACGCCGGAGTCTGCGGATCAACTCTTCCGACTTGCCGGAGAACATCGGTCCGGTGATGACCTCGATCCAACCAGCTCCGGGACGCATGAAGCTCATCGTCACTCCTCCCCCTCGGCTACGAGCGAGTTGTACCACGGCACCAACGCGGCGACGACCGCTTCAGCGAACGCCTCTGAACGGTCCATCACATCTCGAGTCAACACACCAAACGTTCCCCGCCCCGACCGGATGTCGTGCGCGCCGGCAAACACATCGATCGCCTCACCAAGCTCGACACCACCGAGAACGGCGCGGGCAAGCCTCGCGGGAAGCTGCACGCCAGGTCCGCTGCCAATCCATTCGGTCCGCCCGTCCCACGCCACGGCCCAGTTTCGGAGAATCAGAATTGGGGGCGCTCCCGGCACAACGATCACACCCCCTTCGAGGCCGAGCGCCAGATCAGCATCAACGAGCTCACCAGAACGCCGGGCCCGGTTACGGGCACCCGCGATGCCCTCCTCCTCGCTCATCGGCATCGCCGCCACACCGCTTGGCACATCGGTTGGGATCAGCTCGATTCCGTCCGTCATCCAAACACCAACGTCCGCCAAACGTTCAAAAGCACGATGAACCGCCTCGAGCTTCGCCCGCCGCAGCGTGCCGACTGCCACCCGCATCAGACGCCAACCCTTGCACATACGGCTTCGAGGCGGCACGTTTCGCAATGCGGGCTGCGGGCGGTGCATACCCGTCTCCCGTGCAGAACGAGCCGCAACGAAAAGCCGATCCATCGATCCTGCGGCACGAGCGATTCGAGATCGGCCTCGATCGTCGCCGGCGTCTTCGCACCGGTCAGACCGAGCCGGCGCGCCACTCGCTGAACGTGCGTGTCGACGGCAATGCCCGCCGGGATTCTATACGCCTCCCCGAGAACCACGTTCGCCGTCTTCCGCCCAACTCCGGGCAGCGTGATCAGCGCGTCCACATCCCGCGGTACCTGGCCCCCATGCTCGGCGACGACGGTGCGCGCTGCTGAGATCAGCGACCGCGCCTTGTTCCTGAAGAAGCCTGTTGAGCGGATGACAGCCTCAAGCTCGGCTGAATCCGCCGCGGCCAGCTCAGTTGGTCCCGGCCAGCGCCGGAACAGCTCGGGCGTCACCTGATTGACTCTCCTGTCCGTACACTGGGCTGAGAGCACGGTGGCCACCAGGAGCTCCCACGGTGAACGGTAGTCGAGCTCACACGCCGCCTCGGGATACTCCTCGGCCAAAAAACGCACGACGAGCGATACGCGCTCATGGATCTCCATGGAGCCGATTCTACCGCTACCGCAACCGGCTTGATCGTGCCACCATCCGTCACCGGTGAACAGATACGTGCCCATGCGGCCATCAGCCAAAGCGAGAACAGCCGTCCACTGTGCTTCCCCCTTGACGCCGCCGGATACCGCCGCGAATTTGGAACCTAAGGTGAGCGATTCTGACGGATGGCCAAGATCTTGATGTTCTGATGTTTGCGGCGAGCGGAGGCATACCCGGCGGCATGTCGAGCATCGGCGCACGCGTAAAGAGCGCAAGAGACAGGAGACGCCCCGCCCGTAGGCCGGCTGAGCCGTCAGGCTCTGGCTCCGCGGGAGGCAGCGTGGGCGCGTCCAGATCGCCTGAAAGAGTCGCTCACCTTAGGTGGAACATATGCGCGCTTGACAATACAGGGATATCCAGTTACATTGCCTCTCAGCTCCTAGCATGAGGAAAAAGATCGTTTGCATGACGTAGACGATCGTGGCATTTGGAGGGAGGCAACGGCGACGGCCACGTATCTACCGTTACCCATGGTGCACTGGCATTGCCTTTCCCTCAGGCCTACGCACGGATTCCCGTAACGGGCTCGATCGAAGATCACCTCAATCGTCTTTCTGACCGCTTGTTTCACGATGGATAGAGGAGGTTTTGATCATGACCGATATGGCGCAATCCGTGACACTTACCGATCAATCCGCGAATCCAGCGCCCCTTGGGCTGCTCGGATTCGGTATGACAACCGTCCTGTTAAACATGCATAACGCCGGGATTTTTGCCCTAGGCACAATGATCCTCGCCATGGGGATGTTCTATGGCGGAATGGCACAGATCTTCGCCGGCTGGATGGAGTGGAAGAAGGGCAACACCTTCGGGCTCGTCGCCTTCACCTCATACGGCCTTTTCTGGGAAACCCTCGTGTTCTTAATCCTGATGGGCAAGTGGGGCTGGTTCACCCCCGCAGCAAAGGGTGGCATGGTGTCCTACCTCTTCTTCTGGGGTCTCTTCACATTTGTCATGTGGATCGCGACGCTCAAGCATGCGAAGGCGCTTCAGGTCGTCTTCTTCACGTTGTTCATCCTCTTCTGGCTCCTCGCCTGGAGCGAGGCTGGCGGGGGCATTGTGATCAAGCACATTGCCGGCTGGGAAGGCATCTTCTGCGGTCTTTCAGCCATGTATCTGGCCCTGGCCGAGGTTCTCAACGAGACCTACGGCAAGACTGTGCTCCCGGTCGGATGACCGGATGAGCAAGATCAACCGACGAGAGGACCACGCCCCGGTGTTTCGCGTACCGAGGCATTCCCCCTCGCCACAGAGATAGAAAGGAAAGGTCCATGGGAAAACAATCGAGAGGATTTCTTTCCCTGGTTGTGGCCACGTTGGTCATGCTCGCCATGCTCGCTGGGCCGGCGCTCGCACAACAAAGCAACGCTGTGAATCTTCAGACAAAGATCCAGCAACTCCAGAAGGAGCTTGCGCAGCAAAAGGCCGAGAATCAGCGGCTGGAGGAACAGCTCCAGCAGCTCTCCGACGCAGTCGCTGGGTTGATGAAAACGCAGGCTGTCCAAGGGAAAAAGATCGAGGAACTCCCGAAAACGTTGAAAGTCGAATCGCGGGTGAAGCCGATTGGGAAAGAGAACATTTTCATTAAGGGATTCATCAGCACGTCGTTTTACATGCAGGATCAGAATTTCGTCTTCGGCAACGGACAGAACGCGGAGTTTCCGAAGCCGCCGGAGTACGAGCACAACCGCTGGTTTGCCGGAGGCGACGTCCGGAATACCCGGCTGGATATCGGTTTTAAGGGTCCAAAGCTGCAAGGCTGGAACGCTGGCGGCTTGATCGAAACGGACTTCTTCGGCGGGTTCAATGGATCTGGCGCGTTCAGCCACCAGCAGGCTCACCTCCGTCTCCGGCTCGGCTACATCCAGCTGACCAAGGGGCAAACCAAAATTCGCCTCGGTCAAGATTGGAGCCCACTGTTTGGCGAGTGGCCGATCTCGACGTCGCATATCGCCTTCCCTCTCGGCTACGGTTCGGCCGGGTATGTCGGCTGGCGCTTCCCAGGCATCTACCTCTGGCAGGGGCTGACCAGCAAGGACGCCCCGGTCAAGGTGCAGCTCCAGGCGGGCGTGTTCGAGGGATCATGGAACGGTCCGGGAAGCCCAATCGCGACGCTCAGCGCCGGAAACGTCGGCTTCCGCCCTCAGGTTGAAGCACGGTTAAACATCAGCGGCAAGACATCTGCGGGATATCCGTGGAAGCTCTACATCGTCGGCCACTGGGACGAGAAAGACCTCAACGGTGTCAACAACGTCAACCCGAATCCGGCGATCGACAACAAGATCACAGGAACGGCTGAAGAAATCGGCGGCAAAATCAAGATCGGCCGGTTCCTCATGCATGGAAATGCCTACTTTGCCAAGGGAGCGGGCCAGCAGTTCACAGCGATCACGCAGTTCGGCGATATCTCGACCTGGGGTGCATGGATGCAGCTCGGATATGACCTGACCGATCACTGGAGCCTGTACGGCTTCTACGGCGTTGACGATCCGGACGACACGGACGTGCTGACCTGGGTCGGGAACAACGGCCGGGTCAAGAACACCATGTACAACTTGCACCTTCGCTACGCCTACGGACCGTACTGGTTCGGGATCGAATGGCTCCACGACAAGCTGGAAACCGGCCCCAACTCGACGGAGACAAAGGGTAATCAGATCGCGCTGAGCGCCCTTTACAAATTTTAAGACTGGAAAGGAGTACGACTATGCCTGAGGACAAAAGCGGCGAGAACGTCACAGAGGCACAAATCGCCGTCCATTGGAAAGAAGAGGAGACCTATGCTCCTCCAACCTCATTTATCGCACAGGCCAACATGACCGACGAGGACGTGCTCGAGCGGTTTGGGGAGCAGAATTTTCCCAACTGCTTCAAGGAGTACGCCGACATGCTGGACTGGTACGAGTACTGGACCAAGACGCTCGACACGAGCAAGCCCCCGTTCTGGAGGTGGTTCGTCGGCGGCAAGCTCAATGCCTGCTACAACTGTGTGGACCGTCATCTTCCCAAGTACAAGAACAAGACCGCCCTGCACTTCGTACCCGAGCCTGAGAACGAAGCGATCCATCACATGACCTACCAGGAGCTCTATGTCAAGGTCAACGAGTTCGCCATGCTTCTCAGAGACTTCTGCGGCCTCAAGCGCGGCGACCGTGTGACATTGCACATGCCCATGACGGCGGAGTTGCCGATCACCATGCTGGCCTGCGCACGTCTGGGCATCATCCACTCCCAGGTCTTTTCGGGCTTTTCCGGCAAGGCCTGTGCCGACCGGATTGTCGACTCGGGCAGCCACGTGCTGATCACCGAGGACGCCTACTATCGGAGTGGCAAGCTCCTCGATCACAAGGTGAAGGCCGACATCGCCGTTGCCGAGGCCGAGAAGGAAGGCCAGAAGGTCGACAAGGTTCTCATCTGGCAGCGCTACCCGGGCAAGTACTCCGCCAAGACGCCGTTGGTTGAGGGCCGCGACTTTATCGTCAACGATATCCTCCCGAAGTACCTCGGCGCCAAGGTCGAGCCCGAGAAGATGAACTCCGAGGATGTGCTCTTCCTAATGTACACCTCCGGAACGACCGGCAAGCCGAAGGGGGCACAGCACTCCACCGGCGGGTATATGGCTTATGTGACGGGCACCTCCAAGTACATCCAGGACATCCATCCCGAGGACGTCTACTGGTGCATGGCCGACATCGGATGGATTACCGGTCATTCCTACATCGTGTACGGGCCGCTCGCCCTGGCCGCCTCGTCGGTGATCTTCGAGGGCGTCCCCACGTATCCGGACGCGGGACGCCCCTGGCGTGTCGCCGAGGAGCTCGACGTCAACATCTTCCACACTTCGCCGACGGCGATCCGTGCCCTGCGCCGGGTCGGCCCCGACGAGCCCGCCAAGTACAACTACAACTTCAAGCACATGACCACCGTCGGCGAGCCGATCGAGCCCGAGGTCTGGCGCTGGTACTACAACGTGGTTGGCAAGAAGAAGGCTGTCATCGTCGATACCTGGTGGCAAACCGAAACCGGCGGGTTCCTCTGCTCCACGGTTCCGGCGATTCACAAGATGAAGCCCGGCTCCGCCGGTCCCGGCGTTCCCGGCATTTATCCAGAGATCCTCGATGACAATGGCCAGCCGCTGCCACGCGGCTCGAACAAGGCCGGCAACATCGTCATCCGCAACCCGTGGCCGGGTCTGATGCAGACGATTTGGCACGATGACGAACGCTTCGTCAGGCAGTACTACGAACGGTACTGCGCTGACAAGAACAGCACCGACTGGCACGACTGGCCCTACTTCGCGGGCGACGGCGCCGTCGAGGCGCCGGACGGCTACTTCCGGATCCTCGGGCGCATCGACGACGTGATCAATGTCGCCGGTCACCGGCTGGGCACCAAGGAGCTCGAGTCGGCTGCGCTGATGGTTCCTGAGATCGGCGAGGCGGCCGTTGTTCCGGTCCCGGATCCGATCAAAGGCCGGCTCCCCCACGTCTTCGTCTCCCTCAAGCCCGGTATCCAAGCCAGCAAGGAGATCGAGCAGAAGGTGTCTGACACCTTGGCGGCGGAGATTGGACCGATCGCCAAGCCTGGCCGGGTCTGGATCGTGCCCGACATGCCGAAGACCCGTTCGGGCAAGATCATGCGGCGCGTGCTGGCGGCCGTCGCCTCCGGTCAGGACACCGGAGACACAACGACGCTCGCCAACCCGGAGGTCGTTGAAAAAATTAAATCGCTCGCGTAACCACAGCAACGGTTTCGTGACGCATCACCGGCCGGGCCCATGTGGCCCGGCCGCTTTTTGCCATGACAAGCCCCGAATGCCATGGTAACGTACCTTTATGTTTCGCATCATTACCGAAGGCATGAGGTACCGCGAGCATGTATTGCTCAAGGATGGGCTCGGGGTGCTTCTCCGCCCGGCGACACCGGATGATGTTCCGCTCGTCAAGGATCTGCTGAGCCGGGTGTCCCGTGAGAGCTTACAGATGCGGTTCATGGCGACCATTGCTGAGGTGCCGCACGAGACCGTTGTCCAGATGTGCAGTGGGGACTTCACCGAACGCGGCTGCCTCCTCGCCATCGTTGGCGAGGGTGAGGACGAGCGTGTCATCGGTCTCGGTGACTACATCGGGTACGGGGACGGCCGGACAGCTGAAGTCTCATTTCTGGTCGATGATTCCTACCAGGGACGGGGCATCGGCACACTGATCCTGGAACGTCTCGCCGGCATCGCTGCCACGTTCGGATACGTGGAATTCGAAGCCGAGGTACTCTGGGAAAACCGGGCCATGATCAACGTCTTCCGCTCGTCGGGCTTCGATCTCCACCAGGGTATCGACAGCGGTGTGATCCACGTCGAGTTTCCCATCGATGCCCCGCGGGCGCTGCGCGAACGGGGAGAAATCCGTGAGCGGATCGCCACCGCCAACTCGCTCACCCCGCTCTTACGGCCAAAGACAGTCGCCGTTGTCGGCGCCTCCAGGGAGAAGAGCGGTATTGGGAACATGATCTTCCGCCACATCCTCCACGCACGTTTCGAGGGGACCGTGTACCCCGTCAACAACCACGCTGAATCCGTCCACGGTATCCGTGCCTACCCGTCCCTTCAGGATCTGCCGGAACCTGTCGATCTGGTCGTGGTCGCGGTCCCTGCCGAGGCTGTCACCGACGTGGCGGAGCGAGCTGCAGCAGCCGGGGCTAAAGGGCTCGTTGTCGTCAGTGCTGGCTTTGCGGAGACGGGCCCTGAAGGTGCGGACCGTCAACAGGAGCTCGTCAGGCTCGTCCGGAGCCAGGGCGTCCGCCTCATCGGCCCCAACTGCCTCGGCGTGATCAACACAGATCCCGAGATCCATCTGAACGCCAGCCTGGCCCCAGAAATCCCCCCGTACGGGCGGGTCGGGTTCTTCTCGCATTCTGGCGGCCTCGGACTCGTCATCCTGGAGCATGCCATCGAACGCGGAATCGGCTTTTCCAGCTTCGTTTCCGCCGGGAATCGTGCCGACGTGTCGGGCAACGACATCCTCCAATACTGGGAGGAGGATTCGAACACGGACATGGCTCTCCTCTACCTGGAGACCTTTGGCAACCCGCGAAAGTTTGCCCGGATTGCCCGCCGATTCACCCACCGCAAACCGATCCTGTGCGTCAAGAGCGCCCGCAGCGCCGCAGGACAGGTCGCCGCATCTGGTCGAACCGAAGGTACGTTCGGCAGCGAGCTCGAGGTCGAGGCGCTCTTCCGCCAGGCGGGCATTATCAGGGCGGAGACCCTGGATGAGATGTTTGATGTTGCCGTGCTGCTGACCCACCAGCCCCTCCCACGTGGAAACCGCGTCGCCATCGTCTGTAACTCGCGCGGTGTCGCCACGCTCTTCGCCGACGCAAGCGAGGCTCAGGGTCTTGAGATCTCCGGACCCGGCATCCTCGACCTCGGTCCTCTTGCCACGCCAGAGGCCTACGAGAAGGCCGTGCAAACAGCCCTGGAGCACGAGGATGTTGATGCCCTGCTCGTCAGCTTTGCCTGTATCGGTGAGTGCACGGGAGAGCCTGTCGCCCGGGCAATCCACCGCGGCTATGTCGCGGCTGAAACCACAACTGGCTTTGCAAAACCAACGCTCCTGTGTTTCATGGGCCTCCACGGAGCCCTCCAGCCCGTTTCACCAGCCCAGGAAGATGCCCCACACCACGTCTTTCCAACCTACCTCTTCCCGGAATCGGCGCCGAAGGCGCTGGCAAAGGCCGTTCGCTACGCGGCGTTCCGGAGGCAAAAGGCAGGCACCCTCGCCTGGTACGACGACACCGATGCGGCAGCGGCGAGGGCCGCAGTCAAGGCTGCGCTGGAAGCGGCTGGCAGGGACCATGAGCTGGTCTGGATCGATAAAGAGCGCGCCCATTCGATCCTCAAGCATTTCCGGATTCCAGTCGCGAGCTTCGAGAAGGACGGGCCTGCCATGAGCGTCGTCGTGCATCCAGATCCTCATTTCGGCCCGCTCATCGAGCTCTTCGTGCCGGGGATCAAGCCGATCATCCGGATTACCCCGTTGACGGACCGGGACATCGAGGAGACCGTGGCGGCCGCTGGCCTCCAGGACGGGAACGATGTTGGCGAGCTCCTTGGCAGGATCTCCCAACTGATCGAAGAGGTACCTTGGCTCGCCGCACTGCGCGCAACCGTGCACCCTCCCCTTGATGGGGACACCGGCTCATGCGCCGTCGTTCATGAGGACGTTCGGATCGGCTTGGCTCCGGACGGTTTCTCCATAACCGGGGCCAGCTCCTGACTCTGGAGGTCACATGCTCGTACGAGAAATCATGCATCCGGACCCAATCACCGCATCGCCGGACATCTCGCTGGAGGAGGCGTATGCTCTGATGAACGCAAAGAACATCAGGCACCTCCCCATTGTGCGTGGCTCGACCTTGACCGGCCTGATCACTGATCGCGATCTCCGCCTGGCGACAAGCTCCCTGGCGGCAAAACCGTTTCCGCCCTCGGCAACTGTCGCACAGGTCATGAAATCTCCCGTGACGACTGCAGATCCGCTGGACCCGGTCGAGGTCGCCGCACGCACGATGCGCGAGCTCAAGATCGGCTGTATGCCGGTCCTGGAAGAAAACGAGCTGGTTGGTATCTTCACCAGCATCGACCTCCTCGACGCAATGATTCGTTTGACTGGGGTCCACCGTCCCTCCGGCCGTTTGGAGGTCAGTCTTGCAGACCGTCCGGGCGAGCTCGCACGTCTGACTGGGCTCCTCAGTGAACGGAACGTCAACATTCAGTCGATCCTCAGTTACCCCGGCCCGTCCGGCCGGTTGAGGCTGGTCTTGCGCGTCGCTTCGATTGAAACCCGGCCTCTTGCCGAGGCGCTCTGTTCGGCTGGCATCGATATTGTGTGGCCACCCCAGCGGTCATGCCGGTAGCGATCTATCACCCCGAGTACGGCGCGTACGCCTTCGACGCCAATCATCCGTTCAGTCCGTTGCGGATCGAGATGGTGCTCGACCTTCTCCGTGAGGCCCACATCCCACTCGAGCTGCTCAAGCCCGATGCAGCGACTCCCGATGAGCTTCGGATGGTGCACGAAGCGAGCTATCTCGACGCCGTCGCGGCCGTGAGCTGCGATCCTGCGGACCCCCGCTTCGAGTATGGGCTGGGAACGCCCGACAATCCGGTCACAGCAGGTATGGATCGCGGGGCGGCCCGAATCGCCGGCGGCACGCTGACCGGAGCCCGTATGATCGCCGAAGGCCGGGCGTCGAAGATCCTGCAGATGGGCGGCGGGCTGCACCACGCCCGGCCCGCCCTGGCCTCAGGATTTTGCCTCTTCAACGATCTCGCGATCGCCATCAAGAACCTGATCCAGCACGGTCTCCACGTCGCGTACCTCGATATCGACGTCCATCACGGGGATGGCGTCCAGTCAATCTTCTACGACGATGACCACGTGATGACGTTGAGCTTCCACGAGTCGGGCGAATACCTCTTCCCCGGTACCGGCTGGACCCACGAGCTCGGGCAGGGGATGGGCCGGGGGTTCAAGCTCAACGTACCGCTGGAGCCGTTTACCGAGGGAGACAGCTACCTCGAAATCCTTGACATGGTGGCGCAACCGGCGCTCGAATACTTCCGCCCTGACGTCATCGTCTTCCAGGCCGGCGCTGACGCACACTATGCCGATCCTCTCGCCGATCTTCTCCTGACGACGCAGACCTACGAAACCATCTTCCAACGTGTCATCGGCTACGCGAACCGTTTCGCCAAGGGCCATCTCCTCACTACGTTCGGCGGGGGCTACTCACTGACCGCGACGCCCCGCATCTGGACCATCCTCTATCTGGTACTCTTCGGCCATCCGCTCTTCGAAGCGCTTCCCGCGCCGTGGATCGAACGATGGCGGAAGCATCTGGGAGAGAACCCGCCGCGTACGCTGCACGACCCGCCTCACCCGTACGAAGCGATTCCACGGCGGGACGAGATCAACCGCCACAACCGGCTGATGGCCCAGAGGCTGCTCGATGCGGTGTCGATGCTCTGGCTGTGACGTGGCGCCCTGAGGCGTTGCACGACAGGAATGGCGACCCCAACGGGATTTGAACCCGTGTTGCCGGCGTGAAAGGCCGGTGTCCTCGACCTGGCTAGACGATGGGGTCGCACGCAGTATCTTCGATTGTCGCCCCGGCGGCACCGGGACGATCATCCTACACGAAAACCTCCCGTGGAAAAAGACCCACCGGGGCTCACGTTGGTGCGATGTCCGTTCCTGCCTGAGCGCATGGCCGGCACGGGGTCGATC
>WGCW01000187.1 GCA_015493585.1 Acidobacteriota bacterium
GGATAACATTGGGGGGAGCGTTCCGACAGGGCGGGCACGTTCGCCTCCTCTCAACGAACAGCAATCGCATCACGAAGAGATAGGGACAGTGTTGAATATCGCCCCCCGCCCAGATCCTTCGCCTTCGGCTCAGGATGACAGGGGGGGGTAGTTTCGGCTCTGGCACGCGACTCAGGATGACACGGGAGGGGGTAGTTGCGCCTCTGGCACGCGACTCAGGATGACACGGGAGGGATGACTGCGCTTCTGCGTTTCATTCTTCTTTCTACCGGTCTCGCAAAGAAGCGGCGCACAGCGCAACCACCCCTCATGCCCGGAAGATGAATCATGAGGGAGAAGGCGGTATGATGAAGGGCTATGACGACGCCGGGGAAGTCCGATTCAAGCCGCCACGCGCGCTCCCCTCTGGTCACCCTTGAAAGGGGGAGTCTTCTTGGTCTTCTGCCGCGGACGCAGGCGGAGAGCGCGTTTCGGCTGTACCAGTCGCACCACGTCGACCGGATCCTTTGGACGGGGAGCGGCATCGAGGGCAGACTCCGGCAACCGGAGTGTGTTGTTCACATCGATGTGGCCAACAGGCGGGGCCGGCTGGTGTGGGGCTGCACGCACTGTGCGACAGATTCGCCGTGCCCTCATGCGATCGCCGTACTCTTCCGCTGGATCGACGTTCGGGCGACCATGCTCCGGATGGGACCGAACACGGTTTGGCGGGCGCGGGCGCGCCAGCCGTTCCTCTCGCTCGCCCCGGACGCCGAGGAGCAGCTCAACCTTAGTCACGCGACGGGAGAAGATCTCAGGGCTGCGCTCAAGCTTCAGCTCTCCCTCCACCAGCCGTCCACAGCGGTCGCCCGGCTCAACGGCGATCAGGTGGAGATCGAGATCCAGCTCCCCTCCGGACGTCGGCGGACGGTGGTGCTGGCCGCCTCCATCCTGCCGCACGCCTTGCCCATCCTGTACAGCCTCGATGGGTTGAAGCTTGAAGGGGAGCTGGCAGGGCTGGAGCTCTCCGAAGCCCGCCTCCATCCCGCCCTGATCGCTAGCCTCGATGGACTCTCCATTAGATTGAGCCCCGGATACCTGTTGCCCGGCGGCTCGTTCGTCCCGCTTGACGATGTCGAGAACGCGTCGTTCGGCAGATGGACGCGGGCCGGACGGCGGCTGTGCCGGCGGCTCGACCCCGATACATTCCTGGTTCCATTCTTCAGAAAGGGGGAGCACGTTCTCACCGGCCATGACGCGCTGAACTTCCTGACGCTCGACCATCCGGTCCTTGCCACAAAGCCGTGGTACCGGCCTCAGGGCGCCCTGGCACGTTTCACGCGCATCACGACACCGGGTCTTGCCCGTTTGGAGATCCACACGTCCGGTGATGCACACGCCGTCATCGTCCGCCCGGTCTTCAGGGCCGGCGATCTCGAGCTGAGCTGGGAGGAAACCGTCAAGCTGCTCGAAACGGATCTCCTCCGCCATGGTGACATGTTGCTCCGGGCGCCGGATCTTGGCCCGCTCGAACGGCTCGGATTCAAACTCACGCCCCGCACGCGCACGCATGGGCTGCGCGGGGACCGGGTGGCGCTTCTCCGGCTGCTGGCCGAGGCGGATGTTCCCGTATCCGGTGTGGGGGATGCGATCGCCTCGCTGACGGCCGCGCTCCGCCCGGGCCGGCCCCTCGAGCCGGTCGATCCTCCCCGGATGCTTGGCCGTCTCCGGCCCTACCAGCGGGAGGGTCTCGCCTGGCTCTGGCAGCGCTACAGCGTCGGCGTCGGAGCCCTTCTGGCCGATGATATGGGCCTTGGCAAGACGCATCAGATCATGGGGTTGCTCTGCCTCGTACGCGAGGCGAATCCTGGCGCCAGGGCGCTGATCGTGTGTCCGAGAGGCGTCATGGAACATTGGGAGGATCTGCTCTCCCGGTTCGTGCCCCACCTTCCCGTGGCGGTGTACCACGGGCCGGAACGGTCGTTGGAGAACCTGCGTCCTGCGACGGCGATCGTCCTGACGACCTACGAAATCATGGTTCGCTCTGTGGAGGCGTTGGCCTCGAAAGAGTGGGATGTGGCCATCTTCGACGAAGCACAGCGGATGAAGAACCCCCGCACGAAGGCTTCACGGGCGGCGCGCAAGATTCCAGCATCGTACCGGGTTGCGCTGACGGGAACGCCGCTGGAAAACCGGCTTGGAGAGCTCTGGTCGATCGTCGATCTGCTCGTTCCTGGCTATCTCGGCTCCGAACGAAGCTTCCGAACCGGTTTCAAAGGGGCGGGCGCCGATGTCCTCGACCGGGTGCGGCGCCGGGTCGGTATGATTACGCTGCGGCGGATTAAGGATCAGGTGCTCACCGATCTGCCGCCGAAGATGGAGGATATCCGCCACTGCCGCTTGCTCCCAGAGCAGGAGGCGCTCTACCGGGACATCCATGACCGGCAGGTCAGGCCGATTGCCGAGCAGATCCTTGATCCTGATGCTGAGATTCCCTACGTCCACATCTTTGCTCTCCTGACCCGGCTCAAGCAGGTGTGCGATCACCCGGGGCTGATCGATCCGGCGTTTGCGTCCCGCTTGGGCTCGGGCAAGTTGCCCGTCCTCGATGAGCTGCTTGACGAGGCCCTTGGGAGCGATCAGTTGGCCGTCGTGTTCACCCAGTACGTGACGATGATCAATATTCTGGACCGTCATCTGACGCGCCGCCGGATTCCACACCTCACACTGACCGGCTCGACGCAGGACCGCGGACGCATCATTCGCCGCTTCAACTCGATGCAGCACGAGCGGGTGCTCCTTGCCAGCCTTCTAGCCGGTGGAGTTGGGATCGATCTGACGGGCGCATCGGTCGTGATTCATTACGACCGGTGGTGGAATCCGGCCAAGGAAAATCAGGCAACCGACCGGGTGCACCGGATCGGCCAGAACCGCTTTGTACAGGTGTACAAGCTGGTCACGCGGGGCACGATCGAAGAACGGATCGACCGGATCATCCGCTCCAAGAGCGAGTTGATGAATGCCGTCGTCGCGCCGACGCACAATGTTGTCGCCGGCCTCTCTCGCGCCGAGCTCGCTGAGCTCCTCAAGCTGCCAGATGGCAGCGCACGCTGAGCACGGGCGGGACACGCCGATCCACGTCCGCGGTCTGAGGTGCCAGGCGTCCTCCGTTCCCCGATGGGGTTGAAATTTTACAAGGGATCACTCATATTTGTTGACCGGAGGGAGCTGTGGCAGGAGATTACTACTCGATTCTCGGTGTTTCCCGTGATGCGAGCGCTGCGGAGATCAAGAAGGCGTACCGGAAATTGGCGCGCAAATACCATCCGGACGTCAATCCTGGAAACAAGGAAGCTGAAGCGAAGTTCAAGGAAATCCAGGAGGCGTACACCGTTCTCTCAGATCCTGAGAAAAGGAAACAGTACGACACGTTTGGCCGCGTCGATATCGGCGGAGGTGAGGGATTCGATCCGTCCGCCTACGCTCGCCGGGCTGGCACGTGGCAGGATGCCGGTTCGTTCCATTTCGATTTCGGCGGTTTTGGCGGAACCCAGGGGGCCGGCGGATTCGAAGATCTCGGAGATCTCTTTGGTCAGATCTTCGGGGGCGGGCGGACTGCGCGGCGCAAGCCCAGGCCGCGTCCTGGCGCTGACCAGCAGATGAGCATCGAGATCGATTTCAAAGACGCCATCAAGGGAACGACGGCCGTCCTTCCGGTGCAACGTCAGGTGACATGTTCGACGTGCGGCGGATCCGGGAACGTGCGCGGGCGGGTGTGTCCGGCGTGTCACGGTGCCGGAGTCGTGATTTCGACGGAGCGGCTGCGGGTGAAAATCCCCGCAGGGGTCAAGAACGGCTCAAAGATCCGCGTTGCGGGGAAGGGGGCCGAGGGGACGCTCGGGGGCCGCACTGGAGATCTCTACGTCAGGGTTAAGGTGCGGCCGCACCCGTTCTTCAAGCGGGAAGGGGACAACATCCGGACGACGGTACCGGTCACGTTTTCCGAAGCCTATCTTGGCGCACAGATCGAGGTTGGCACGATTCACGGACCGGTGCGTGCAACGGTGCCGCCGGGGACGCAGTCCGGCCAAACCTTCCGCCTGAGGGGGAAGGGAGCACGCAACCTGAAGACGCGGGCGTTTGGCGACCATCTCTACACCGTTCAGATCGTTGTTCCCAAGGTCGTTTCGCCGGCCGGGCGTGAGGCCGCGAGGCGCGTCGCCGATCTGTACACGAAGGACCCGAGAGCGGGCTTGCCGCGCTCGCTCGAGTAGCCCGGCTCCCCGGTACACGGGCACCTTTCCCTGGCGTAGCCGGTGCAGGGAATGCGACGGTATACTCGTCGCATGACGAAGAACGCTGACGAAAGCGCCGTGTGCCCGGAATGTGGGGGGACGGGATGGGTCCTGGTCGTTGAGAACGGTGTCGAGCTGGTCAAACCGTGTGTGTGCGCCGAACGCGAACGGACCACGCGGCTTTTGAAGGCTGCGAGCATCCCGGCCCGGTACCGGCACTGTTCCCTCAGCAATTTTGAGATCTGGAACCCCGCCGATCCGACGCTGAAGCGTTCACAAAAGATCGTCCAGGAGTTCGTCGATCTCTACCCGAACGTCGAAAAAGGCTTGCTCATCATGGGCCCGGTGGGCACCGGGAAGACCCATCTGGCCGTTGCTGCGTTGCGTGAGCTGATCGAGTCGCGTGGAGTCCGGGGACGGTTTGCAGACTTCACCTCTCTGGTGCTCGAGATCCAGATGACCTTCGGGGGCCAGGGATCTAGCCGGGATATCCTCGAACCGCTGATCCGGGCCGAGCTGCTCGTGCTCGACGAGCTCGGCGCGGGCAAGGTGACGCCGTGGGTCATGGACCTGCTCTACTATCTGGTCAATACCCGTTATCTTCAGGGGCGGATCACCATCTTTACAACGAATTTCACGGATACCCCGGCGGCCGGAAGCGAAGCGCTGGCCGACCGGGTTTCAGCGCGGATCCGGTCCCGGTTGTACGAGATGTGCCGGAGGGTCGAGCTGAGAGGGGGCGACTACCGGAGGGAACGGCTGGCTCACGCCGCCGAGCGGGGCGGCCGGTGAGACGCTGGCTCATCGTTCTCGCGCTGGCCGCTGTTGGAGCGTGCTCGTCCGCCAGGCCTGGGGGCCAGCCCCATGCGGAACACGCGCCTGTGCCTACACCAGCTCCGGTTGCGACGCCGGCGCCAGCCCCATCTCAGCCGGTTGCCACGCCATCTCCCGTTCCTCCGCCAGCTCCGGTGACCCCTGTCCCGGCGCCCACCTCAGATACGGCTCCACCACTGATCCGCGTGCTGCTCGCCCGCACATCGAAGCCGTTCGTGTTTCCCCAGCCGGGCCGGCCGTACCGGGTCAGGTGGAACGCCGAGAAGACGTGGGTGTGGGGGCCGCTGACGATCCGACCGGTGAAGAGGCCGGTGTGGCAGGTCGGCGCCTGGAAAGATCCGGCGGGCGCGGCTTCCGCCGTCGCCCTGTTGCGGGTCAAGCTCGGCGATGTGGTTGAGATTGGCCGCAGCACCGGGAAGGATCACCTCCAAAGGGTGACCGTGACGTGGGCCGACCCGGCCCCCGCCGGGATCAAGGGGAAACTTCGGTCTTTAGGGTTTGCCGATGCCTTTCAGACCGGCGTTGACGGCGCCGTCCAGATCCGTGACATGGCGGGCAACCAGGTCGAAGCGGCCCGGATTTTCCTCGAACCGGCTGACGACTGGCCGGTCGCGGCGGGTTCGAAGCGGTACCGCGGGTGGTTCCGTCTGCGATTTTCAAACGGCAAACTCCTGGTGATCAACGAGCTCAACATCGAGGCGTATCTCGAGGGCGTCGTTCCTGCTGAGATGGGGCCGTCCGCGTTTCCGCAGCTCGCAGCTTTAAAGGCTCAGGCGGTCGCGGCCCGCACCTACGCCGTGGCCCACGTCGGAGATCACGAAGATGAGGGGTACGACCTCTGCGCGACGCCGGCCTGTCAGGTCTACGGCGGCGTTGGCGTGGAGCATCCTCTGACCGGCCGGGCGGTCCGCGAAACGGCGGGGCTGATCGCTGTGTTTGATGGCAAGCCGATCGACGCGATGTACACCTCGACGTGCGGCGGACACACGGAAGACGCGGCCGCGCTATTCCCCAAGCGGGCGGCGCCGTACCTCAAGGGCGTTGCGTGTGCCTGGGAACGCCCACTGACACTGATGGGTACGGGTAAGCCGGGCGGATGGATGCCGCGGCGGCGTTTTGATGCGGAGCTTGTGCACCGGGCGCTCGGTGTCCCGCGTGACGCCACGCTGCGGCATCTGATCCGTGCCGTCGCCAAGGCCTGCGGGGGAGCCGTGTCTGGCCCCGGTTCGAAGACCCCCGATGCATTCGCCGGCCAGCTGCTCAGGGCTGCCGGGCTTGAGACGGCTGGGGTTGTGCTCGGAGGCGGCGGGTCGAAGGCAGATCAGCTCCTGCACCTGGCCGATCTCGAAGGTATCGTCCTCGATCCGCCCCCGCAGACGGGGTGGAAGACGGAGTGGGCAAGGGCAGCCGCGCTTGCGGTTCTCCAGATTCAGGGGATCGTCAGCAGGGACCGGGGCGAGGCCGTCCCGCGCCCGGGCGGGGCTGGCATCTTCCCGCGCAAGGCCAACGCCTCGGAGCCGCTGCCGCCGAAGCTTCCGCTCTACGAACGCTGGGATGACACCGTCCGCCGCGTGGCTCGTGCCACCGTTCTGCCCGGTATCACACTGGAGAGGTGGTTGCGTGGCAAGGAGGTGCTGGCCTTGGTCGTGGTCCGGTCCGGGGGTGGTGCCGAGGCGGACCGCCGGTCGGCGTGGCGGAGCTGGACGCGCGAGGTCGCATGGAAGACGCTGGCGGCCCGGCTTGGAATGCCGCACTTGGCGCGCATCGAGGTCACGAAAAGGTCAGCGACCGGCCGGGTCACTGGTTTGGCGGCGTTCGACCGCTCCGGACACCGGAAGACATGGTCCGGGTTCGCCGTGCGTCAGGCGCTCGGGTTGCCGGAAACACTCTTCACGTTCCACATGATCAGGAAACCCGGCGGCACCGTCGCCGTTCGCTTCCTCGGACGCGGCTGGGGCCACGGCGTTGGCCTCTGCCAGAACGGCGCCTACGGGCTGGCCCGCGCGGGAATGACCTTCGACCGGATCCTGGCAACCTACTATCCCGGTACAACGCTTGCAGTGTGGGGTCCCGAGAAGAAAGCAGCGTCCCAGTAAGCAGCGACGTCATCCAATCGAACACATCGGCTGTCCAGATTGGGAGTACAATACGGCTATCTTCGAGGCGGATTTTCCGCAGAAAGGGGCCTCCCGTGGATCTGAGTCTCACGCAGGATCAACTGGCGATTCGGGATATGGTTCGTGACTTTGCGAGGAATGAGATCGTTCCCCATGCGTCAGAATGGGACGAGAGTCAGACCTTCCCTCGCGAACTTTTTTCGAAGCTCGGTGAGCTCGGCATGCTCGGTGTCTTGATCCCGGAGAAATATGGCGGCGCGGGACTTGGCTACATCGAGTACGTGACGATCCTTGAAGAAATCGGCGCGGCGGACGGAGGGATCGGCCTCGGCGTCGCCGCCCACAATTCGCTGTGCACCGGCCACATCTATGCGTTCGGATCTGAGGAACAGCGGCAGGAATTTCTGCCGAAGCTCGCAACCGGGCAGTGGATCGGCGCCTGGGGATTGACGGAGCCCGGCGCCGGTTCCGATGCCGGCGGTACCCGGACAAAGGCACGCCGGGAGGGTGATGAGTGGATTCTCGACGGATCCAAGACGTTCATCACGCATGCCTCGGCCGGGGACGTCGCCGTCATCATGGCGCGTTCGGATCCAAACAAGGAGAAACACCATGGCATTTCGGCCTTCATCGTTCCGCTCGACCGCCCAGGTGTCGAGCGTGCGAAGAAGGAGAACAAGGCGGGGATGCGCTCCTCGGACACCGCAGGGTTGACGCTGGATCATTGCCGGATTCCCGCATCGTACATCCTGGGAGAGGAGGGGGATGGGTTCATTCAGGCGATGAAGATCCTCGATGGCGGGAGGATCTCGATTGCGGCGCTCTCCGTGGGGATTGCCCGTGGCGCGCTCAACACGGCTGTGGCCTACGCGCCGGTGCGGGAGCAGTTCGGCAAGCCGCTGGCCGCCTTTCAGCTCATTCGCGGCAAGCTGGCGGATATGGCCACGATGGTCGAGGCGGCTCACCTTCTGACGATGCAAGCCGCCTGGGCCAAGCAGAACGGCATGAAGAGCACTAAGCTCTCGGCGATGGCGAAGCTGTACGCCTCGGAAGTCGCCGTGAAGGTTGCGGAGGAGGCGATTCAGGTGCTGGGCGGCTACGGCTACACGAAGGAGTACCCGGTGGAGCGGGCGTGGAGGGACGCCAAGCTGTGCACGATCGGCGAGGGGACCAGCGAGATTCAACGGCTGGTCATCGCGCGTGAGCTCCTTCGCGAGGTTCAGGCAGGGGCGTGAGCATCGAGGCGCTCCGTGACGGCGTGCGCAGCGCCTCGCCCCGTGCGCTGGCAAGAGCGCTCTCCATCGTGGAGAACGGCGGCCCGGAGGCGCGTGAGCTGCTGGCCGCCGTTCGTCCCGTTCCAGCAAACGTCTGGATCATCGGGATCACCGGTCCTCCGGGCTCCGGGAAGAGCACCCTCGTCGAGGAGCTCGGCGGCGAGCTGGCGGCCCGGGACGGGAGAGTCGCAGTGCTGGCCGTCGATCCGTCGAGCCCTTTTTCGGGCGGTGCGGTCCTTGGCGACCGGTTGAGGATGAGCGGCCTGGCCGGACGTTCCGGTTGCTTCGTCCGTTCGATGGCAACGCGTGGCGCGCTCGGTGGGCTCGCGGCGGCCGCGGCGGATGCCATCGATCTGTTCGCCGTCGCGGGCTTTCCCGTCGTGCTGGTCGAAACCGTTGGCACTGGCCAGGACGAAGTCGATGTCATGCACGTGGCGGACACCGTCGTTCTGACCGTTCCACCGGGGCTCGGCGACGATATTCAGGTGGCCAAGGCGGGCATCATGGAAATCGCGCATGTCTTTGCCGTGACGAAGGCCGATCTGCCCGGTGCCGACGAAGTGGCGGCGCACCTGACGGCCATGCTCGACCTGCTGGCTCCAGAAACCTGGAGGCCACCGGTTGTCCCGGTGTCTGCCCTCAAGCACGAGGGGATTGACGCTCTGACAGCGGCGCTGAGCGGCCATGACCGGTACATGGCGGCCCCGGGCCGGCGTCAGGCCGTCCGGCGGGCCCGGGCGGCCCGGCGGCTCGAGCGTGCCATTCAGAGCCTGTTGTGGGAACAGATCGAGACACGGGGAGGAGAGACGCTCGACCGGGCGATCGCCTCCGTCGCATCCGGCGATACCGATCCGTACAGCGCGGCTGAGGAGCTGCTCAAGTCCGTATGATTTGCCGCATATCCCGGTGAGAGCATCCCACGCCCGGGACCCGGCGTGCTCCCGGGCAGCGTCCCGCGCTCCGGTCCGTCCCTCGCGCCTGCGGACAGGCGCGGGTTGGTCCCGGCGTATGTGCCGCGGGACTTCGTCCCTCCCGGGTGCTGGCTTTCAGAGAGCCTGTCAAACGCCGCTTTTTTGGGGGGCTCCTTACAAAATCTGTGCACGGAAAAGGTTGAAGAGCATGTGCGAGCTCGAGTAGAACCCGGTGGTTAAGCAAGACCGGCAACACGGAGGACGTACCTGCTCGTTGGAAATATCGTTCTGCAGAATCTGGGGATCAAGAGGCAGGTGGTCAAGAGAGTGCTCCAGGCCGACGCCGCCCATCGTCCGCACCCGGCGCCCGCCGCCTCAGGTGGTACCGCACCGCGCTCTCGTCATCCTTCCGCTGGAGCCAGGCCATCCGTCACCCCCAGGTTTTTAGTCAGAAGTTTTGCCGTTGAGGGCGGCTTAGATCGGCATAAGTATATTATGGATGAGAGGCTTGTATTGTATATGTAAATGCTCAGTATAGCCATGTAAGATGCATGAAGAGGACTTGACAGGCTGTGGTTAGTGGTTTATACATGTAGCCATGTATATTGACGTCGTACCCAACCGCAATTCCCCGCCCGCTATCCTGCTCAGAGAGTCATACCGTGAAAACGGCAAGGTCCGTAAACGCACCATCTGCAACCTCTCGCACTGGCCTCCTGAGAAGGTGGAGCGGCTCCGGCAGCTTTTGACCGGTAAGAATCTTGTGCCGGCAGAATCCCTGTTCTCCATCGAACGCTCCTGGCCATGTGGCCATGTAAGGGCGGTGCTCGGCACCATGCGGCGCCTCCGGCTCGATCGCCTCATCGCCTCACGCCCATCCCGAATGCGCTCGAT
>WGCW01000188.1 GCA_015493585.1 Acidobacteriota bacterium
CAGAACGCGTTGAGCGTACGATGCGGACTGAAGTCCGCGCTCCCTCGGGCGCTCTCCCCGCGACCGGTTGCCTTGGCGTTGGGGTGAGCGTGCTTCGATCGTGGTCGTATCCGCTGGGATCACACGGGTTCCGCACAGCGCAACAACCTCAGGGTCAGAATCCACCTCGCAATGCGCACGATGATCGGCCACGGGTACGGCATCGGACCGGATGCAACGCATCAGGCTACCCGTGCGTTCCGGATAAAATCCCAGCGTCGACCAAAAAGTCCCAGCCGGCTGTAAAACACCGCTGAGGCCGATCCGCTGGTCCTCGAGCCACCATCTGACGGCCCCGTATCCCTTGACATAATCCACGATCCTGCCCATATCTATTTCTGTAAAAACCAATCCATCATGACGAAGCCTGGAACGGGCACGGGAAGGAGGACGTGATGATTCGAAAAATATTGGCCATCGGTACGATCATAATGCTTGCGGCTGGGGGTGTTGCCCTGGCGCAGGAGACGGGTGGCGGGGGCCAGGTGCCGTCCGCAACCTCTCCGCAGGGAATAATATCTCCCGGAAAGGCACCCAACACCTATGGCGTTTCGGACTACACCGCATACGTCGTGCCGCCATCGAGCTTCCATCCATATTTCGATGCCCTCGGCCTTGGCGCTTCCTCCGACGGGTATGTGTATCCCCAGAGTAGTGACTCATTCCTCTGGTATATGGCGCCGGTCTATCTGCCGACCGGCGCTCTTCTTGCGAACGTAGCCGCTTGGTACTATGACGGGGACACCACGGGGAATGTTGAGGTGCAATTTGCCCAGTATGCATGCCCCGGGGACCAAGGATGCACTGAAACAGATCTGGTTACACTAACTTCGGATACTTCAGGCGCCCCTGGTTACGCTACCATGTCTTCCAGTGGGGCGCATGGAACGACGTGGCTGAACTTTGATCAATCAAATTCAACAATCTACACCGGAAGGATCTACGCGCACTTTTCTGAGGCAAGCAGCACGCTCAAGCTTGGTCCAGTCCTCATCTGGTATTGCCGCCAGATCTCTCCTGCCCCAGCAACGGCAACATTCGACGATGTGCCCGTTGGCAGCTTCGGATTCCAACAGGTCGAGGCGCTCGCCGCTTCCGGAATTACCGCCGGATGCGACTCAAACAACTTCTGCCCCAACAGCCCAGTAACCCGCGTCCAGATGGCGGTCTATCTGTCAAAGGCGTTGGGTCTCCACTGGGCCGACTGGCACTACTGATAACAACCAGCGCCAGCAACCGTGACTCCAGCGCGCCTTCAGGCGCGCTGGTCTTCTTCATGGTCCTCGTTGCGCAATCCGCTGCCGTCCAAGCCACACCAAACTCATCCCATCGGAATCTGGCCCTCTCTCATCACACCCGTTGCTGCCACACGGCTTGACACGTTACCACTCCTCCTATACATTGATGACGTTGTGAACAGTGGGACAATGTGGTTGATAAGCTTTAGACAATGTTAAAGGAGGATTTCATGTTTAGGAAAGTATTGGCGATCGGAACTCTGATGATTTGTGCAGGAGCGGCCCTTGCGCTGGCGCAGGAACGCGCGGACGGAAGCACCGTCGCACCTAACCCACCGAAATTGGGAACGGTGACGGCTGGCATCTCACCAGCCGACGCGCCGGATACCTTCGGTGTCACAGACTATAGCGCCTGCGTCATCCCGCCATCGAGCTTCCATGCATACAATCAAGCCCTTGGATACCTCTCGTACACTGACGGGTATATCGGCCCACAAACAGGCGACACGTTCCGGTATTTCGAGGCGCCCGTCTACCTGCCCACTGGCGCCCTCCTCAACGGTACGCACATCCGATACTACGATAACGACAGCACGGGATATGTCTGGGTTCAATTTGCAACCTTTGCATGTTCCAACGGTGCAGCGTGCACCAAGTCCACCTTGGTGCAGGTGAGCTCCGACAGTTCGGGAACCCCCGGGTACACTACTCTGAGCGACACCGGATCAAACGGCGTAACGTGGCGCAACTACGATCAGTCGGCCTCCACGATCAACTACGCGATGATTCGCGCGTATTTTTCCGAATACAGCACCGCTCTCAAGCTTGGCCCTATCATGATTTGGTATCAACGCCAGATCTCACCGGCTCCGGCGACGGCGACATTCGACGATGTGCCCGTAGGCAGCTTCGGATTCCAACAGATAGAGGCGCTCGCCGATTCCGGAATTACCGCCGGATGTGACTCAAACAACTTCTGCCCCAACAGCCCACTGACGCGCATCCAGATGGCGGTCTATCTGTCAAAGGCGTTGGGCCTCCACTGGGCCGACTGGCACTAACCCTGATTCGATAGCTCGAACACGACACCAGCGCGCCTCCGGGCGCGCTGGTCTTCTTCATGGTCCTCGTTGCACAATCTGCTGCCGTCCAAGCCACACCAAACTCATCCCATGGGCACCTGGCTCTCCCTGATCACACCCGTTGCTGCCACACGGCTTGACACATTCCGCTCATCCCTGTCCATTTACGATGTAGTAATCATCTGAGCAATCCGTGTCACATGGTCGGGCCAACGTCAGGAAGAAGGAACCGAAGACTTGGACCATTTCTGAACCGTTGTGCCTTCCTCCCAACTCCAACATCTTCTTTACCAATGACTTCAATTGCCCCAACGGTCCCTGGAAGAACCCCGGTAAACCCAACGGATTGACATCCGTCGCGCCAGGTACTAACGTCGTTTCAGCAGCAAAGGAGAGCATCACGATGCGAACGAGGGAGAGCACGTGGTTCGTCGTGCTTGTCGGGCTGTTCACGGCATCATCGCTCGTGAGGCGGAGGCGGGAGAGGTCACGGGAGAATAGCCCGCGGTCCCCGTCCGGGGAGAGCCGTCCCACCACCGGTTTGGAAACTCTCGTGCGTGGAACGCCACCTCGTAGGTTGCTTGGCGGGCTCTCACCGGTGCCAGAATCCCGGGCACCTCGCCCCACCCACATCTTCCAGGCCGCCCTCCCACGGGCCGGTTCGCGAAGCCCCCCACATCCCGGGTAACACCACCTTGAAGTGCTGGCAATTCTGGCCCCGGTCAAGCCCCTTGGCGCTCCGCGCCGGCGGGGCGATGTGCTGAGGTCACTCGATAAAAATCAACGAAGGATGTCCCACCGTTACCGTGAGACGGTCTCAACGCCGCGCGGAAAGAAATCACGTCCGCGTGGCAGGGGCCATCCTCGAAATCGACCAGGGAGATTCATGATGACACAGCTTCAAAAAGTCCTGGCGGGGCTGGCTGCCGTGTTCATGGTATGTATGATCACGACAAGCGCATCGGCCCAGAACACATCTCAGACAACCACCGGGAACCTCGATGACCCGGCAACCGCGGTTCCCGCTGATCAGGCGATCGAACGCCTCGCTGCCGCCCCTTCCTCGCAGCGGCCCAACGCGTATGGCCCCTATTCCACCTACACCTATCTCGGGGCCTCTCATTTCGTGCCCGTCGGCCATCAGGTCCTGCCGGACTACAGTGGGAACGGGTATATCACTCCCCATGACAGCGGGTCTTCGTACACCCCAAATTATTGGACCCAGCTTGACCTCCCAGCCGGCGCAGAGATCATGAATGTGTACGCCAGAGTCTACGACAGCGCCACCAACGGCTATTGGAACATGAGGATCGTTGCGTATGAGCACGATGGCAGTCCTTCCTACACCTTATTTTCCGACACGTCGGTTGGTGACGGAACAACCCCTGGCTATACGACGTTATTCGCAGATTTCTCCGGGAACTATCCATTGGTCCGGGAATACGCCGACCTGGATGGTGACGGCGCCAGCGGTGACCTCTGCTACTCGGTCGCCGTCAAGACGCTCGGCGATTCGAGCTCGTTCTTCAATAACACGCTGAGGTTTGGCGGAATCGTTGTGATTTGGCGCCGTACGATCTCTCCCGCCCCAGCAACGGCGACATTCGACGATGTGCCCGTTGGCAGCTTCGGATTCCAACAGGTAGAAGCGCTCGCCGCTTCCGGCATTACCGCCGGATGCGACTCAAACAACTTCTGCCCCAACAGCCCAGTAACCCGCGTCCAGATGGCGGTCTATCTGGCAAAGGCGCTCGGGCTGAACTGGCCTGAGTGATCGGCGAGCGCGAGCAACATCAACGCAGCGCGCCTCCGGGCGCGCTGTTCTTTCACCGCCCTTCACCACCCGCGCGAACGCAGCAACTCACGTCTCCCTGGCCGCCTTGTCAAAGGTCAACGACCGTCCGTCACTCTTCGCGGAGGGTCTCGATCGGGTTGAGTGAGGCGGCGCGGCGCGCGGGGACGACGCCGGAAGCGATGCCGACGATGACGCTCATGCCAAGGGCGGCGGCAATCGCCGCTGGGGGCGTTTCGAAGGGAAACCCGGGCACGGCTAGCCGCAGAACGGCGCCAAGCCCAAGGCCAGCGGCAAGCCCTCCGGTCCCACCAGCGGCAGCCAACACCACGGACTCCAAGAGGAAGAGCCGCTCGACGGTCCCGCGGCGCACACCAAGCGCGCGGAGGATCCCAATCTCGGACGTTCGCTCATTAACCGAAATCCACATGATCGTCAGGATACCCATCGCTCCAACGAACAAAGAGATGCCACCGATTCCGGAAACTGCAACGGTGATGACACCGATCACACGCCCGAAGGTGGCGAGCATCTCATCCTGGGTGGTGATGGTGAAGTCGTACTGGCCGCGGTGACGCTTGATCAGCAAGGTCTTGAGAGCCCGCTTGATCGGAACAATCGCGTCCGAGCTTGCCGCGAGTACGTCGATCTCGTTGAGCTCGTCGACGTTGAACAACGCCTTCGCAGTTGCCACCGGAATGTAGGCAGCATCGTCGAGATCGAAGCCGAGGAAGTGGCCCTTCGGGGTCATGACCCCGATCACCCGGAACGACCACCCCGCCACCCGAACCCGGCGGCCGAGCGGTGAGCTCTCCGGAAACAGCTCGTGGGCCAACTTCGGGCCCAGTACGATGTACGAAGCCTTGCGGTGCGGATCGATCGGCGGCAGGAACCGCCCTTGAGCAACCGAGAACTTCCACGCCGCCGCCGCATCGTGTGTGACGCCATAGATGAACACGCTCCGGCCCCGCCCGTTTCCGACGACCCTTCCCTGTCCGGTGACGACGGGGACGAATTTCGCGACCCCGGGCTGACGTCCGATCGCGATCGCGTCATCGATCGTCAGCTTGTGTGTCGTTCCTCCGAGCACTCCAGGCATCCCCATCGTCTTGACCCGGCCCGGATCGACCGCCATCAGGTTGGTGCCGAACTGGGTAAACTGCGACATCACGTACTGCCGTGCTCCGGCTCCGAGCGATGTCAGGACGACGACGGCCGCGACGCCAATCCCCACCCCCAGCGCTGACAGGAACGACCTGAGCCGCTGACCCCTGAGGGCCGAGATAACGAAGAAAACGAGCTCGAGCCCGCGCATCTCACCGCCCCCGCAAGGCGGTCACCGGATCGAGCCGCGTCGCCCGCCGGGCCGGCCACACGCCAAATCCCACCCCAACGGCAATAGCGACTCCCATGGCCGCTGCGATCGACCACACCGGTGGGGACGCGGGAAAGGACGGATACAACGCGACGAAGACACGAACGCCCGCCGCACCGGCAGCTAGGCCGAGCAACCCACCCGTTGTCGAGAGCACGACCGCCTCGGCGAGAAAAACGCCAAGCACCTGTCCGTTGGTCGCCCCCAACGCCTTGAGAATACCGATCTCCCGCCGCCGCTCGCTGACCGCAACGAGCATCACGTTCATAATGCCGACACCTGCAACCGAGAGGGAGACCGATGCCAGCCCTGCGAGCGCCAGAGTCAACACACCGAGAATGGACGAAAAAGCCGAGAGAACGGCGTCCTGGGTGATGACGGTGACATCATCGGCCCGGTGCCGTTGGGCGAGGAGACGGATCACCCGCCGCTTGACGGGGCCGAGCTCGTCCGCAGACGGAACCTCGACCAGAATCCGAAAGAGCGATGTCCGGTTGAACATACGCATCGCGGTCTTGACGGGAATGAAGACCAGGTCGTCGAAATCGAATCCCAACGAACGCCCCTTCGGCGCCATCACGCCGACGACCCTGAAGCGCCAGGCGCCGGCGCGGACGATCCGGCCCAGCGGATTGGCCCCGCGGAACAGCTCGTGCGCCGCCTTGGCACCAAGGACCAGCTCCTGCCCACCCCCCTCGGCCATCGTTGTGTGGAGAAACCGGCCGGAAGCCACCGTGACGTGCCGCACCCGTTGATACGCCGCTGTGACGCCCAGGATCGGCACGGAGCGGGAGCGATCCTCCCAGTGGACGGCCTCGGTCGCCACAGCGATCGGCGCGACGCGAACGGCGCCCGGCACCCGCATCGCGATCGAACGCGCATCCGCCACCGTCAGATCGTGCGTGACGCCGCCAAATGGGATCGCACCGGTCGTTTCGACCTTGCCGGGAATGACGATCAGAAGGTTGGATCCCAGTGAGGTGAACTCCCGCACCACGTACGCCCGCGCTCCGTCCCCAAGCGCGGTCAGTGCCACGACCGCGGAGATGCCGACGGCGACGCCCGCCACGGACAGCGATGTCCTCAGCCGGTGCCCGCGGAGGGCGCCGATCGCAAAGGCGAAGAGGTCGCCGCCCTTCACACCCGTTCCTCCTCGATCCGGCCGTCGGTCATGCGGATGATCCGCTGCGCCCGCCGCGCCACCTCGGGATCATGGGTCACCACGATCAGGGTCCGGTCGCCGGCCCGGAGCCGCTCCAGCAGCGTCATGACCTCCTCGGCCGAAGAACGGTCGAGGTTGCCCGTCGGCTCATCGGCCAGGAGCAAGCTGGGCCGCATCACGAGAGCGCGAGCGATCGCCACGCGCTGCCGCTGCCCGCCGGAGAGCTGATCGGGACGGTGGTGGATCCTGTCTCCAAGCCCGACGGCTTCGAGCGCCTCGGTGGCACGCCTCGTTCGTTCGCTCTTGGGAACACCGGCAAACAGCATCGGCAGCTCGACGTTCGCCCCGGCGGTCAGGCGCGCAAGCAGGTAGAAGAACTGGAAAACGAAGCCGATCTCGTGCTGCCGCATGTGGGAACGCTCGTCGTCGGAAAGCATCCCAACGTCGCGGCCACGGAACCGGTAAACGCCGGACGTCGGCCGGTCGAGACACCCGAGGATATGCAACAGCGTCGACTTGCCAGACCCGGAAGGTCCCATGATCGCAACATGCTCGCCCGCGCCGATGTGCAGGCTCACGTGCTGGACGGCGTGCACCTCGCTGTCCCCCACCGTGTAGGAACGGCAGACATCGTCAAGCTCAATCATGCTGCAAGACCGCCCGGGCACGGGCGCCGGGCTTGACCGCCGTAGAATCCCGGGCCGTCACAACGAGATCGCCGGCCTTCAATCCCGAGAGCACCTCGGTGAACTGCCAGTCGGACAGACCGGCCTTGATCTTCTCCTCGACGAGCCTCCCATCCCGGAGCACCAGGACGCTGTCCCCTTCCGCCACGGCCGGAGTTGGGACGCGCAGCACGTTCTCCCGCCGTGCGATGATGATGTCCATATCGGCCGACGTGCCCGGCAGGAGACCTCGGGCAACCGAGGGATCATCGAGCTCCGCTTCGACGGTGACGGTCCGGTTCTGCTCGAGCTTGTCCTCGACGTACGGTGCGATCCTCGTGACGTGCCCGGGGAAGTGTTGGCCCGGCCGCGAATCGAAGCTCAGGCGAACGTGCTGGCCAACATGCACGCGCTCGGAATCGACCTCGTCGATCGGCGCACTGACGTACACCGACGATGGGTCCAGGAGATCGATGACGGGAGGAATCGGCACACCCGGAGGCGAGGGTGTAATCCACTCCCCCAGCTCCGTGGAGACCTGGGCCACAATGCCATCGAATGGCGCGTCGAGCTCGGTCAGGCTGAGCGCAACTTGGGCCGCCCGCACCTGGGCCTGGGCCGCCGTGACCTCGGCCTGTGCCGCCTGACACCCGGCACGGGTCCGGTCACGGCTGGTCCTGGCGGCATCGAGCTGCTGGTCGCTTGCGATCCCTTTCGCGTGAAGCCCCTCGATCCGCACGAGGTCCTTCGCGGCCAGATCGGCGGCAAAACAGGCGTCATCGGCCTGCTCCCGGCTCGCAGCCATCTGGCGTTCGGCCACGGCGAGCTGTGCCCGTTGCGTCCGGTCATCGAGCTTGAGCAGCAACTCGCCCTTCTTCACGTGGGAGCCCTTCCGGTGCGGAAGCGCCGTCACAAGCCCACCGATCTGAGGGGAGAGTTTTGCCCGCAGCCGCACCTTGACCGTGCCCGCACGGGTGTTACTGACCGTCGCTTCGACGGTCCCTCGCGTCACCGGCGCCACGCGCACCGGGACCACCCGCGGTTTGAAGACGGTCAGACGAAGCGCGACGACCGCAATGATTCCCAGACCGAGGACGACGATCCACGTACGTGCTCTGCTCATACCGGCATTGTACGGGAGACTGCATCCCTCAGCGTGAACTTTTCCTCCCGTATTGCGTTACGTCCAGTGAGAGCGAAAAGGAGGCATCTCATGAATAAACGCATCGCCATCATAACCACCGCCGCGCTCCTCACCGCAGGGCTCTCGTTTGCCGCAAAGCCCGTGCGCTGGCTCAACGTGCACGTGACTTCGCACGAGGATCACGCCAAGGTCGATGTCCGGGTCCCGGTCAGCCTGGTTTCGGCCGTCCTGAGCGCGGTCAAGACCAGCCAGATTGAAAATGGAAAGATCCGTCTTGACGTCTCCAACGCTCAGATCGACTGGCCCAAGCTGCTTGAGGCCATCAAACGGGCACCCGACGCTCAGCTCGTCACCGTCAGCTCGGACGACGCCAACGTCACAATTTCAAAGAAGGCGGGGACCATCTTCATCACGGTACACCAGAAGACTCAAGACAAGGCGACCGTCAACGTCCAGATCCCGGAGGCCTTGCTCGGCGCCATCTCCATCGATGCCCAGAACAGACTCGACCTGAACGCCCTGCTGAGCTCTCTGAGCACCACGACGACGGGCGACCTTGTCCGTGTGACGGCGCCGGATGCCGACGTCAGGGTGTGGATCGACTAGCTTGAACGGGCGGACGCGGGTGGCGGCCGGCACGGGCCGTGTTGCAGTGTCAGCGCCGCCTGTGGCCACCGAATCCTTCATGGCTTGAGCTGCCCGCCGCGCCAGGAGCACACTGAAAACGCTCACCCGCTGGAACGAGGAGAGACCCGATTCCCTTCTCACGCTGCGCGTCCTGTCACCGGGGCTCAGAGGACCACGCTTGCGAACCGGTCAACCAGACACGCACATCACGATCAGCATTACGTCACGGCCCCAAAGCCGGTACCGGAGCAGCCTCCCCGGTCCGGATTCGTCACCGGGGCGTCACTTGCCGGCGCCAGCGATGATTTGCTTGACCCGGTCGAGGAACTGGCCGGCGGGCATGTAGCCGGGAATCCTGCCAAGCTCGTGACCGTCCGGCGAAAGCACCAGGATGGTGGGAAGCCCATCGACGTGGTACTGCGACGCCACACGCCGCCCTTCAGGCTTGTCAACGTTGAGCTTGGTCGCAACGACGCGATCCGTCAGAAAGCTGACAACCTTGGGATCCCGGTAGGTCGTCGCATCGAGCCGGCGGCACCAGATGCACCAGTCAGCATAACAGTCGATCAGAATGGCCTTCTTCTCCGCGCGCGCCCTCTTGGCCGCTTCGTCCCAGCTCGTTGTCCAGGAGACGCTCGCCTCGCCGTGGGAGGCGATGGCAGCGGGCTCCTCACTGGCGGGGGCGCTCCGGTGGCATCCGGGCGCCGTCAGCGTCATGACAGTAGTCGCGAGAATCAAGACAATTGTTCCGGTAACGGTTTTCACCAAGACCTCCACGGCGACCAGCTTCGCCGGCGCAGCATTCTACACAATCCCGTACGTGGATCGCCCGCCTGGGCTTCCTGCGGATGATGCTTCTCATGAGAGGGCCGGCTCACACGCCCCATCTGCAACGAACCCCATCCGCTTGTAGAAACGCGAGACCCGTGACATTATTCCGCCATGCCGCGCCGGTCGGTCTCCCTTTTCCGCCGCATGGAGCACGCCCTCGAGACGATCGCGGGCGCTTCAACGCCGCTTGAAACGATCCGTCAAACCGCCCAGTTCCTGGTCGAGAACTTTTCTGAAGATCTTGGCATGACCGGCGGACGCATCTACGCGCGGGACGAATTTGGGAGCTACGAGCTCGTCGGCACTTTCGGAAAGGTGATGCGCGCGCCGCTCGGATTACGCATTCCCTCCGATTACCACCCGTTTGAACGCCTGTACGACGAAGGATGCGTCAGTATGGCGCTGTCCGATGCCGGCCTGGATGCTTCACTGGAATCGGAGATTGGGACGCGCGAACATTTTGCCGCGATCATGGTCGCCGATCGGAAGTATGCCCTCTCGTTCGACGTGGCACCGGGCAGCTCTGCTTCCGACGATCTCATCGCCATCTTGAACATCGTTCGTCTCGCCATCAATCAGAAGCTCCGTGAGGAACGGATGCACGAGATTCTGGAGGAGGCCCGCAGAATCCAGGAGTCGATCCTCCCGAGCCGGATCCCCAACTACGAAGGCTTCGACATGGCCGCACGGACGGTGCCCGCCGAGGTCGTGGGTGGCGATTTCTATGACTTCATCACTTTGACGGACCGGACCGTGAACGTTGTCATCGCCGATGCGACCGGCCACGGCCTCCCGGCGGCGCTTCAGGTCCGCGACGTCTACACCGGGCTACGCATGGGGCTCTCCCGCGAGTTCAAGATCACGCGGACCCTGGAGCGCCTCAACAACATCATCCACCGGAGCCGGCTGGCGACGAAGTTCGTCTCGCTCTTTCTCGCAGAGCTCCAGGTCGGAGGCGGGGTCGTCTACTGCAACGCCGGGCATCCGCCGGGCCTCCTCATCAGGCAGAACCAAACGATCGAAGAGCTCAGCAGCGGCGGAATGATCCTGGGTCCTCTGCCCGGCACCCACTACTGCTTTGATCTGTTTCACATGGCTCCGGGCGACCTCTTCGTCCTGTACACCGATGGCATCACGGAGGCGCACCGGCCGGGAACCGGCGAAGAGTTCTCCCTCGAACGGCTCAAGAATTTGGTTCAGGGGCTGAACGACAGGACGGCGAATGACATCGTTGCCACGATCTTCGATGCCGTATCTGCGTTTACTCAGGGCCGGGCCCCGGAGGACGACCAGACGGTCGTCGTCGTCCGGCGAACCGGCGTGAAGGAAGGAAACACGTGATGCACGATTTTCGACCTAAGGCTTTCTTTTCCCTCGATGGATGGGCACATGCCAACATCTTCCCAGCAGACCAGCCGGTCTGGTCGGCCCTCGGCGATCGTCTCGCCGCGTACATTCAGTCCTGGAA
>WGCW01000189.1 GCA_015493585.1 Acidobacteriota bacterium
AGCCTCGCTGAGATGTTGGTCGTCCTTGCGCTTCTGGCGATCGTGACGTTGCTGATCGCGGGCGGGCTCAACGGGGCGCGCGAACGCTCGGGCCTGCACTCCAGCGCCACGATGATCAAGGGATTCTTCAATCGTGTTCCGTCCGAGGTTACCAAGCAGGGGCGGACCATGCTCGTCCAGTGGAATGCGGCGCAGCACGATCTGGAGATGGGCTACGTTGATGCGTCCAGCAACTTCGTCGTGACCGGGTCGTATCAGCTGCCCGCTCAGGTCATTCTCGATCCGAAGGCAGCGACGGGGACAGGCAGTACGGTTTCTCCATCGGGGTGGCCGGTTTTCATGGGCAAGCCGACCATTGCGTGCGATTCTCTCGACCGGTTGGTCGACCCGAATACCAACCAGCAGATCATGAGCCCGCGAGGTATTCAGATCACGTTGCAATTGATGACGCAGGGCAAGGTGCAACCCAGTATTGCCTATCTGATCCAGGTATTTCCGGTGTGGGGCGCCCGGAGCGTCAAGATTCGTTCATAGGAGGCGGCGATGCTGCGACAGCTAGGGAAATTTGATGATGAGCATGGGGCCTCTCTTGTCGAGGTTCTGGTGGCCCTGCTCATTCTCATGGTGATCATGGTTGGGGTGCTGGCTCTCTTCAGCTCGGCGCTGGTTTCGGATCGTGCCGCCCAGGCCCGCACGGAGCTTTCGTTCAAGGCGGAGCAGGTGGTCGAGACGTTGCGTATGGCCAACGCGATCGCCAAGCAGGGGAGCGTTCCGGCGAATTTGATGGCGTCGGTGACGGGGCAGACCTTCCCGATCAGTAGTGTGACATCTCAGTTTGTCGATCTTCCGGAGGGCCCGAACGATTCGTACTGGGGATTCTGGGGGCAGCCGGGACCGAACAACCCCAACGGCATGGGGATCATGCGGGCGGACGGCCGGTACAGCATTGGATATCAAATCACCGACGGTGACACGACCGGAAATCCGGGGATGTGGGTCATCACGGTTACCGCGCGTTCGCGCGGCGTCAAAGGGTACCTCCACGGAGGTGGATTCAAGGTGGTGCGGTATGTTTCCTGCATTCCGAAGTAAGGCGGGTCAGCGGGGCGTCAGCCTCGTCGAGTTTCTCATCTACCTCCTGCTGGTGGTCGTCATCTTGGTCGGCTCGGCACAGCTCCTGTTCACGATGCGCCAAAGCGCCACGCGGATGGAGCTCGAAGCCGACGCGCGTCAAACGGCACGCCAGGCTGATGACTACCTCGCCAGGTACGTGCGCGGAGCGACGGATATGAACCGGAAGGGCGGCAACCCGTTCGCGATCGTCGTCTGGTACAAAAAAGGATCGACGTTGCAGCAGGGGAGCTACAACAACGTGACAGATCCCACGCTCGCGGACCTCGGCACAGATATCATTACGCTCGCGTACCCAACATCCAACAGCATGATTCCCTGTGACAAGTGGCCCGGGTATTTTCACGGCGCCAACGCGTGGTGGCTCTTCAACGAGGGGTGCCCGAGCGATTCGTTGAACATGCAGCTCTTCAAGGAGATGACGGGCGCCCATCAGACGGGGAACGGAGAGATGAGTGATCCGCTCATTGTGACCGACGCCAGTGGTCAGGAAGTCTGGTACCAGATCACCAAATACTTGCAGAGTGATTGCTCAACGGGGAAGATCCACGTCACAGCTAATTCAGGGCTTTCCAATCAGCTCAATCCACCTGCTGGACAACCGAACCTGACAGATCCGGTAACGATGATGCCGGGTCCGAGGTTCGTGTCGTTCCGGGTCTACAACGGCTGGCTCCAACAGAAACAGGGCATCTTCGATGCGACGACCGATAACGATCCGACGACGACGACCTTTCAAAACGTCTTACCAGACGTCGAAGACTTACAGATCGCATGGATCTTCGCCGACGGCACGATTTGGGATAACGATCCGGCCCACCGTCTGACGTCGACCGGTGCCGTGCCGACCCAGAGCGGAGCAGGGGGAGGCGCGTACGACGCGTCGAACGTGGTTGGGCTCCGGGTCACGGTCACGGCACGCTCAAACGGAACGCTCTACTGGGAGCATCAGGCCCGGTTCTTCCGGCCCGCTGCGGAAGACCATGCGGCATCGACGGTCAAGGACAAGCGGTATCACCGGCGGATGACGGAGGCTGTGATGATCCGCAACCGGAATCTTGGGTATTAGGAGCAATCATGAAACATCCGGCACAGCGAGGCTCAGCGCTCATTACCGTCATCCTGGTGCTGCTCATCCTGAGCGGGATCGGCGTGGCGGCCATCTACATGATGAATCAGCAGAACCGGGTTTCCGGCTCGGTTGAGGCCTCCAAGCTTGCGCTTTACGCGGCGGAGACGGGTCTGCGGCGGGGGGAGACGGTGCTCAAGGCGGCCGGCGTCGGGAGCCTGAGCGCACTGCTCTCGCACGTCTCTACGGGAGATCCCGCCACTCCGGCGATCTCTCCAACCCGGCCCGTGCAACCGACTGATGGCAATTCGGGAGCGGGCGGAACGTACAACGTCAACCACCTCGGTACGTATCTGACGGATAACGGGCTGGTCGTGGCAGATGTGCCGATCAATTTCAGCGGACCGGGGAGCGCGCCGGCGCAGCAGGTGTTCTACAGCCTGTGCGTTCGCGACAACCCGGAGGATATCGATGCCACACAAGGGCTCGCCTCGGCACAGCTCGATACCGACGGACGGGTTCGCCTGATCTCGATCGGGTGGGTCCAGGCCAGCAATGGCAAGGTGGTCGCCCGCAGGATCTTGGAAGAGGAATACAACTACAGTGGATTGAGCCAGGCCCCAAGCGCCCAGAAAGGCACCAACCAGGGCGGGACCAGCACGGTCGGGTTCTGATGGGAGGTCAGTGATGTTCAAGAGAAGCCTAGGATTGTTCGCGATCATGGCGGTGTTGGCCACTGCCATGGCGTTCTTGGCTCCGGCCCGTGCGAGCGCCGGCACCGATGAGGGATACGACCTGATGCGGCAGATCACTAGCCAGTGGAAGCATCCGATCGTGCTGATTGTGCAAGACACGTCAGGGTCAATGGCGTTTGCCATTAACATGAACAATTATATGCAGTGTTCTTGGGGGCCGGGTCCGGACGACGACTGCTGGGCCTGGGATGGATCGGCGTCGCCGCACGGCACCCTTTACGCTGGTTGGGCCTTCGATTACGACTCCCGCCACCAGGGGCGGGCACGGGTTGGTGCGGATGCCGAGGTCTCTTATTCGACGAGTGACGCTGCCCCGAGTACCGGTGCGGGCCAAGGTTACTGGCTTAAGGCCGGCGCGCTCTCGTCTGGCGGCGGGGGTGGTGGCTGGTATTCCGGCTGGGTACAGAGCAGCTACAAGCGGCGGGTCTATGTATGGACGCACAAGTTGAAAAAGGGGATGATTATCGAAATTTCTGGGATGCGGGATTCGAGGGATAACGGCACATTCAAGATCGCGACAAACATGCACGGCAGCGGGCCGTACTGGTTCAAGGTCTACAAGCAGAATGCCGATGGAACGTTCCAGACATCAACGTACAAGTTTCATGTCCGACACGGCACCGACTACCTGACCATTCATGTCATTCCCACGACGAGCGGGGACGTCGTGTGGTACTTCGTCCCTCCGTCACGTGCTGCCGTTGTCAAAAGTGTGCTCGGCGGCACGGTCCGGACCTACGAGCCCGATGCGTCCTTGAGCCCGGCTGGTACGGATAGTGCCGGCAAGAGTTACTACCTTTTCCCGGCCGGAGCAGGACCGGACGCCGTTCCTGTCTCCGGTGCCTGCCCGCCGGATCTCTCCAGCAACTGTGGCGCCTACTACGATTATCCTAATCGCCAATGGGTCGGCTGGAACGATCACTCGTACGAGCCCGTGCCCAATCCGTCGTTCACTATTCCCTCCGCGACAGGTCATTGGAAAGATGCGAAGGGCAACTGGGATCTGACCGGCAATGTCATCGCAAACTCCGG
>WGCW01000190.1 GCA_015493585.1 Acidobacteriota bacterium
CACCCGCAGCGTCCCACGCGAGCCCCCACAACGCCCGGAGAGGGGCGAGCAGGCTCACCGGCTCAAGCTCGCTCAGGTGGTGGACACCGAGCGGACCGCCAAGGAACACGGCGACGGCCGCACCGGCCGCCACGACGGCCCCGGCCAACACGAGGATGCTGACGGCACGCTTGCGCCTGAGCGCCGCAACCGCGGCCACCGGCAGCGTCACGAGGCCGAGCCGGACCTTGATCAGCAGGCTGGCCGCAGCGGTGGCGATCGCCGCCCACGGTGCGGGCTTTGCGGCAGCCCAGAGAAGGATCGCGACGGCGGCCATCCCCGCTGCTGCCGGCCAGAACTGGGTTGCAAACGTCAGAGCCGGGTAGGTTCCAAGGCTCAGAAGCCACGCCAGCGTCACCGCCCGGCGGCCGAAGCCGAGCTCGTCCGCCCGCCGCGCGGCCAGCGCCGCAGCAAGCGCGACGAGGAATGCGACGGCCAGCAGGGAGCCCGTCTCACCGAGGAGCACGTAGCCGGGCAGCGCCAGTACGGCCAGCCCGGGCGAATGAATCAACCGGTGAGCATCGGCCAGATAGATCGCTTCGGCCGGGTTCGACCGGTCGATGTTGTTCGTGATGTCGAGATCGTGATCCTCAACCAGGCTCTGCTCGAGCTTGAGGTTGTAGATCTCGTCCCCCGCCGGATGCCGGAGCACCGGTTGTGCGACGGCAAGCGGGACCAGGAGCAGGAATCCGGCGAGGAGCCGCCTGGCGCCCAGCTTCGGGATCCACACCGCAGCCGCCGCAAGCCAGGCCACGGCGGCCAGATCGGGCGCGGCCCGGAACGCCGCACGGGCCAGTGGGGCGAAACCGCTTCCGGCGGCCACCAGGCCGCCCAGCCACACCGTCAGCCCAATTGCGAACGGCAAGGGGCTGGCCCGGGGACCCAGGCCTGCCAGCACCAGGAGGAGCAGGGCTCCCCCGGCGAGCCACGCGAACCGGCTCCGCCGGTGCCCGTTGTCGTCCGGGCCGAGACCACCGGCGTTCCTGGCGCAATCGTCCCGAGCGGCGTCCCGGCCAGCAGGATCCATCCGCCGGCCCGGGCGGGAAGCTCCATCGTCCCGCCAGGCGCCAGATGATGGTCGACCCCCTCGACCGGCGCGGTCCAGACCAGGCCGGCGACCGGCAACACCCACGCCAGCGCCGCGGCCCTCCAACCGGTCAGCGCGGCCGCGACCCCCAGGAGCCAGCCGCCCACGAGCAGAAGCGGCGAAAGCCCTGGCAGCACGGCCCCTCCCCACGGCATCGCCAGCAACAACGCTCCACCCGCCCCGAACGTCCATGGGAGCGTCGTCCGTACCGCGGGAAGCTGCGTCCGGGCGGCCGGCAGCGCCGCCAGCCAGAGCGATGCCGCGGCCGCCATCGTCCACGGCCCCCCGGCGACGAACGGGATGAGGAGCATGCCGGCGCCCAGCGCATCACGGGCGTCCGCCGGTGCGCCGGTGCGCCCGGCCAACCCGATGACCGCGGCCGGCAGGAGGAACGGTACCGCGAATGGGCTCAGCGGGAGCATCGCCCCGAGCGCTCCGAGCGAGGGTGCGTGGACCAGCGCCGCCCCCGGCGGGAGGCGCCACCAGCCAACCAGGGCCGCGGCCGGCAGGAGCGCCAGCGGCCACGCCGACCGCATCTTGCGGGCCGAGGCGACGATCAGTCCAGCGGCAACGGCCAGCCCGGCGGGCGGCAACGCCGCGGCCAGCACCCCGGCGCCAGCCGTGGTCCACGGCAGCTCCGCACCGAGCGCCACGAGCGCCACCGCCGCAAGTGGAGGCAGAAGCCAGGCGGCGGCATGCGCCGGGCCGATCGCGACCGCCAGCGCAACCGTCGCAGCGATGGCAAGCGCGGCCCCGGCAATCCTGACGAGCACGTGCGCGGTCAGGGCTACGCACACAACGACGAGCATGGCCTTGAGCCCCCACGAGGGCGCGCCAACCATGCCGCTGGCCACTGTCAGACCGATGACGCCGCCGGCGGCCAGCGCCAGCCGTTCGCGGGCCAGGTCCCCGGCGTGGTGCCACGCACCGGCCAGCGCCAGCCCCGATGCAGCGAGTGAGGCGGCCAGCGACGTCACGTCCCGGTGCGAGGCCGGGCTCGCCAGCATCCACGCAACCGCCCCGCCGAACAGGACGAGCTCGGCGACCCTTCCGGCCAGCCCGCCCCGCGTATGCGTCATCGCCCGCGTGGCGCCGGCCCCGAGAAGTGCCACGCCGGAGACGATCACCGCGTGCAGCCCATCCGTCCGTCCAAGGGCCAGCATGAGCCCCGAAAACACGCTCCACGCCACCGGCGCCGACCACGCCGCCGCATGTGACCGCACCACGCAGCTGATCCTCATGCGAGGATTATCCCAGATCACGCGCCTGAGGGCATCGATCCCCCGGCAAACCGGGTTTCCGGAGGGGATGACGGTACAATGACGGGCGCCGCGGTGGCCTGAGATCATCGCTCCGGGTGGACCGGAACCGTGGTTTGGGTCCGTGGTCTGGGAGGTCATCATGCAACGAACGAGTCGTGTGGCAGGAATCTTTGGAATGGCAGTCCTCACCGCGATGGCGGGGTGGGCGGCCGGGCCTGGGCCGAAGCCAGCCGTCCCGCAACGGGTGACGCGCGTGACCTTCGACCGCGTTGCTGTGGGTCAGATCCCCGCGGGGTGGAAGGCCGAGGCGACGCATCCGCGCGGGCGATTGGCAGCGTGGAAGGTAACGGCCGATCCACAGGCGCCAAGCCCGCCCAACGTGCTCTCGGTGACGCCACGCCACCGGGCATCGGGTGGAACCTTCAACCTGTGCTGGACGCCGGCGATCCAGTTCCTCGACGGTGAGATCACCGTCCGCGTCCGGGCAAACTCCGGACGGGGAGACGAGGGAGGTGGCCCGATGTGGCGCGTGCAGGACCGCAACAACTACTACGTCGCCCGGTACAACCCGCTGGAACACAATTTCCGCCTGTACGAGGTGAAGAACGGCCACCGTCATATGCTGACCGGCGCCTCGCGGATCCCGGTTCCGAAGGGGCAGTGGTTCACGATCCGGATTGTGCAGCGCGGCCGTCACATCGAGGGGTGGCTCAACGGCACGAAGCTGTTCGATGCTGCAAGCGCGACCTTCCCGAAGGCGGGGGGCGTCGGGCTGTGGACGAAGGCCGATGCAGCGACGTCGTTCGACAATCTGACCGTTCGCGCCGCCGCCAGGTAGGAGGAAGCCATGCGACGCCTCCTCGTGCTTGCCATTCTCATCCTGCTCCCGCTGGGGGGCTGTTCCCGGAAAGCCGGAGCTCCGGCCGCTCAGAAGCGGGAGGTCGTCGTCTACGTTTCGGAGGACCAGGTGTTCTCGCAACCGGTGCTGGAGCGGTTTGAGAAGCAGACGGGCATCCATGTCCGGGCCGTCTACGACACCGAAGAGGCGAAGAGCACCGGCGTCATGAACCGGTTGCTTGCGGAGAAGGACAACCCGCAGGCCGACGTGTACTGGGCGAACGAGCCGATCCGTGCCGAAGTGCTCAAGCAGCGCGGCGTGGCCGAGCCGTACCGGTCGCCCAACGCGCACGGAATTCCGGCCGTATTCCGGGATCCTGACGGGTACTGGACTGGGTTTTCCGCCCGGCTGCGGGTCCTGATCGTCAATACGTCGGTCACCCATCCTCCGGCGTCGGTGCTCGATCTCGCGACGCCCGCGTGGCGCGGCAAAGTCGTCCTGGCGAACCCGCTCTTCGGCACGACGACGTCACACGTCGCAGCGCTCTTCGTCACGCTGGGTGATGCTGCCGGCCGCTCCTTCCTCGCCAGGCTCAAGGCCAACGGTGTCCGCCTGACGGCCTCCAACGGAGAGAGCGCCGACCAGGTGGCGGCGGGCCAGGCCGAAGTTTCCCTCGTCGACAGCGACGATGCGATCAACCGGATCCGCCGGGGTGATCCGGTCCGCATGATCGTCCCTGATCAGGGACCGCACGGGATGGGCGTCTTCGTCGTGCCCAACGCGGTCGTGCTCATTCACGGTGGCCCACACCCGGCCGCGGCGCGGAAGCTCGCCGATTTCCTGCTTTCACCCACGACTGAACGCCAGCTCGCCGCCGCCGACTGTGCGCAGATTCCGCTGCATCCCGGCGTCGCCGTCCCGAAGGATGTCCCAAGCCTCGACACCTTGAAGGTCATGCACGTTTCGTACGCCGCGGTTGCCCGGAAGATGGAGGCGATTCAGCCGGAGCTCAAGGCGTGGGCTGGGCTGTAAGCTCCCGCGTGCGGGGGTGACCGTGGGACGGATCAGACCAGCGGTTCTCGGCGGCGCCCTGGTGCTCCTCGCCGCCGCCGGTCTGCTCCCGGTGGCCGTGATGACGATCCGCAGCGTAATGGCCGGCGGACACCTGAGCTTCACCGCCTACCGCGGGCTGCTCGGCTCGCCGCGGGAGTGGATCCTGATCCGCCACAGCCTGACGCTCGCCGGACTGACGACCCTCGGCGCCCTCGCGCTTGGCGTTCCGGCAGGCGTGCTTGCCGGCAGGACCGATCTGCCCGGACGCCGTACCCTGACGGCGCTGCTCTCGATGCCACTGCTCCTCCCCCCGTACCTGACGGCTGTCGGTTGGATGACGGCGGGCTCCGATCGCGGTCCCGTCGCGCGGGCCTTTGGACCGGAGGCGGCGCACGCCATTTCGAGCGTTCTCTTCGGGCTGCCGGGGTGCGTCCTCGTGCTGACGACGGCCTTCATGCCCCTGGTCATGATCCTGACGGCCGCGGCGTTGCGCGGCGTGCCACCGCGCATCGAGGAAGCAGGTCTGACGATGGCCCGCTGGCCGGAGGTGCTCCGGCGGATCAGCCTGCCACTCGTTGCTCCGGGCATCTTGCTCGGCGCTGCGCTCGTCTTCCTGCTCGCCCTTGGAGACGTCAGCGTGCCGCCGAGCCTTCGCTACCCGGTCTTCGCGGTGGAGAGCCTGTCCCAGTTCTCCGCGTTCTACGATCTGACGGCGGCCACCGCGGCAGCGTTACCGCTGGCGGCATTGACCGTGATCGTTCTCGGTTTTGAGGCGATGCTGGCGCGACGCACGCGGGGTCTGTTTCCGGGCGGCACCACAAGCGGTGGCGGCGCCATCACGATCCATCTTGGATGGGCGCGGCGCCCCGTGGCGGTGGCGGCGTGGGGCATCGCGGCGATCCTCGTTGGCGTCCCCTTCGCCGTGCTCGCCCTCCAGGCCGGTGGTATCGGGAGCTACACCGCTGCCCTGCGGCAAGCCGGGGACAGCCTGTGGCGCGGGCTTGGCCTCGCGGGAACCGGCGGGGTGCTGCTGGCAATCGAGGGGTTCCTCCTGGCCGTCCTGGTTCGGGAGCGGCCACGTTCGAGCGGTGCGGCGGCCGATGCAGTGGCGCTCTTCCTGTTCGCCGTGCCGGGGACGGTGATGGGAGTTGGGCTGATCGTGCTGTGGAACCGGCCATGGGCCAACGTGATCTATGCGACGCCGGCGATCCTGCTCCTCGGCTACCTGGCCCGCTACACCGCGATCAGCCTGCGCCTCAACCGGGCGGCGCTCGGCCTGGTGCCAGAAGGGATGATCGAGGCGGCTCGCGTGGCCGGTGCCGGGTGGGGCCGCCGCCTCGTCTGGATCGTCGCACCCGCCGCCTGGCGCGGGATCGCGGCGGCGTGGCTGGCCGGCGCGATCTTCTGCCTGCGCGACGTTGGCATGACGCTGCTCGTTCACCCGCCTGGATGGGATACGCTTCCCGTGCGGATCATGACCCTGGCCGCGAACGGCGCGCCGGCTCTGATCGCCGCGCTGTGCATCATTCTGGTCGCAGCGACGGTCGTTCCGGTCGGTGCGCTCAGCCTGGTGCTGGGTCAACGGGGAGGAGCCCGATGAGCCTGCTGGCGCTGGATGCGGTCCGTGTGGCCTACGGCGCACGTATCGCCCTTGACGGCGTGAGCCTTGCCGTCGAAGAGGGGGAACGCGTGGTCATCCTTGGGCCGTCCGGGTGTGGCAAGACGACGATCCTCCGGGTTCTGGCCGGGCTCGCGGCACCGGATCAGGGCCGGGTGCTGATCGGCGGGCAGCTCGCCTCGGTGGATGGACGGCTGCTGATCGAGCCGGAGCGGCGTGGCCTCGGCATGGTGTTTCAGGACCTGGCGCTCTGGCCGCACCTGAGCGTCACCGGGAACCTGGAGCTGGGGTTGCGGGCTCGTGGCCTCCCACGGGCCAAACGCAAGCGGCGCATCCGGGAGATGCTGGACCTCGTCGAGCTCGCCGATTTTGCCACGGCTCACCCCGCCGAGCTCTCCGGCGGCCAGCAGCAACGGGTTGCGCTGGCCCGCGCTCTGGTTCTCCAGCCGAGGGCCCTCCTGATGGATGAGCCGCTCTCCAGCCTCGATCCGGAGCTCAACCGCCGCCTCAGAGGTGAGATTTTGGCCTTGCAGAAGCGGCTTGGATTCACCCTCGTCTATGTCACCCACGATCACGGCGAGGCGGCGGCGCTCGCCACGCGGACGATCCGCATGGAGCATGGCCGCATCATCGGCCAGAATGCGCCTGCAGCCGGGTGACGAGGGCGTTGCGCTGCCGGGAAGGCCAACGAGGATCGAGAGATCCGAAGGCGGCAGCTTCGGCTTCACCCCAAGAAA
>WGCW01000191.1 GCA_015493585.1 Acidobacteriota bacterium
ACGGGCGTCAATTTATACGGAGATTTCACACCGTGCTCGCAGGGTGAGGATGTGGTCGCCGGGCTCGTGCATCCGCTTCCGGTCAGTGAACGGCAGCGCATCAGCCGGCAGCGCGAGGCAAAGGCTTCCCTGGAAACACTTTCACCGGATATCTACACGAGACTGAAGAGCCTCGCCGAGAAGCTCGTTCTGGAGCTCGGGTTCGAGCACCAGGAGATGGAGTTCACCTTCGAATCCGCCTCGCCTCGTGATCTCTACCTGTTGCAGACCCGCCCTCTCAGGCTCTTGCGCCAGGAACGAACGGCGGTCTTTGCCAACGCGAGCAGGCTCAGATCGTTCCAACTGGCGCGGGGGACCGGCATCTCGGGTGGTGCCCTCAGCGGCTATGCGGTCTTCAGCAGCGACGATCTCGAGAAGGTCAAGGCCAAACATCCTGGACACAACGTTATCCTGATCCGTCCGGACACGGTTCCGGAGGATATTCCTTTGATCCTCCAGGCCGATGGGCTCCTGACGGCTCGGGGTGGTGCCACGTCACACGCTGCCATTACGGCGAAACGGCTCGGCAAGGTGTGTGTTGTCAACTGTCTCGACCTCGAGGTCATCGAGGATCAGGGGATGGCAAAGGTCGGCGGCCGGGTGCTCAAGCTTGGAGATCAACTTTCCATCGATGGGCTCTTGGGGAATGTGTACTCCGGGAGTCATCGCATTATCAAGACGGCGGTCAGTAACGCGAGATTCCGAGGAGGTATGTTGTGACGGAACCGGCATTGGGAATCAATGGGCTTGGACGCATCGGGAAACTGACGGTATGGCAGGAAATTTTGGCCGGACGCTTCAAAAGGCTTGTGGTCAACACGGGGCGCTCCGTCGGCCGGAGCATCGAGGATCTCGTGGCCTATCTCGAGAGCGACAGCACGTACGGGAACTTGGGCCAGTTTCTCTTCGGTGCAGGTGGAGACCGGCATCCCGTGAGGGTGGTCAGCGCGGATCCGGCAGTCCTTGAGGCGGCAGGGGTTCGGATCGAACTGCTGACCAGCGCCAGGGATCCCCGGCAGATCGGCTGGGCCGATCACGGCGTCTGGCTCGTCGTCGATACAACGGGGGTCTTCCGGGATCCGGCCGCGCCGTCCGACAAGTCCGGCGGTAGCCTTCGCGGGCATCTCGAAGCTGGTGCGCGCGCCGTCCTCGTCAGCTCCGCCTTCAAAGTGAAAGGCACTGCCAGCCAGTGGCCCGAAGACAGCACGATGCTGATCTATGGCATCAATCATCATGCTTTCGACCCACGGAACCACTGTCTGATTTCGGCCGCCTCGTGCACCACGACGGGCCTGGCGCACATGATTCTTCCTCTTCTCAACCACGAGCTGACCCGCCGCATGCTGACCGCTTCGATGTCGACAATTCATGCGGTGACAAACAGCCAGAGTGTGCTGGATAGCGTCCCGGGTGCAGGTGCGAAGGACCTTCGAAAGACCAGGTCGGCCCTGACCAATATCATCCTGACCTCGACGAACGCGGCCCAGGCACTGGAGCATGTCATCCCAACGATCCGTGACATCGGCTTCATCGCCGACTCGGTTCGCGTGCCGGTACCGACGGCGTCGTTGATCATCCTCAACTGCACCTTCCAGACGAAGCTCAACGAGGCCGGTGAAAGTGCGATCAGCCGGAAGACGCTCAACGGGATCTACCGTGACTACGCCGAACTGCCCGGGAGCGGTGTGCGGTACACTGAACGGCAGAACGTTTCGAGCGACATGATCGGAGAACCGTACGCGATTACCATCGAAGCGGCCGAAACACACACGAGGACCGGCCTCCTGAGGTTCGATCTGGATGAGCTTGGTCTGAGTGGAGTTGCCGATGGAGCTGGACCGGTCGATATCCCAGTCACGCACGCGAAGATCGTTGGTTGGTACGACAACGAGCTTGGTTCCTACACAAAGAGAATGTCGGAGCTGACTCACTTCATCGCCGACCGTCTGGAGTGAAACAGCGCCAGCAGTAAGCGATTTGGAGCGCGGGCGGATTACGTACCGTGTGCGGCCTGAAACTCTGCCAGTGCCGCGACAACGAGCTCGGTCGCATCATCGACGGTGTCGACGCGAACTGGGATCTGAAGGTCCTTGGGATCGGCGTAACCACCGGCGATGATGGAGCCCTTGATCCATGCGAGGAGCCCATCCCAATGCTTTCCGTAGAGGATGAACGGCGTCGGAGGCAGATGATGAACCTGGAGAAGCTGCCAGATCATCATCGCTTCGAGCGTCGAGCCCAGTCCCCCCGGAAAGACGACAAAGGCTGAGGAGAGGCGAACGAAGTGGTGCAGACGGGAGAAGAACGTCCGGTGACGGTAGATCCGTTCGACAAACGGGCGCACCTCGGAGCCGGAGACCAGGCGGACCGGGAGGCCGCCGCCCTCGGCGGGCCCCGTGATCCCACCGTGTGATGCACCTTCGTTGGCCGCCTGCATCAGCCCTGCACCACCACCGGTGATGATCTCGCATCCCGCTTGAGAGAGGCGCTCGGCCAGTTCGCGTACCTCGGAGTAGAGCGGTTGAGCCGGATCGACCCGGGATGATCCGAACAGGGAAACGCGAAAATGCTCAAGGTTGCGGGGTTGGAGCCGTTCAAGCGACTCGATCGTCGCCCAGAGCTGCTCGACCGACTGGTCGATGACCCGGACGATCCGGGCCGTCGTGTGCCCTGCGGGGGCGTCCTGAGGCGTTCCGTCCGGAACGTGCGGATCGTTCATCGCGTCTGTCCGGTTCTCATAGGTCGAGCTCCTCAGCCGGGAAAAGGGGGAGGGTTGGCTCGAGCGTGGGGAGCATGGAGGCTAGGATTTGGCGGCCCCACCGGTCATGGTCTCCCGGCTGGAGGCGCAATACTGTGATATCGCGCGCCGTCAGGATTCCCTCGAGCAGGAGCTCGATCTGTTGTTGAAAGCCAGGGTCGACCGCGCGGACGCCGTCGAACGCCGGAGGCGTCCAGACCGGGACGTGGACAAGCAGATCGTAGGTTGGGAGCCAGCGGTCGAGCATTGATTCCCACTCTGGGGAGGCGCCGGCGGCCTGGACAAGATAACAGTAGTTATCAATCACGGCCCGGTCGCAGAGTACCACCTCGTGACGGGCCGATGCTTCGATCTCCGCAGCGATCTGGGAGTGCAGAATCCACTCCTGGGCCTCGCGAGTCGTCTCCTGGTTGATCGGAAGGGGACAGCCGCGAGCGATCTCCCTGACGATATCGACATCGAGCCCACGCCGCTTGAGGCGTGCGGCGAGTTCAAAACAGAGCGTTGTCTTGCCAACCCCGTGGCTCCCGATCAGTGCGATCTTCATGTTCGCATTGTACAGCGCCCTCGATGACTCAAAACCCAGCCCAGTACGCCCCTGATCCTGCGCCAGAGAGGAAGGTAATACCTCGTTGGTCCTGCTGAGTGAGCAGGTTAGAATACGTTTGTGCTTGACGTTTCTAGCACCAACAAGGTGAATGGATGGCATCACAAGGCGTACTTCCTTACATCTACAAGGCAGAGCGGCACACGGGTGGGGCGACGGCATGAGGCGGGTCGCCGGCGTATGCGGATCTTCTGTGGGCTCTTGGGGTTCCTGATTCG
>WGCW01000192.1 GCA_015493585.1 Acidobacteriota bacterium
ACAAAGGCATCGTGCTCTTCCGCGCTGGTCGGCGGCGGCGACTCCTTGCGCGTAGAGATCCGTATCGTCCCGGGATTACCGGGCCACAGGGCCGGGCGGACGGTGGCCCGGATGTGACCGTCGTTGCGAGTCGTGAGCAATTTTCGCGTCTGGCCGTTGACCCGGAGGCCGGCCACTTCGGCGCGGTTGCTGTATTCGCCGCTGACGTGGGGGTCTCGCCCCTGCACGCTGGCCAGGACTACCAATGGGTGGGTTGCGTTTAACAACCTCTTGCTGTATCCGGACCTGTGCCCGTGGTGCGGGGCGACGAGGATGTCGACGCCCTGGACGAACGCGAGCCACGCGCCAGCGCCGGCCTCGGGTCCGAGGATCCGATCCCATGCGCTTGCCTCAACGTCACCGCAGATCAAGATCGAGCGGCCCGCGTAGTCGATCCTGGTCACGACGCTGGCGTTGTTCACGCGGGTGTTCGCGGACCCGCCGAGCTCCCGAGCCTGTGCGGGAGTGAGCCAAGCCTCCCGGATCGAGACGCCGACATAGTCTGGGAAAGCCATGGTGGTGTACGTATTCCTGTGCCATGCTAATAGCTCCGAGAGCGTACGTAGACTCACCGGGCTCGCTGTCTGTTGGACATCAGCCAGTTACAGGTGATCGTACGCCGGCAAGCGAAGGAACTCGGTTCCCACCGCGATCAGGTTGCCGAAGTCGGCTACGTGGTCCCCGTGAAGGTGTGAAACCGTTGTTTGGAGGAGTGGAACGCCGGCGAGTCGCCAAGAAATCCATTGAATCGGGGAGAACGTGGCAGACGCTCCGAGGTCGAACACACACCATCGGCCGTTCGGCAGGCGGATGGCCGCGCACTGCCCGTGATCCACGTCGAAGAGGTAGAAATCGAGCTCATTCATGGTCCGCCTCCGCCTCCCCTTCTTCCTTGGGCCTACCTGATTCCAGCGCGAGGAATTGGACGAACAGCTCCCGTCCATAATGAATGCCGAACCGGCGCATGCGGTACAGCGCCGCCGCCGCGAGGAGCAGGAGCAGCAGGGCGCCATCGCGGGCGTGTCCGGCGGGCGCGAACGATCCGTCGAGCGCCTGGATGGCGACCGAGAACGCCTGGAGAGCAGCAAGCACCAGGAAGGACACCGCAACCCCCCGGTGGAGACCATAGTTGCCGTTGAACATATCCACGCGGGCATTGCGCCCCGCCCCGGCCACAACCGCGTAAACCTGGCGTACTACGGCGGGCCACTCGTGCTCGGCCACCGACTCGGGATCCACCGGCTTGGCGGTGCCGAGCAGATGGGCGAGCCTGCACGGCAGCCGTTCGACCTGCCGGTTCGCCAGGAGGCGCCCCGGCCGCGTGCGGATCCAGTCGGTTGGCATCCCGCCGTGCAACCACCAGAAGGCACGTCCAAGGCCGTTGCCGAGGGTCTGAACGAGGTGTCCCGCGACGTATCCGAGCATGAGGAGAAGCCCGAGACCACCGGCCGAGATCGTGGCCGGGTCGAGAAGATTGCGCCCGTCCGGGAGGATCGCCGCGGCGCCGACGAGGAGTACGACACCGGGTAGAACGTCTCCCGTGAACTCGTAGAAGGCGAACTTGCGCATCAGCTCTCACCTCCCCATGCAACCGCCTGGACCCCGTGTTTGGGGATGACCACGCTGCCGGGCGGCGGCGAGCACCCTGTCGAACGGATCCTGGACGCGCGGAATTTGTGACCGGTGGTGGCGTATCTGCAGACCACGTACGGGCAGCCATGGGATCGAAGGTTGTCCACGCGCGCCCACTCGTTGTCGGTGAGCTCGACGGGCTCGGGACCCGCTCGGCCAATGACCTCGATGACGAACTCCTCGCCCGAGGAGCGCCGCGAGGGGAGGTCGAACCCCGCCCGGTGTCCACATTCCTGCCCGTGGCCGTCGCCTTTCGCCCACCATTCCGGTCTCACGAACTCGGGCAGGACGTCGCCGTAGTCGTCAGGGTGCGGTATCGGCCCGGCCTCACCCGTTTGGGGAACCTCGCTCCCGGTCATCCGTGCCACGGTCCAGTGGGCCACCCGGCGGAACAGTCCGTGAGATCGTGCATACGGGAGGTACGACCGGTTCGAGAAAAGCTGGTAGGGGAGCACGCGCCAGCCGGGGGACGGGCGACGGCGCTCCCAGAGGATCGGCCGGTACCAGCGGTTACCGAACGAGAACGGTGGCATGACGGCGTCCAGGAGCGGCCCGAGCAACACCATGTAGGCCATGAACACCACCTGGTCCCGAACCGTCGGCTGCAAGTAATGCCGAAGGCGCCTTCCCTTTTTCGGATGGGGGACCTGGGGCCACTTACTTGGCTCCCATTCCTCTTCCAGCAGGCTCTTGCGCAGGGCTCTGAGGTGCCGGTAGGGATCCAGCCGCCAGTCGGCCAGCTCGGGTTGAGGCGCCAGGTTTCCCGAGCGGTACCATTCGTCGATCCGCATCCATGCGGCGCGGAGGACCGAGGGGTCGGCGAGCAGAGTCCAAACCGTGGGTTGAGATCCGGTCATTTCGTTACACCATCGAGTTTGAGGATCTCACATCGCTCGATGTCGAAGCAAGCGCACACCGGGATCCGGGGTTGTTGCGCTGCGCGGAACCCGCGTGATTCCCGGGGGGTACGACCACGGTCCAAACGCGCTCGCCCCAAAGGCGGTTGGTCGCGGGGAGGGCGCCCATGGGAGCGCGGATTTGGGTCCGCATCGTACGCTCAACGCGTTGTGATACAAAAAGATGCGGACTGAAGACCGCGCTCCAAAGCCGCCTGCGGCCGACGGGGCACAGCGCAACAACCTCAATGAACTTTTGCCTTGACGTTGAGACGTTATAACGTTATATTGCTGTCATGAGTCATCTTCGTCGAGCGACTGTGTATCTGGACCCCGAGGTCCATCGGGCGCTGAAGCTCAGAGCTGCGGCGACGGACCGGTCGATCTCCGAGATGGTGAACGAAGCCATCCGTCTCGTGCTGGCCGAGGACGCAGAGGACCTCGCGGCGTTCGATGAGCGGGTGAGCGAGGCCGACGTCGATTTCGATGCCTTCGTCAAGTCCCTGAGGAACAGTGGCAAACTATAGCCTCCGCATCAAAGCTTCTGCAACGAAGGAGATCGAAGCCATCGAACCTCTGAAGGTGCGCCGGCAGGTTGTTCGCCGGATCCGGCGCCTCTCTGAGAACCCGCGACCTCCCGGCTGCGAGAAGCTCGGCGGGCAGGAGAACCGCTATCGTGTTCGTCAGGGGGACTACCGGATTGTTTACTCGGTCGCGGATCAGGTCCTCACCGTAGTCGTTGTCAAGGTTGGTCATCGGCGCGATGTTTATCGCCACTTCTGAACCAGCGATTCCAGCACATCCGTTCGTGTCTCTATGAGCAGTTACGTGTTGGCGGCTACGCCGAAGGCTCACCACCGGCGGTCAGTTGGACACATGCACCGGTTTTGGTTGGACACTCGGGGAGGGAGGGCTGCGTGGTAAGGGTGCGCACCGCAGGATGCTGGCCATGGTCACGCGGAGCCTGAAGTCTGCCATCAGCGCTTGACGGGAAGGGCTTTTTCTCAGGCTTCATCCAGCCGTTCGAGGACCCGGCGGAGCCTTCATTCGACCTCCCCGGTGATCGGCGCGACGTGCGGGTTCTCAACGAGCGAGACAGGAGCCGTGATAGGGGGATCTACTATCAGTGATCCTGACCAGTCTCTTCTGTAAGCAGCTTTTCGATACACGCCGCGAACTTGGCAAAATCGTCGAGGCGCTCGTTGAGCAAGCGGACGATGATGCCGACGTCGACGTCCAAATAGCCGTGAACGAGGATGTTTCGGAAGCCGGCGATGTTGCGGAAGCGGTTCGCGAACTCGTGTGGCAGAGCACCGGTTTCGCCCAGGGCCGCGATGGCGGCGCCGTAGTCCGGAACGTCGCGGCCGGAGGCGACGGCCACGTGGGTCGCCAGGTCAATGGCGTTCTGGGCGCACAGCTGCAAGCCTCGCTCGATCGCCCAGCGCAGGTCGTCGTCCGACTCGAGCTCCTCGATGGTAGATCCCCTGTGCCGTGCCAGCGTCTCAATGGTGTGACGGAGCGCCATCAGGTGGCGCCGGATGACGTCGGGATCGAGGTGCCCGGGGCTCATGGGGCCTGTCCCCGTTCAGGATCTCCGCGGAGGGTGGCCTCGATCTTGGCGAGCTGCGGCAGGTAGTCGAAGTACCGGGAGTAGGCGCGGGCCTCGCGGGTGGTGGTGGCCGTAAGATCGCGGGCAAGAAGCCGGATGCCGTCGCGCAAGACGCGGTGGTAGAGCAGGGGCGGAGCGTTATTGAGGATCACCAGATCGACGCGGTTGGTGCCGAGGCCGGTCATCAGGTCGGTGGTTAGGGCCGCCCGGTAGCCGTAGGGCGAATCTGGGGTTCGGTCAAGGTCCAGATAGACGGCGATGTCGATGTCGCTGTGCGCGTGGGTCTTGCCCCGAGCAGTCGATCCGAAGAGGTAAGCCTCAAGGATCTCGGGACGTGGCTCGAGCACGCGGACGATCTTCCGCTTGACAGCATACAGCTCGGAGGTGTGCGCCATCATCCTCTCCAGGATACACCAAGGGCGCTCATGCCTCGCTTAGCCGGTCGAGGACGCGGCGGAGCCTTCCTTCGACCTCCTCGGCGATCGGCGCGACGTCCGGATTGTCGACGAGGGAGAAGCCGGCGGTGGCTTTGAAGGCGGCGACGGTGCTGCCACCGCCATCGCGTTCCATAACGATCACGTTGCAGGGGAGCAGAACGCCAAGCAAAGGCTCGCCGGAGAGGGCCTGCTGGGCCAGATGGGGGTTGCACGCTCCCATGATCAGGTAGCGCTTGAAATCGGCGTCGAGTTTCTTCTTCAGGGTCGCCTTGACGTCGATCTCTGTCAGCACGCCGAACCCTTCCTCCTTGAGGAGAGGGATTACGGCGTTGACGGCATCGTGGTAGTCGAGTCCGGGGAGCTCCCGGACGATGGCATAGGAATTGTCCATGACAGTTCTCCTTTGTGCTGTGAGTACGATGAAGGAACGGCGGACGGGATCGGACCGCCCGCTCCTTCATGTGCGTCAGAATCCGAAACGAAATCCTCCCTCGTAGGAGGAGTCGTTGGTCGTCCAGTCCACGGAGGTGGCGTAGGCCATGATGGCGCCCTCGCCGGAGGTGATCGCGGCCCTGATGATCAGCCCCTTCCGCGTTCCGGCATCGACATGTTTTTCCAGGATCTTGTTGATCTGTGTCATGTCGAAAGCTTTCAAGTCGATCTGAAAGGAGGAGCTACCTGGCGCCAGATTCCCTTCAGAGGTGAAGATGTCGATCTGGACCGTCACGGGGACTGGCGAGACGTTGACCACGCCCGCGTTGACGCGAACGTCCGGCGTTTTGTCGACGATCATGCGCAGGGCTCCAGCCTGACCGGTTCCAGCGACGGATGCCCGGCCGATGGGAACGCCGGGAATCGTCTGCCCGTACGTTCCATCGCCGTCCGGTGCTGCGGTCCATGTCCTGCTGAGGACGACAACCGGTCCGTCCGCCAAGTAGTGCAGGCTGCCCGCAGTTCCGCTCCTGCCGAAAACCGTCTTGACGATATCGGTGAGATGAACGACCGGGTCCGTCAGTGGCACTACGACGCTTTCTTGCGCCGTGTTGTCTTGACCGGCGGGATTGAACCAGAGGTGGATGACGCTCGCCCCCTGCTGGTAGATCCAGAGGTCGGTCGTCCAGAACGAGGTGTTCCGGCCGGGCGTGTTGGCGACGACCGGGACGTAGCCCTCGAGATGCCCCCCGGTTGCCTGGGCTGGAGCCGTCATGGCAGCGGTCAGAACGAGCATCATGACTGGGAGGAGGAGTTTCTTCATCATCGGACCCTCCTGGCGGACATGCCGCCCATACCGCCGCCGGTCCCACCGTTGTTCGTTCCGAGGTCGTAGCTCCAGAGCTGGTGCCCGTCGGCCGGGTCGAGCGCGACGACGGTGGCCGATCCAAGGATGGACGAGCTTGCCGCCTGACCCTGCTGCATCGGGTGAGACCCGGTGTTTACCATGGTTCCCATCGTCATGACCGAGATGTAGATCCGGGAACCGTCCGGTGCGAACTGCACCATCGAGCCCATGTCACCGTTGAGCGTTGTGCGCCAGCGTTCCTGGCCGGTGGCGAGATCGATGCCGACGACGGTCGCCTGGTCCTCGGCACTGCCGGCATTCTGGGCCGTGACACCCATCATGCCACCACCCATGGAGCCACCGTTCCAGCCGGTGTCGCCCATGCTGCCGTTGCCCATGAACCAGTCGTTGACAAGCACGACAACCACGAGGTTGCCCTCGGTCGCCGGCATCATCGGCCAGCCATCGGCGAAGTCCACGCTCCAACGCTCGGTCCCATCCGGTGCGATGTTGACCAGGGATCGGGTGATGGTCCCACTCTGGCCCGAGCCGTTCATCATCGCCTCCATGTCCATATTCGTGACGAGCAGGCTCCCGTCGTCGGCGACGACCATCATCCCCGAGTTGCCCATCATCGGGCCTCCGGAGCCCATGCTTCCGCCCCCGTGGGCAAAGACCAGTCCGGAGACGGCCAGGGTCATACCTGCCATGATTGCCAATACGTTTTTCCCTTTCATGTCAAACCTCCAAGGTTGATTGCTGTTTGTAAAGACGCGCTGGATGGGGCATCCGTGACGTCTGGTTGATTGTGGTGCCCAAAACTTCGGACTGACATCCGGGGAACGTAACTCTCTCCTCTCTGTTCGCCGGAACTCAGATGGGAGACGGCCGGATGCACCTCGAGCCTGAGTAGCCGGACCGTTCCCCGTCCATTGAGATACACGCCCACACGGCCCGGTTGCCCGGCAGAACCGTGCCCGTGAACGGCCAGCTTTCCATCGATGAAACCTTTCATGTGGTGGCCAGCGGCGGTCGTCCGGAGGATGACGAGCCCCGAAGGAGCGGAAATCGAGGCTGCTCCGAAGAGCTTCTGCCGGCCCGCCGAACGCCGGAAGAGCTGCGCTCGCCCCGAGGTCGACACGCTCAAGATCACTGCGGATCCATCGGCTGCCACGTGGTGAGCCAGGCCGGCAGTACCATCGAACCGGGACAGGTCGAGTCGTACCTCAGCCGACAGATCCCCAAATGTCCCCGGCACGGTGAGCAGGCTCTCGCCATTGACCTTGAGCCCGAGGCCGTCTCCACGCCCGGTGACGGCTTCCACGGTGCCGGTGCCTCCCGCTGGCGCCCTGACCAGGATGCGTCCCAAAGCCGCCGTGTCGCCGGATGACGGGCTCCACGTGATTGAGCCATCCGCCCCGCGAAAAAGGGGTGTGGCTGGCGTCGTGGTCACGGCAATGGATGGAGCAGCGGGGGCCGCTCCGGTCTGCGGCCGTGTGACGGCAACGCCGTGGCGAAAGACCAGGGCGCCTCCAAGATCCGCCGTCGCGCCAACCAACGCCGAGCCGCCGGCCAAGGTGATCAAGGCGATGGCGCGCAGGGCCCCAAACCGTGCCGCGGGGCGGCCTGCGTCGCGGATGTTGGCCGCCACGCGAAACAGTGCCGCCACCAGCAGGACGGCCACGGTCCACAGGGCAAGATCGGCGTGCCGGGCGAGCACGGTCTCGGCCTGGGCGGAGATCGCCCCCAGCCCGTTGGCCGCCTGGCGGCCGGCCAGGTATGCCGCCACGGCGCCCGCCGCGGCCAGGGCGTAGAGGGCCGCAGCCGAACGTTCCCACCAGGTGCGCCGGGGCAGCAAGATCGAGATGAGGTCGAACAACAGCGCCGTTATGGCCAGCGCCACCGGGAAGTGCACCAGCGCCGGGTGGAGGTTGGGCAGGGCGGTGAAGGAGCCGAGGACGCTGCTCATGGCGTGCTCCCGCCGGAGCCGTTCTCATCGCCATGCCGGACCCTGTCGAACCCGGGATGGTTCCCACCCTTGAGGTAGCGGCCCGGGCGGTCATCGAAGGCGCGGAGACACATCTCCGAGCAGAAGCGATACTCCACGGAGTTGAAGGTGGTCCGGGGCGCGTCGGGCGATTCCACGGACATTCCACAGACGGGGTCGACCCAGGTCATGGCTCGGCTCCTTTCAAGGACGTTCGGTGCGCGCTGTTGATGGATCATCTTCAGATCCTGACCCGCCGCAAACGGAGGGCGTTGCCCACCACGGAGACGGAGCTGAAGCTCATGGCCGCCGCTGCGATGATCGGAGAAAGTAGGAGGCCAAAGACGGGGTACAGCACACCGGCCGCAATGGGCACTCCAAGCGAGTTGTAGGCGAAAGCCCAAAACAGGTTCTGTTTGATGTTGCGCATGGTGGCGCGGGACAGGCGCCGGGCGCGGACGATGCCGCGGAGGTCCCCCTTGACCAGGGTGACGCCGGCCGATTCCATCGCGACGTCGGTCCCCGTTCCCATGGCGATCCCCACGTGAGCCTGAGCGAGGGCGGGGGCGTCGTTGATGCCGTCGCCCGCCATGGCGACGATCCGCCCCTCGGACTGAAGGCGCTTGACGGCCTCGGCCTTCTGATCGGGCAGGACCTCGGCGATGACCTCGTCGATACCCAGGCGCTTGCCGACCGCCTCGGCGGTGGTTTTGCTGTCGCCGGTCAGCATGACGACCCGGAGGCCTTCGGCATGCAGCTCCTCGATGGCCTGAGGCGTCGTTTCCTTGATTGGATCGGCCACGCCGACGAGGCCGGCTGCCGTGCCATCGACGGCGGCAAACATCACCGTCTGGCCCTCGGTCCTGAGCTGCTCCGCGCGTTCGGCCAGGGGTCCCGGATCGGCACCGGCCTGCTCCATCAGCGCCCGGTTCCCCACGGCGACCTTTCGTCCGGCAACCTCGCCAACGACACCCTTGCCGGTGATGGAATCGAACCCCGTCGCTTTGGGGAGCTCGAGGCCGCGTTCCCGGGTGCCCTTGACGATCGCCTCGGCCAGCGGGTGCTCGCTGCTCCTCTCGAGCGCGGCCACCAGGCTGAGCAGCTCGTCCTCACCGATGGGACCTTCTGCAACCACCGTCTGCAGCTTCGGGCTGCCCTCGGTCAGCGTGCCGGTCTTATCGACAACGAGCGTGTCGACTTTGCGCATGATCTCGATGGCCTCGGCGTTCTTGAAAAGCACGCCAGCCGTGGCGCCCTTCCCGGTGGCCACCATGATCGACATCGGTGTCGCCAGACCCAGAGCGCAGGGGCACGCGATGATCAGGACGGCGACGGCGTTGATCAGAGCATGAGCCATCTTCGGCTCGGGACCCCACAACCCCCAGACGATGAAGGCGATCACAGCGGCGCCCACGACGGCAGGAACGAAGTACCCGGCCACCTGGTCGGCCAGCTTCTGGATCGGCGCCCTGCTCCGCTGAGCTTCGGCGACCATCTGAACGATCCTGGACAGCAGCGTGTCTCCGCCGACCTTCTCGGCCCGGATGACCATGGCGCCCGTCTTGTTGATCGTGGCGCCGATCACGGTGTCGCCCGGCCCCTTGGTGACGGGCAGAGGCTCTCCGGTGATCATCGCCTCTTCGACCGTGCTCGCCCCTTCGAGTACCACGCCGTCCACGGGCACCTTCTCACCGGGGCGGACACGCAACGTATCACCTACCTGGACGGTATCCAGCGGGACATCGGCCTCGGTGCCATCGGCGTTGATCCGGCGGGCGGTCTTCGGCGCCAAGCCCAGGAGCGCCTTGATGGCGGCGCCGGTCTTGCTGCGGGCCCTAAGCTCGAGCACCTGTCCGAGAAGCACCAGCGTGACGATGACCGCTGCGGCCTCGAAGTAGACGGACACGTTGCCCTCCAGGTCGCGGAAAGATGCTGGGAAGATCGAGGGCAACAAGGCCGCCACGAGGCTGTAGGTGTAGGCCACGCCGGTTCCCAGGCCGATCAGCGTGAACATGTTGAGTGAGCGGTTGACGACGGAGCGCCAGCCCTTCACGAAGAACGGCCACCCGCCCCACAGCACCACCGGCGTCGTCAGAATCAGCTCGATCATCGTCATGACGTGGCGCGGTATGCCGAAGCTCACGCCAGGGATGTACTCCCCCATGGAGAGGATGAAGACGGGAAGCGTGAGGACCAGGCTGACCCAGAACCTGCGGGTCATGTCCTTCAGCTCGGCGTTCTCCTCCTCGTCCAGCGTGATCGTCCGTGGCTCCAGACCCATGCCACAGATGGGGCACGAGCCCGGCTCGTCTCGAACGATTTCCGGGTGCATCGGGCAGGTGTACTCGACCTTCGTCGCGGCAGGCTGGGGCTCAACCGGCTCCAGGGTCATGCCACACTTCGGGCAGGAACCGGGCGTGTCAGAGCGGACCTCTGGGTGCATCGGGCAGGTGTACTCGACCAGCGGCGGGATCTCACACGCCAGACAGCTCGTCGCGTCGTCCGCGGCCTTTTCCGGCGCCGGTGGGGTACCCGCCACCCGCCGGGCACGTGGGTCCAGCTTCGCCGCGTAGGCCTCCGGTGCCGCCCGGAATGTGTCCATGCAATGCTCCGAGCAGAAAAAGACGAGTGTCCCGCCGTACTCGAGCTGGCAGGCCGCCGACGCCGGGTCGATCTTCATGCCGCACACCGGATCGGTCACGAGCGTACCCGTAGACGCTCCGGAGCCGCTGCTGTGCCTGTGATTCGTGCCGTGTGCGTGATCATGAGCGCCCATATCTGCCTCCTTGAGCCCAAGGGCCCTGCTTATTTCCGCAGCTCCGCACGCCGCGTGTTGTACTCGTCCTTGTCAATCTCGCCCCGCGCATACCGCTCCTTGAGGATGTCCTCGGGCGTCTTTGCCCCGTTGCGCTGGTGTGCCGGCGCGACGAGAGCGCGAATGATGAGCGCTGCGACGACAAGGAACACGACCGGCCAGATCCACATCCAGCCCATACCCATACCAAATCCAAATCCACCATGCATGACATTGCTCCAATCTAAGGTGAGTGATTCTGGCGGATGAGATGTGCCAAGATCTTGATGCTCTGGTGCGTGCGGCGAGCGGAGGCATACCCGAAGGTATGTCGAGCATCGACGCACGTGCCAAGAGCGCATGAGAATGGTGCAGATCGCCGCTGAGAATCGCTCATCTTAGGTTTCATTCTCCCGTGAGGGCCGCGCTGGGGCCGCCGACGCGGCCCCAGCGCGGATCATTCGCGTTACTTCTGCGATCCGCCGGCCTTCGCCGCCGGTGTTGCCTTCGGTTGTGTCTGCATCATCTGGTGCATCATTCGGTTCTTGGGTGCCGCACCGTGAGACATGCCGCCCATCATCCCGGGCATCATGCCCATGTGCATGCCCTTCATGCGCATCTGCATCATCTGATGCATCGCCTTGCGCTGTTCGACCAAGGTGTTGAGGAGCGCGGCCATGGCCTCGATCTTCTTCTCGCCGGTGGCCGTGTTCATCGCCGCCGCCAGCGCATCGAGCTTGGCGTCCATCTTCTGGCACTTCTGCATCATCTGCTGACGTTTCTGCACCATGGCCTTGCATCTTTTCGGCATGTTCGGTTGTGTGGTTTGAGACTGCGTCTGCTGCTGGGTCATTTTGTGCATCATCGGCTTCGCCGGTGTTTGTTCCGACGATTGCGAGAATGCCAGCGGGGTTCCCAACAGAAAGGCCAGGGACAATGCTCCAGCGATATGACGATACGTTGTTTTCTTCATGATGAAGCTCCTTCCGGTGCACGATGCCCTGCATCGCTCACCCGTGTTCGTGTGCCGTACGGCACGGTTGACGTTGATTCTATTTTGAAACAATTGTACCACACCTCAACATCTTCGGACCAAAGTATGGATTGGAAATGTCCGTGGACTCCTGCAGCCAGGGCTTCTTGACCATCGGGCAGAACACGACATACGGTTTGCGCGATTCCGCGAGCATTTCGCGCCACTGCACCAGCGGCCGGGACAGGTCAGCAAATGCTGTGCGGGCCTCTTTGAGTGTCGTAGCCCTGGCGAGACGATCGGCTGCGGCCGCCACCTTGGGAAGGAGGGTCTGGCACTGCGCGCCCTTCGCCGGCGCTACGCCGGCGCGGGCAGGTGTGAAAGAGGCAGCCGCCGTGCGGGCCGTGTCGCGGATCGTTCGGGCGTTGCGTGCAACGCCTCGGAGTGAATCCGCCGCCAGTGCCCTGTGGATCGCCTCGTATGGGGTGAGGACGGCGTCAAAGACGGTTCCCCCGCGGTTGACCGGCGGGTGCGCCAGTAGGACGCCAGTAGCCACGGTCATCAAAAAGGCCAGGGCGATGGCGGAAACAGTGGTTCTGTCAGTCATGAGCTTTCTCCTTTTGGTACGTTCCGGTTTCTTTGACGAGTGAGGGACTCGGGGGCCTCGTCCCCCGTACGGATCTTGATGGCCTGTTCGACCGGTGTGACAAACACGATGCCGTCGCCGGGGTAGCCGGTGTTGGCGGACGTGAGGATCGCCGTGAGGAGCAGGTCGACGCCGTCGTCGTCACAGACGACCTCGACTCTGCCAACTTCCGGCGCCTTCTTGATCTCGCTGGGAGCGAGTGTGAAGAGCAGCGGCTCGTAGCCGTACCCAACGCCGTTGACCCGGGAGATCGTGATGCCCGGAGCGCCGGCGGCCCTGAGAGCGCGGATCACGTCATCGATCTTGGTGGTTCGAACGAAGGCCTTGATCAGTTTCATGGGGTCTCCTTTCACGCGTTTCCGGGTTCGGCGGTGAGCTCGCGGCTCTCGTCGCCGTCCGGGAAGAGCGGCGAGCGCTTGAGCTTGAGTGACCGCCAGATGAAGTAGATTGCCGGGAAGACGATCAGCTCGGCGATGAATGAGCTGAGAACACCGCCGACGAGTGGCGCGGCGATCCGCCGCATGACGTCGGCGCCCGTCCCATGGGCCCAGAGGAGCGGGCCAAGAGAGAGCAGAATCGCCATCACCGTCATCATCTTTGGCCGGATCCGCTTAACGGCACCGTGGTCGACGGCCTCAGCGAGATCGCGGAAGGTGAGCATTTGTCCCTCGTTGCGCCAGCGCTCGTACGCGATGTCGAGGTAGAGCAGCATGACGACCGCGGTTTCGGCCGAGACTCCGGCCAAGGCGATGATGCCGACCCAGACAGCGATCGACCAGTTGTAGTGGAGCAGATAGAGCAGCCACACCGAGCCGACGATCGAAAATGGAATCGCCGACAACACGATCAACGTCTTGATGATCGACTTTGTGTTGAGGTACAGGATCAGGAAGACGAGAAACAGCGTAATCGGTACGATCAACTGGAGGCGTGCCTTGGCCCGCTGCATGTACTCGTACTGGCCCGACCAGAAGATCGTGTAGCCGGCGGGCAGATGGATCTTCTCCGCCACGACTTTCTTCGCGCGTTGGACCCATGTGCCGACGTCAATGCCGCGCAGGTCGACGTAGACCCAGGCGTTCGGGCGGGCGTCCTCGGTCTTGATCGCCGGAGGGCCCTGGTGAATCCGGATGGTGGCCAACTGCGACAACGGCACCTGGGCGCCGGTAGGCGTTGCCACCAGGATCTCCTTGAGCTGCTGGACGTTGTCCCTCAGCTCTCTTGGGTAGCGGACGTTGATCGGGAAACGCTTGAGACCTTCCACGGTCCAGGACACGTTCATGCCTCCGATGGCCGACGTGATGACGTCCTGAATGTCTCCGACGGTCAGCCCGTAGCGCGCAGCGGCCGTGCGATTGATGTTGAAGTCGACGTAGTTGCCGCCCATCACGCGCTCGGCATACGCCGAGAGCGTTCCGGGCAGGCCCTTGACGGTGGCTTCGACCTCCTTCCCGATCCTTTGGAGCTCGTTGAGGTCGGCTCCAGCGATCTTAATACCCACCGGGGTCTTGATGCCGGTGGAGAGCATGTCGATGCGGGTTTTGATCGGCATGGTCCAGGCGTTCGTCACCCCCGGAATCTGGATCGCCTTGTCCATCTCCGCAACAAGCTTGTCCTTGGTCATGCCCGGGCGCCACTTGCTGGGGTCCTTGAGGACGATCGTTGTTTCAAGCATCGAGAGCGGTGCCGGGTCGGTCGCGGTGTCGGCACGGCCGGCCTTGCCGAACACCGATTTGACCTCGGGAAAGCTCTTGATGATCTTGTCGGTCTGTTGCAGCAGTTGCTTGGCCTTGGTAATCGAGATGCCGGGGAACGTCGTTGGCATGTAGAGCAGATCGCCTTCCCACAGAGGCGGCATGAACTCCGAGCCCATCTTCTTGGCGGGATACCAGGTGAAGGCTACGATGACGATCGAGATCACCACGACGATCCAGCGCCAGCGCAGCGCGAGATTGAGGAACGGCGTGTAGACGGCCTGAAGGATGCGCGAGATGGGGTGATGCTCCTCGCTGCGGATCCTGCCGCGAACGAACCAGTACATCAGCACGGGGATGATCGTCACCGCCACGATCGAGGCCATGGCGATCGAGTAGGTCTTCGTAAACGCGAGCGGCTTGAAGAGCCTCCCTTCCTGTGCCTGGAGTGTGAAGATCGGCAGGAAGGACACCGTGATGACCAGCAAGCTGTAGAACAGGGTTGGTCCGACTTCCTGTGCCGAGCGCAGGATGATCTCGAAGTGGCTCCGCTTGCCCTTCCACTCCTCGTAATGCTTGTGGCCGTTCTCGATCATGATGATGGCAGCATCGACGAGAACCCCGATCGAGATGGCGATCCCTCCGAGCGACATGATGTTGGCTCCGATCCCCTGGGCTTTCATGATGATGAAGGCCAGCAAGATCGAGATTGGGATCGACAGAATCGCCACGAACGCCGAACGGAAGTGGAACAGGAAGATGATGCACACGAGCGCAACGATGATCGACTCCTCAATCAGTGTGCGGGTCAACGTGCCAATGGAACGCTCGATCAGCGGTGTGCGATCGTACGCCACGGAGATCGTTACATCCTTGGGAAGGCCCTGCTTGAGCTCAGCCAGGCGTTTCTTGACGTTGGCGATGGTCGACAGGGTGTCGGCGCCGTAGCGGACGACGACCACGCCTCCCACCGTCTCGCCCTTGCCGTTCCAGTCGGCGAGGCCGCGCCGGATTTCCGGCCCGATCGTGACGTGAGCGACGTCCTTGAGCAGGATCGGCGTCCCGCCGGGACCGGCGCCGACGGCGATGTTCTCGAGGTCCTTGACCTGCTTGACGTAGCCGAGCCCCCGGACCATGAACTCCCGCTCGCCAGATTCGACGAGCCGGCCGCCGACGTCATTGTTGGACCGCTTGATGGCCCTCTTGATCGTGGACAACGGGATCCTGTACGCCCGCAGCTTGACCGGGTCGACCTCGACCTGGTACTGGCGGACGAAGCCACCGATCGAGGCCACTTCGGACACACCGGGAACCGACATCAGGCCGTACTTGAGGTACCAGTCCTGGTAGGTTCGAAGCTGCGCCAGAGAGCGTTTCGGCGAGTTGAGGACGTACATGAACGCCCAGCCCACCCCGGTCGCGTCGGGACCAAGCTGCGGGGCGACGCCCTCGGGAAGCTGGCCCGCCATGCCGTTGAGGTACTCGAGCACCCGGGACCGCGCCCAGTAGAGGTCCGTCCCATCCTCGAAGATGACGTAGACGAACGAGAACCCGAAGAACGAGTACCCGCGCACTACCTTGGCGTAGGGCACCGAGAGCATCTTGGACTCGATCGGGTAGGTCACCTGGTCCTCGACCACCTGTGGCGCCTGCCCCGGGTACTGGGTGTAAATGATGACCTGCACATCGGACAGGTCGGGGATGGCGTCGAGCCGGGTGTGCTGGATGGCCCATACCCCGCCGATGATGGCGAAGAGCACCCCGACGACCACCATGAACTGATTCTTCAGCGACCACTCGATGATCTTATTCAGCATGATGGCCTCCGGTTGGGTGAGGGGGTGAGGAGAGGCCGTTGGAAGGTGGGGGCTGAACCGGGAGCAGGACGAGACGATGGGGAAGCGGTCGATGCCGTGGAATCCGTTACAATGTTATCCGGGAGTGCCACGATGAACGGTTCAAAAGCCGGGAATGAGGTTGAGCTGACCGCCGTGATCTGCGAAGAAGAGGGCGGGTTTGTCTCGCTCTGTCCAGAGCTCGGTGTGGCGTCCTGTGGCGACAGCGTCGAAGATGCGGCGTCCATGCTCCAGGAAGCAGTGGAGCTGTACCTGGAGAACGTGCGCGAGCTCGGGCTCGACGATGAGGGCCTCCTGGCGAAAGCGAGGGGATCGCGCTGGACAACGTCGTTCCGGGTGGCCGTGTGACGCCAAAGCTCCCTGGTATCTCTTCTCGTCAGTTGATTGCGGCCCTCAAGAAGGCTGGATTTCAAGATGCTCCGCGGCGTGGAAAGGGGGGCCACAGGGCCTTTGCCCCTCGCCTGGTGGTCGTTCCCCGTCGAAAGAACCTGCCCACGGGTACCGTGCTTGCCATCATCCGGCAGGCCGGCATCGGTCGAGAGGAGCTTCTCGAGCTGCTCCGATCCTGAACGCACGAGAGTATCCAGTACGAGAGCGCGATTGTTCATTTTCCACCTCCCTTGGCTCCGGTGCGTTCGGTTGGGGATCCTTCGTCGCTACGCTTCTCAGGATGATCACCGCCCGCCATGCGGGCAACGTGTCGCCCTTCAGCGTCGCTGCGCTCCGCCCCGGGAGATCCTTCGTCGCTACGCTCCTCAGGATGATTGCTGCTCGCTGCGCGAGTGCCCGTGAGGCGCTTCGAGGCAGGGGGGGATCCTTCGTCGCTACGCTCCTCAGGATGATTGCTGCTCGCTGCGCGAGCAGCAATCATTTTCTGTATCGCCTCTTTGAGGTTGGATTCGGAGTCGATCAGGAACTGAGCGGAGGTGACAACCTCATCGCCCTCGTTCAGACCGGCGAGGACCGTGACGAAGCCGTCGCCCTCGGGACCGAGCGCGACGTCCCGTGGGGCAAACCGTCCCTTGCCCAACGAGACCACGACGACGTTTCTCTCCCCCGTCCGGAACACGGCCTCTGAGGGCACGGTCACGGCCTGCTTGGCTACCACCGGCTCGAAGAGCACCGTGGCGTACATCCCGGCCCTCAAGCGGCGCTGCGGGTTGGGAACCTCAAGCGTCAGGCGGATCGTCCGCGTCTTCTCCGAAACTTCGGGCTCGATGTACCGTACGCGCGCCTTGAAGGTCTTGCCGGGGAAGTAGGTCAGCTTGATCCTCGCCGGACTGCCGATCCTGACCCACGGCAGCTGGCCGGAGAAAACCTCGGCCGTCACCCAAAGGTCTGAAAGATTTGCGATTTTGAGAAGCTCCATCCCTGGCCGGACGGCCATGCCGTCCAGACCCTCCATCCGGGTCATGACAACGCCGCTTGACGGCGCAAAAACTTTGAGGGTCCGGAACACGCGGCCCGATTTCTCGAGGCGGGCGATCTGGTCTGGTGTGATGTCCCAGTAGCCGAGACGCTCGCGGGCAGCTTGCAGCAGGCTCTTGGCCCGTTCGGCGGCCTCCGGACTCGCCCCGCTCATGCGGCCGGCATACCGCCTCGCGGAGAGCAGCTCTTGCTCCGTTTGGACCAGCTTTGGCGAGTAGATCTCGAAGAGCGGCTGGCCCTTCTTCACCGGTTGGCCGATGTAATTGACATACGTCTTTTCGACGAACCCTGCGTACTTGGTCGTGACGGAGACGATCTTCTCCTGATCATAATCGAGGGAGCCGACCGTCCGAATCTGCCTGGTGATGTCGCGCCGGATCACCTTCTCGGTGACGACGTTCATGTTCTGCTCGACGGCCGGATCAATGGTGACAACGGCCCCCTGGTTCGCCGGAGCGGCGCCAGACTGACCGGATGACGCTTCATCCGCGTAGACCGGCACGTAGTCCATGCCCATGTTGTCCTTCCGGGGCACGGGGGACGTGATCGTCGGATCCATCGGGTTCCGGTAAAAGAGGATCTTCCGCGTGCTGCCCTTGGCAGCTTTCGCAGTACGCTGACCGGCGGTCGTACCGCCCGCCTTCTGGCCGCGGAGCGGAACGAGCTTCATGCCGCAGATGGGGCAGTTCCCCGGATGATCCTGGATCACTTGCGGGTGCATGCCGCAGGTCCAGAGCTGTGTGTGCTCCTTCGGCTTGACCGCAGGAGCAGCCGTCGCGGCGGTGGCAGCGCCTCCGTGCGACAAGCCGAGCCAGCCGTCCACGGGGCTGACGCCCAGCGGGTCGGCGATGAGGAACAAAGCCACCGCGGCTCCGGCGAGCGCCCAGAGGATCGCCCGCAATGTGGCGCCGCCGGCGTCACGAACGCGCGATGATGGATGTAAGGTCTCGTGCTTCATCTGACATTCTCCACTTCGTTGGCCATGGCGAGCGGCGCGCCGATGGTTCCTTCGAGACGGGCCTCGGCGATCGCGAAATCGGCCCGCGCGCGGTCAGCTGCGATGCGCACCTCGAGCAGGACGCGCTCGGCGTCCAGCAGGTCGAGAGCGTTCAGGGTTCCAGCGGCGTAGGCGTCCTCGGCGGACCGGAGCGATTCAGCCGCCTGCGGGGTGAGGACGTTGTCGAAGAGGTGGATGCGCTGGCGGGTCAGATCGAGCGTGGCGGTCAGGTCGGCGAGGTCGCCGTCAATTGCGGCGATGATCGACCGCTTCTTCTGCTCCGCGGCCAACCGCTTCTGGACGGCCTCCTCGACGCCAGCTGCGAGCTTTTCCCGGCGAACCGGCAGATTGATGGCGCCGAAGAGCCCGAGGACGTCCTTGCCGTTGTTTTCCGGCGGATTGATTTCGCCGGGACGATCGCTGCGCCTGCCGACGAAAGCGTAACTGACGCCGAGCGTCACATTGGGCTTGGAGTCGATCTTCCTCACCTCGGTCAGGTGTCCGGCGGCCGCGATGCGGGCATCCGCCTCGATCAGCTCGGGCCGGGTATCGAGCGCTCGAGCCCGCAACCTGCCGATGGACGGGATCTTCTCAACCGGGGAGGGGAGGGTAAACCGCGGCACCGGGGTACCCTTCGGGCGGTCCCGGAGCGCGTTGATTCGTGATGTCAGCGTCGCCCTCCTGGCGGCAATGGTGAGCAAACGGATGTTGTCACGCGTGATCTCCGCCTGGATCTTCACGACAGCCTGGACGATCCCGGAACCGGAGGCGTACCGGGCCTGCGCCAGCTCATCGTAGTGAGCGAGGGTCTGCGTGTCGGCCCGGACCTCCCGCTCTCTGGCATCGAGGAACGCGAGCTCGTACGCCAGCCGGCGGGTCTCGGTGATGAGGGCGAGCTTCCTGGCCTCGACGCGCGCCTTGGCAGCGGCCGCCTCAGCTAGGGCGGCCCGTTCGCGCGCCGCGAGCTTGCCAAACCACGGGAATCGCTGCGACAGCGTTGAGATTGCGTACTGCGGCCCGACTCGCGTCTCCGGCGTTTGCAGGAAAGCAGTCAGCGACACGACTGGATCGGGCAGCGCCTTGACCTGTGGTGCACGCTGCGCAGCGGCCCGGGCGGTTGCTGCCAGGCTGGCGAGGTCCGGATTGCGGGTAAGCACATCGTGGACCAGGAGCCGGAGTGTGGGGTCCCCGAGAGCCGCTGTGACCGTCTCAGCCGGCGAGGGTTTCCCAGCCGTGGCCGGTGTCGCCATCTGACCGGCGGCGTGGGCAGGAACGGCCCATACCGGCGCCACGGCCAGTGAGGCCATCAAAAGGTGTATCCATTTCAAAGTCAGGTCTCCTTTCCCAGAACATTGCAACGAGGGGTTCGTTACCCCGGGCCGGTCTCAGCCGGCTGAACGGGTTCGTCAGGTCTGGGAAAGGATCAGATCAGGAAGGCGCAGTGGATCAGGAAGGAAGCCCCAGGCGGCGCGGGCCGCACTCGCATTCCGTCCGTCATCAGGCGCGAAATCGGCGCAGCGTTGTCTTCGCCGGAAGGTTGCGCCGTCGTGACGGTTGCCGTCTGGGCCAGCTGTGGGGCCGTTCGCACCTGGTCGTTGACGACCGGTGGAATCGAGCCGCAGTGGCACTGGACGAACCGGTCGACACTGCCCTGTCGTGAGGCCGGAACGCTCGCTGTGGCCTCCTGAGCCATCAGGCACTGGTGAGGTCCGGCGGCCGGCTGGTGGCACAACGCCGTTACGGACCCGGCCACCCAGACGGGCACGACCAGGATCACGAGAAACACGGCGAAGGGGATTCGAAACTTGCTCATCAATTCACACAACAAAGGAAGTATGACATGCATTCCACCCCGTGTCAAGACGCCCGAAGGACGAGGTTGTTGCGCTGTGCGCCGCTTCTTAGCGGGACAGGTGGGAAGGGGAATGAAACGCAGAGCCGCAGCCATCTGCTCAGCGACAATTACATCTGGTCGTCGGCGACAATTAGAGCTGGCCATCCGGGGGGGGTAGGGAGGGTAGTTCATTTGGGGGATGAGCCGGGGAGGCGGTTTGGTCACGGACGTACAGGTGAGGAAGCTAATGCAGGAATATGAGCGACACGGTAGGAAGGGTCGAGCTGCTCGGGCGGCTGGGATGAGCCGGACGACGGCGCGGCGGTACATGGAGTCTGGGAAGCTGCCGAGCGAGATGAAGGGGCTTCGGACATGGCGGACGCGGGAGGATCCGTTTGCGGAGGACTGGTTGGAGGTTAAGGAGCGGCTGGGGGCGGCGCCGGAGCTGGAGGCGAAGGTACTGTTTGAGGATCTGTGCGAGCGTCATCCTGGGCGGTATCAAGAGGGGCAGCTGCGGACGTTTCAGCGGCGGGTCCGGGAGTGGCGGGCATTGTCGGGGCCGCCGAAGAGGTTATTTTTCGCCCAGGAGCATCGGCCGGGGGAGGCGATGCAGACGGACTTTACGTGGTGCACGGAGCTTCGGGTGACGATCAAGGGTGAGCCGTTTTCACACCAGCTATGCCATCAAGTGCTTCCTTATAGCAACTGGGAGTGGGCGACCGTGTGTCAGTCGGAGTCGATGCTGGCGATTCGGCGCGGTTTGCAGTCGGCGCTTTTCCGGCTGGGGCGGGTACCGAAGACCCATCAGACGGACAATTCGACGGCGGCGACCCACCGGCTTGCGGATGGCAAGCGGGGCTTCAACGAGGAGTACGTGGCGTTGGTGAAGCATTTCGGTATGAAGCCCCGGACGACGGCGGTTGGCGAGAAGGAACAAAACGGCGACATCGAGGCTGCTAACGGGGCGTTGAAGCGGCGGTTGGAGCAGTATCTGCTGTTACGAGGCAGCCGGGACTTTGGCTCGTTGGAGGAGTGGGAGGGATGGGTCCAGGGGGTCATCATCAAGGCCAACCGTGGGCGGAGAGGTCGGCTGGCCGACGAGATGCGCGTCATGCGCCAGCTGGACGTTGCCCGTCTTCCGGAGTACCGGGAGATGAAGGCTCGGGTCAACCAGGGTGGCATGATTCGGGTGAAGAACAACGGCTACTCGATGCCGTCGCGGCTGAAGGGTGAGATGGTCCGGGTCCACGTGTACGAGAGCCAGCTCGAGGTGTACTTCAAGGGGCAGCTGCAGGCGGTATTCGAGAGGCTGCGCGGGGAGGGCCGATGGCGGGTGAACTACCGGCATGTGATCGATTCAATGGTAAAGAGTCCTGGCGCATTTGAGCGGTACAGGTATCGCGATGCGCTGTTTCCGCGCGAGGTGTTTCGCCGGGCGCACGAGGCGATGCATCGTGGGAGCAACCGCCGCTGGCGGACGGATCTGGAGTACTTGAGGATCGTGCAGCTGGCGGCGAAAGGGAGCGAGCACGAGGTCGCAGCGGCGTTGGAGCTGCTGCTCGGCGCGGGCATGGAGATCACCTCGGATGCGGTGCGCGAGCTGGTCAAGCCGCCAAAAATCGAGGTACCGGCCCTCAAGCCGCTGGAGGCTGACCTGGGTGAGTACGACGTCCTGCATCACGCGGAGGTGGCGTGATGCAACAGCGCGCCTCGCTCGAGCTGATGCTCAAGACGCTCAAGCTTCCGACCTTTCAGAGCCAGCACGCCGAGATCGCGCGCTGCGGCGAGCAGGAGGGGTGGAGCTTCGACGAGTACCTGTACCGTCTCGCGGAGATGGAGCTTGAGGACCGGCGGCAGCGCCGGGTCGAGCGGCTCCTGAGGGCATCTCACTTGCCCGCCGGCAAGACGATGTCGGCGCTCGATATGAGCCGCTTTACCACGACGATCAGGCGACTGGCGCCGACCCTGGCGGAAGGCGGCTTTGTTGACCGGGCGGAGAACGTGCTGCTGTTTGGCTTGCCTGGACGTGGCAAGACGCATCTCGCAGCGGCCATTGGTCGCGAGCTCGTGCTCAGCGGACGGGGGGTGCTTTTCATCACGACGGCGTCTCTCGTCCAGAGGCTGCTCGCGGCGAAGCGCGACCTTCGTCTCGACGCAGAGCTGCAGGCGCTCGATCGTTTCGGGGTGGTGATCATCGACGACCTCGGCTACGTGCAGAAGGACCAGCAGGAGATGGAGGTGCTCTTCACCTTCCTCGGCGAGCGCTACGAGCGGCGATCGGTGATGATCACCTGCAACCTCGTCTTCTCGCAGTGGGACCGCATCTTCACCGACACCATGATGACCGCCTGCGCGATCGAGCGCCTGGTCCACCACGCGACCATCCTCGAGCTTGCAGGCTCGAGCTACAGAACCGATGAAGCGAAACGGAGGAACACCGGACTGACAACACTTGAAGAGATCGAGAACCCATCGACCCCCGCCGCAGCGGGAATCTAACCACCCGACCAAACCGAGGCAACTGTGGAAAACTCACCCCTCTCCCCCGCACCCCCTCGCCCCAAGGCAGCCGCCTGCCGGGCTATGGAAAGCTGGCCTACGGCCACC
>WGCW01000193.1 GCA_015493585.1 Acidobacteriota bacterium
GGCCCCCAACCACCCTACCTCCACCTTCCCACAGCGTCATCAGGCCCGACGACGACGAGCATCTCCTCGCGAGACCCCATGTCTTATTGGTGGCCCAGCCCCGGAGGGGAGCAGCATAGGCTGACGGTGGCCAGCAGGCCGTTGGGCCCCCAGATGGAGTCCTCCTTCCAGGTCCACACGTTGTTTGACTCGAGGTAGCGCCTCAGGACGTGGCCCTCCAGGTCGCGGATGGTGTAGGTGACCCCGGCGTCCGGGCCCGCGCTGCATGAGCTCGTGCGCGTCGCCATCATTGCCCAGACCTCATTCCGCCGGTAACCTCCGGTTGAATTTGGCATACTTCGCGCTCGTCTCGACCAGCCCGTTCTCAACCACGAACCTCCGGAACCACGGGTTTTTCTTCCACTCCCGGTACCACACCTGATAATCCACCGCCCGCGCAAAGCTCTTCGCCCTCTCTACTTCGTCATGATCAAGGTACCACTTCACGCATTCGAGAATGAAGCTGCTGGTGCGGCTGCCAGCAGCCCCTAATCCAGCCCAATAGGGGCATGCCAAAACAATCAGAAAGACAGCTCGCGACAGGAGGTGCGTGTGCAAACCTGTGATCACAGAGAACAGGGCCTCCAACTCCTGTGCGCCGGCACCCGCAACGGCGGCCAAAGGGAATGCAAGTACAAACAAGAGCGCCGTCCATCCGAAGCCCTGCTTGACGATCCAAGGTACAGGCAATGGGGGCGCCAGGCGGCTCTTCCCGCTCTTGCGCCGCCCCCGAAGGAATCTATTGGCGTTCAGGTTGAAGCTCATCGTCGTCAACGCCCACAGAGGGCAACCGGGCAAACCACCGGGGAAGCCCACTCGACCAAGCCAGTTACGTGCATAAAGTTCGTTCCGGAGAGAAGCGCATTACCAATCGTGGTATTCCATGACTGGGGCAGTACCCTCTGCCGGATAACACGGCCAAGCTCCATGCCACCCATGGCTGAGCCCTGCGCCAGAATTCCAGCCCCGCCAGTTGTAATGCCTGACTCCAAGAATCCCGTTGCAACTTCTTCGCTCACGCCGCCCAGCTCGGCAATGTGTGCCTGGATGGCCACCTGTTCCTGGACGAGCTTGGAAGAGATTTGAATCTCCCGGATGCTGCGCGCCATGTACCCCGCAAAGCCCAGCGTCGTGACGGCGTCCTTGGCGCCTTCGTGACCGGCCCACGCGTTCGTCCGTTGCTGTACCGCTTCCTTGACCGGTGCTTCCAGCGCCTCATGGAAAGCATCCCCGGCGGGTACCGCTGAGAGGCTCAATGCGATCGTCCGCGCGATGGCGTTGCGAAGCTCGTCTTCTTGAGCCGTATCGTCCTTCTTCGGCTCCGCGCTCGGCGGCTCACCGGCGGTCACACCCTCGGCGCAGGGCTGGTTCTTCTCACACGGCTGCCTATCCTTGTCCTTCATCCCAAACGGATCGAAGCGGTTGATCGGGTTATCCCTGACGTACGTGTACGCATTCCACGACTGGGAGCTGCCCACCTTGCCTCTCACAGGGTCCACGCTCATGAATCTGCCAATGTTGAAGGAGTAGTACCGGGCGCGCATGTAGTCGAGGTCATCGGTCGTTTGATTCGTGAGGTTCAAATCCCGCTCCTGACCCGTAAACTTCATCCTCTCCGTGTCTTGATAGGGGTAGGTCGCTTCTTCGCCGAACGGATAGTAGTTGTGCAGGGCGATACGGTCCCCACAGCGGTTGGTCACCAGGCGCGGGGTGCCGAGGTGATCGAGGGTGTAGCTCTTCGTCCCCTCGGTTGGGCTGACGGTGGCCAGCAGACCGTTGGGTCCCCAGATGGAGTCCTCCTTCCAGGTCCAGACGTTGTTTGACTCGAGGTAGCGCCTCAGGACGTGGCCCTCCAGGTCGCGGATGGTGTAGGTGACCCCGGCGTCCAGGCCTGCGCTCGCGAACGCGCCCACCCGCTCCCCATCCGCCGTGTAGCCGTACAGACGCGTCACAGGCGGCGACCCGCCCGTGATCTGGCGGATCTGATTGGTCGGGTAGTAGGCATAATGGAACGTCTCGCCACCCGCGCCCCAGGAAAGCTGATTGCCCGCCGCGTCGTAGGACGGACCGGAAAGCCGGTTCGTGGCGTGGTCGATGGAAAAGGTCTGCGTTCCTTGCCCCACTGTGGTCATCGAGGTCATGTTACCAAAACCGTCGTAGGTGTAGGTCTGCACTGTCACGTCAGCCGCCGCCTTCTCCCGAATCATCTCCTGCCCCTGAACAAGGGCTCGACCGGTTGAGAAGCACCTTAAAATTAACGAAACGGTACCAAATGGCCGCCTGTAGCACCAATGATGCGGTAATACCGGCGACAACCGGGTGGCCGCTGAACCCGCCGACAGCGATGATAGGAACGCAGCTCAAGGGCGCCAGTACGTACATCGCGACAACCCGCCGGGGGGTGTCCTTATCTACAGCGCAGCCGACCGCATGTTGGTAGGCCCGAATCGACGCTGCGGCACAGGTACACGAGCCGAAAGAGACGGCCCAGAGACCAAATGGCCAGCTGGAACCGAAAAGAAATGGTGCGCTCATCACTCCCACAATAGCGAGGGAAACCGAGACGGTTATCCAAAACCCCTTACGAACCTTTTTGGGATCAACCACGCCGCCCGGCACCATACGAGACGATGACGGGTTCATCGCCCAGCCCTCGCATCACCGTTCTCGATGAATACCGGCGGCGTGACCTTCCTCGCCCAGGGAGGTAGCGGGCCCACGAGAAGGTCTAGGCCCGACAACCGCCATTCCCACGCGCCACCGTACAACGACATGGCGAATCCCTGTACCACAAGGTAACCTCCGGCCGGAATCGCTGCGGGTCCCAACGCCGTACCTCCAGCCAACATCAGGGCTCCGCCGGCTGGTACCAAGTCCCCACCCAGCGCCACGATCATGGCTGCACTGCTGACCGAAGCCGACCAGTAGTATTTCTGGTTATTTGATGAGTTCGCAAGTCGGCTCCAAAACTGAGCAAACTGGTCCAGCTTTGCCCGCCGCCCACCGGGGCCTAACGCCGTTGGCGACAGGGTGGTGGGAATCGGCGTCGCCGACGGCGCCGTCCTTACCCGTGGTCCGAGTCCTCCACCGCCATCTTCGTCTACTGCCGCATGCCATGATGCGTAGTCCGAACCCCCGAAAAAGTACCAGTACAGAAACTCATTGAATGGATCGGGCCTCACGACGATAGTGCTTCCAAACCTCCGGTCCGACATCCCAAACGGATCCCAGGAATTCGTTGGATTCCCCCTGACGTAGGCAAACGATACACAGGTCATGGTGTAGGCCTTGCTAGATACATGGTGTGCACGGGCCTTAACGTACCTTCTCATACCAGTAGCCGAGATCTTCATCGATCAGAAGCCGCACCTTCCTACCTTTCACCCTGATTGGGAAGAGTCCACGGCCAAAGGCAACCTCCGGATGCGATGGCGAGTTGACGATCTCCCATTTCCCTTCTTCCTTGGATCCGAAGTGGCCACCCGGCATGTGGATAAGCACGAACGTGCCATCGGCGTTTAGAGTCAGCTTGTCTGGATCGTGTTGCGGGGGTCCCGGGGCCGAACGACAGACATAGTCGCCGGACAATTCTTTCAGGGTCACCGGCCTATGAGGCCGTGACCAACAGCCAAGGGACGCACCGGCGGTGACAAAGATCACCACAAATACCAGCGATTTTAGGGTCCGCATCGCACATACACCTCATACGTTTGGAAAGTTGTCCCCATCGATGCGCACGACGAACGTTCATGACTTGGCAATAGATGGTAACTACCCGCATGGAAACTCGTGGCATTCCTTAGAGTCACCCTTAGCCCCCCGGATGCGGCCGTCACGTTGTAGAGGAGCCTCGCCATGACGGAATTATAGTACCTCGCATGCATGTTATTGGCTGTTATCTGTTTCCGGCGATTCATCGTGAGAGCCCGGGTCGCCCTGCGTACTTCCGAGCTCCAATCTCTTCATGCGTTTCATGGCCTTCTCGTAGGATTCAAAAGGTACGCCAGTAGGCTGCGTGAAGAAGAGCAACAAGAATAGGATCACCTGGATGATGGCACCGAGATTCGAGCCAAACTTCATTACGAAATACCATCCAGAGAACCACGCTAACATCAGCACCACAAACAAGGTCTCTCGAAGGTAATACTGCTTTTTCGTCATCGGCGCGCGCAGAGGAAGCTCTTTCGAAGATTGCGCGAGTATGGGAGCTTCATTAGGCATAACATCATTTCCTTTCGTCGTATTACGGACCATAGTGACACGGGGCCGTAAAGGCGACGTTGATTGTCGAACCGACAAAGACACCGGCTTGCCACGCCGGCCAAGTCAGGACGAATTCCGCTGCCATCCCAGTCGCCGTGAGAACTCCTGCTTCAGCTCCAGTGAAACTGACGCCCTCCAATGTCATTCCTCGGAATCCACCTCCCAAGAAGAACTCCTTCGCCGTAGGTAGGCCGACCTCCCATGGGACGCTTGAGCCGACTGCGCGCCCAGCGATCGAAACCGCAGCGTTTCTTGGACCGTAAAGACTGAATCCGCCAGGCCCCTTCAATCCAAAGCCGTTGGTGACGGCCATGTTCTCGAAGACGCGCTGCCAGGAGGTATCGCATTGGAATGAGGCCATGGCTTCGAGCACATCGGCCCCCGTGTGAACCTCAGGCTGCTGAGCAAGCC
>WGCW01000194.1 GCA_015493585.1 Acidobacteriota bacterium
CGCCTCCTCTCAACTAACAGCAATTGCATCACGTGGGAGGAAACAACGTAACCTACTGATAACACCGAACTTCGAGGAACCAGAGAAACGGTACCCGAACGCCTGTTAGTTTACCGCCTCGGTGCCCCCACCCGGGGGCATGTGGGCGCTCAGAATGACTCGGGGAGAAAGGGCTTCGCCTCCTTAGAATTACCACACTCTCGTCATCCTAAGTCCCTCACACCGCCCCGATCACGTTATCCTGAGCCCTTCTATTTCCTGCGTCATCCTGAGCGGTGCACCCAAGGCGCCCAACCTCTCCCTGTCATCCTGAGCGGTGCGCCGAAGGCGCGCCGCGAAGGATCTGGGTTGGGGGGCACCCGCTGTTCGTAACTGTCGCTCCTCGGCCTGGACGAAATGGCCGTTTGATCAAGCGGGGCCACCCGCGTTCCTTTGCGTGCGTGGCCGAGGTGTTCCTTACCTGGTGGCGCGGTCGAGAATCATCTCGAGAAGTCCGGGTGCGAGGAGCGACAGGATGCGCGCGAGCCGCGTCTCACGCCCGAGGAGCAGGAGACGCCGTCGCCGCCACGCGGCATTGAGGGAGGCGGCCGCGACGCGGTCCGCAGAGAGCATCCGGTGTCCCTCGGCGTGATCTCGTCCCTGGATGGCGCCATCACCCAAGAGCGCGCGTGTGCGGATCGGTGTTTCGACGTAACCGGGGCAGACCAGCGTCACGCCAACTCCTGATCGCCGGAGCTCAACCCGCAACGCGTTGAAGAATCCGTGAAGGGCGTGTTTGGAGGCGCTGTACGCCGTCCGGGTTGGTGTCCCAACGAGACCTGTGAGCGAGGACATGACGAGAATGCGTCCGGAGCTCTCCGTGAGCGCATCGAGGAGCAGCCGGGTGAGATCCACCGCCGCGAAGAAGTTGACCTCGCAGATGATTCGAAGCACGTCCGGGTCGAGCGTCTCGAAAGATGCGTTCATGCTGATCCCAGCGTTGTTGACGAGCAGGTCGATCCCCCCAAGGGTTCTGCGGGTTTCTTCGGCGAGGCGCGTTCTGAAAGCCGGATCGGTAAGGTCTCCAGCCAGAGCCGTCACCCGGCCGTTCGGCGAGTCACAGCTTTGCGCGACGGCGGTCAGCCGCGGCTCGTTGCGTCCGGTCAGCATCAGCGTCGCGCCGGCACCGGCAAGCTGCTGGGCAATGGCAGCGCCGATCCCGGAGGAAGCGCCCGTGATCAGAACGCGATGATCGTTCCATCTCGGCGTTGGCATCAATTGAAGTATACGCGATCACCCAGCAGGCTTTGTGATCGTGATCGACCGGGCTCCGCCCTCCAGAATGGTGATCAGGACGTGCCATACCCGTCCGCCGGCGCCTTCTGGATCCACGAGCTCGTGCCGCGGCCATTCAATGGCGCTGACGGCATCGGGTTCATCGAGAAGCTCAGCGATCCCAGTTTCCCGGAGCGCCGCGAAGCCCGCTTCCGCGAGGCGGTAGAGATCGGCGTGGTGGAGGACGTGGATCTTTCCCGCCGAACACGGGTAGCTCTGGACGAGGACGAACGTGGGAGAGACGACCTCGCTCGCATCGCCGCCCAGCCCACGCACCAGCCCGCGGACGAAGAGCGTTTTTCCTGCGGCCAGATCGCCCTCGAGCATCACGATGTCTCCAGGCTCAAGCAGGGCTGCGAGCCGTTCCCCCTGTGTTTCGGTCTCTTCTGGCGTTCGGGTGATCGTCGCGGTCATGACACGCCACCTTTCCCGCTGAAGGATGCGGGAACCTTCCGGCCGATGTCAACGGCCAGGCACGCCGCAGAGACCGCCAAGGCCGGGAACATCGGCTCGATGCCATAGGGGTAGACACCACCCGAACGTCCGAGGATCCAGCCAATGGCGACAGCTCCAGCCAGGATCATCGCGGCTGCCGCACCGTTTCCCGAGTATCTGAAACGTGCGGGGAAGTGGATGGAGACAACCGGCAGCAGCAGCGCCGAGGTGACGACGGAGCCGACGTCGTGCCAGATTCTGACGACGGAACCGAACGCGAGCGCGGCGCCAGCCGCGAGGATGGCCGAGATTACGAGGCCCCATTTCGTTCTGATCCGATCCTCGGCTGCCGAGAGGTTGAGACGCCCGAGATCGTGTCCGAGCGTTGCGGCGGCGAGGAACAGATAGGAATCGAGCGTTGACATCACGGTTGCAAAGAGGCCAATCATGAAGAGGGCGTAGGGGAGCGCCGGCAGAAGCATCTTGGCGAGAGCCGGATAGGCGGCAACCGGATCGGAGAGATGGGGCAGCAAAACCCGTGCCGCAAGGCCGCTCACGACCGTCAGGAAGTCGAAGACCATCCAGCACAGGACGGAGACGAGCACGCCGGTCCTCGCAATTTCCGGCGTACGCGCGGCAAAGACACGCTGGTAGAACGCGGGCTCGACGATCGTTTGGAGCGCGATCAGGTACCAGACGGCCACGGCTTGCCATCCGAGGCCGCCGTCCCACATTCTGTGACTGGCCGGTACGGAGGCCCAGAGGCCGCCCAATCCGCCCGTATGGTGCAGCGCAATCGGGACGAGAATCAGGAACCCGCCGTACATCAACACGAATTGGAGGGCGTCGGTGCGAACGACGGATTCAAAGCCGGACATCCCCACGTAGATGACCGAGAACGTGGCTGCGGCGAGCGCGCTGACCCAGAGCGGCCAGGACGTGAGCTGTGAGAGGAGTACGGCGAGCATCAGCACGTAGGCTGCCGGCACCGTCATGGCAAAGACGGCCCATGCGCTGGTGAGAGCTGCGCGGCGGCCATATGTTTCCTGGAGCAGGTCCGGGATCGACATGGCCCCGGTTCGGCGCAACCGGCGGGTCAGAAGCAACGCGAAAAGAACCGCCGCCAGATAGTAGGGGAGACCGAAGACGACCCACGTCGAGATGCCGTGACGCCAGGCGTACTCGCCGATACCGAGGATACCGCCGTACCAGGTCGTCACGAGTGTCGCGACGAAGGCCGGGAGCGTCAGCCGCCGGCCCGCGAGCAGGTACTCCGGGCGTTTCCCCGGTTTGCTGCGGGAAAGGAAGATCAGGGCGGCCGCATACAATGCCAGGAGGACGAGCGTCAAGGCGTTCACGGGCACAGTGTAGCGTTCCCAAGGTGGCGCCATGGGGGTAACGTCTGGAGCGCCCAGCGGGGTGGTTGCACAATGATCCAGCTCATGCGGTACACTGGGATGACGAACAGAGGCTGTGGATGCGACGAGCGGTCCGGATACGGACGCTGGCTGAGCAACGCCGCGGGTCCGTCCCAAGGAGGTTGATCGATGCATATCAACGATATCTTGAAGGTCGCTGCCGAGCGGAAGGCCTCGGATGTTCACCTGAAGGTGGGCGCACATCCCGTCGTCCGCATCGATGGCAAGCTCCAGGTTTTGCCGGAGTTCAAGCGGCTGATGCAGGAAGATACGATTGCGATGGCGTTTTCGATGATGTCTTCGCGCCAGAAGGAACGTTTCAAGCAGAACCTCGAGATCGACATCGCGTACTCGGTGCCTGGCCTCGGACGGTTTCGTTGCAACATCTTCCAGCAGAGAGGGTCGGTCGGGCTCGTGTTGCGCCTGATTCCGTCGAGGATTCAGACGTTCAAGGAGCTGATGCTTCCGCCAATCCTCGAGAAGATCTGTGAAGAGACGCGAGGATTGGTGCTGGTCACCGGGACCACCGGTTCCGGTAAATCGACGACCCTGGCCGCGATGATCGAATACATCAACATGCGCCGGATCGAGCACATCATGACGATCGAGGACCCGATTGAGTTCCTCCACCGGGACAAGAAGTCGATCATCAACCAGCGCGAGATCGACGTCGATACCCGTGGCTTTGCCATGGCGATCCGCTCGGCGTTGCGGCAGGATCCCGACGTGATCCTCGTCGGCGAGATGCGTGACTACGAGACGATCGAGACGGCGCTTCTGGCTGCGGAAACCGGCCACCTCGTCCTTTCGACCTTGCACACGCTCGATGCCACCGAGTCGGTGAACCGGATTATTTCCGTGTTCCCGCCGCACCAGCAGAAGCAGATCCGGATCCAGCTTTCCTCGGTTCTCAAGGCGATCCTCTCGATGCGGCTGCTCCCCCGGGCCGACGGGCTTGGACGGGTCCCCGCCGTCGAGGTGCTAATCTCGACGCCTTACATCCGGGATTGCATCGAGAACAAGGAGAAGACCAAGCTGATTCGCGATGCCATCGCCCAGGGGACGAGCCAGTACGGGATGCAGACCTTCGATCAGTCACTCTACCTGCTGTACAAGAGCGGCCTGATCACGCTGGAGGAGGCGCTGCGGCGCGCCACGAACCCGGATGAGCTGAGGTTGAAGGTTCAGGGTATCCAGTCGACGTCAGACATGTCCCGTGAAGTGATGGAGGGCTCCCTGGAGCTTGGCACCGAGGAAGCCATCAACCCGTTCGCCGAGGATTCGCCGTTCGAGTTCGGGAAGAGCGAGTAACCGCCTGAGGTGGGGAATCCGGCCTTTGCTGCAGCGCTGCGCCTGCTGAGCCGGCGGGATTACTTCCGGGCGGCCTTGGCCGAACGTCTCCGGGACAAGGGATTTGACGAAGATGAGATCGCCGAAGCGCTCCGGCGTTGTCAGGCGTCCGGGTACCTCGACGACGAGCGGGTCGCGCAGCGCTTCGTCGAGCTGAGGGCCATCAGACGCGGATGGGGCGAGCGGCGGCTCAAGCTCGAGCTCATCAAACGTGGTGCGCCTGCCGGGATCGCCGTAGAAGCTGCGCGTCTGAGCCCAGAGACGGAGGCGTTGGCGCTTGAAAGCGCTCTGGAAAAACTGGAACGGCGGGCGCCAGAGGGCTGGTGGCATCTTCACGAAAGGCGTGCGCGGATGGTAAGCTCCCTGGTCAATCGTGGCTTTGCCGTCGATGCCGCGATCCGAGCCGTCACGAAGCTGGCGGATGAAAGGGAGCAAACCGATGCGCGCGATGAAGAGTGCGGAGATCCGCACGACGTTTCTTGAGTTTTTTGGCGAGCGGGGGCATCAGATCGTCCCGTCGTCCCCGTTGCTGCCGGCCGGCGACAGCACCCTCCTCTTCGCGAATGCCGGGATGAACCAGTTCAAAGATGTCTTTGCGGGACGGGAGACGCGTCCCTACACACGGGCGACCTCCTCCCAGAAGTGTGTTCGCGCCGGTGGCAAACACAACGATCTGGAGAACGTCGGCTACACGGCCCGGCACCACACCTTCTTCGAAATGCTCGGTAATTTCTCCTTTGGCGACTACTTCAAGAGGGAAGCCATCCAGTTCGCATGGGAGCTTCTGGTTGATGTCTACGAGCTGCCGCTCGAACGGCTCTGGTTCACGGTCTACACGGATGACGACGATGCAGCACGGCTCTGGGAAGAGGCCGGCGCACCCGCTGACAGGATCCTCAGGTTTGGTGAGAAGGAAAATTTCTGGTCGATGGGGGAGACGGGACCGTGCGGACCGTGCTCGGAGATCCACTTCGATCGTGGTCCCGATCCACATGCCCCTGGCCGGGCCGAGCTCGTCAACGGGCCCGGTGACGACATCATGGAGATTTGGAACCTGGTCTTCATGCAGTACGAGCGCGATGCGGCCGGCGAGATGCACCCGCTTCCCCGGCCTTCAATCGATACCGGCGCGGGCCTGGAACGGCTGGCCATGGTCATGCAGGGTGCGGAGACGAACTACGAGACTGACCTGTTTCTGCCGATCCTCGACGCGATTTCTCAGCTGGCGGAGCGGCCGTACAATCCCGATGGCGAGCTGGCCCCGGCCTTCCGCGTCATCGCTGATCATATCCGTGCTGCGACGTTTCTGATGACCGACGGCATCACGCCTTCCAATGAGGGCCGGGGCTACGTGCTGCGCAGGATCATCCGGCGTGCGTTGCGGTACGGACGGAAGCTGGGGTTCGACGGGGCCTTCCTCTACACGCTCGTGCCGGTCGTCGTCGAGTTGATGGGAGATATCTACCCCGAGATCGTTGCACGTCAGGAAATCGTCACGACCCAACTCCGGCAGGAGGAGGAGCGGTTTGCCCGCACCCTCAATACGGCCACGGATCTGGCGCTGAAGACCCTGGAGCGGCTCAAACGGACGGGGCACACCAAGGTCCCCGGTGACGTTGCGTTCGACCTGTACCAGACCCACGGCATTCCGCTCGAGGTTCTCGAAGAATACGCGCAGGATGAGGGCTTGCACGTTGACCGCGAGGGCTTCGACCAGGAGCTCGAACAGGAGCGGAAGCGCGGGCAGGCCTCGTGGAAGGGCGAGATGCTCGCGCGCTTCCAGCCGGAGTACGAGAAGCTGCTGGAGCGGGGCATCACCAGCGAGTTCATTGGCTACGATCAGCTCAAGGCCAAAGCAACGGTCACAGCATTGATCTCAGAGGGAGGCGAGACCGGCGTGCTCGAGGCTGGAACGAGCGGCGAAGCGGTTCTGGACCGGACCCCGTTCTACGCCGAGAGCGGCGGCCAGATCGGTGATACCGGAGAGTTGGTCTGGGATGGAGGACGTGCTCGCGTCGCCGATACCCAGAAGCCGCTGACCGGCTTGATCGTGCACCGGGTCGAGGTGCTCGAAGGCGAGCTGAGAACGGGAACGGCCGTCACCGCCGAGGTGCTGACCGGCGCGCGGCTCGATACCCAGCGGAACCACACGGCGACGCACCTGCTGCACGCGGCGCTCCACCGTGTGCTTGGTCCGGCTGCGCAGCAGGCCGGATCTTTGGTGACGCCGGAGCGGCTCCGCTTCGATTTCAGCTGGGGCGAGGCGATGACTCAGGAACAGCTCGAAGCCGTTGAACGGCTCGTCAACGCCGAGATCGTGCGAAACCTGCCGGTTCAAACGGCGCTGATGCCGATCGCTGAGGCCAAGGCGCTCGGTGCGATGGCGCTCTTCGGTGAGAAGTACGGCGAGACCGTGCGCGTGGTGACGGTTGGTGACGGGAGCTTCTCGCGGGAGCTCTGTGGTGGGTGCCACGTCACCAGGACCGGTGACATCGGCGTGTGCAAAATCCTCTCCGAGCGGAGCGTTGCCGCAGGCGTGCGGCGGATCGAAGCGGTCACCGGCCGGGGAGCCATCGAGGTCATTCAGGAGATGTTCCGGAAGGCCCATGAGCTGGCAGGGAGATATCAGACGTCGTTCGATCACCTCCCCGGGATCTTGGAGAAACGGGAGCAGCAGCTCGATCAGCTGCAGCGGGAGGTGAGCGGGCTCAAGCTCAAGCTGGCCTCCGGCGATGCAGGGGCTTCGGAGATCAGGAGCCAGGTTGCTGGCTTCGACGTCGTGGCCCGGAAGGTGCCGGAGATGGCGTTGCCGGATCTGAGGAACCTGGCCGATACGTTGCGCCAGAAGACCGGCCGGGGTGTCGTCATTCTTGGCATGGAGGCCGGCGGCAAGGCGACACTTCTGGTCACGGTGACCGAGGATCTGACCGGCCGCGTGCAGGCGGGCGCCATCGTCAAGGAGCTGGCGGCTATCGTCGGTGGACGCGGGGGCGGACGCCCACATCTGGCACAGGCCGGTGGACCGCATCCGGAAAAGCTTGGCGATGCCCTGCGCGCCGCGCCGGGCATCATCGAAAGGCTCGTTTCGTAGAGGATCGTGTGGGGCCCGGCCGAACGGGTGGCCGCCGCGAGCGTTACGAACGTCCGGACCACCCGGCGGCAATGAGGAGGCTCTCGTTGGCAGGGGCTGCGAGGCCGAGGGAACGGGCGAGCCTGACCACGGCGCCGTTGCGATAGTCGAGGGCCTTGGCCTTCGATGTGGCGACCCAGCGGATCGGCTCGATCGTCCGCACGAAGCGTGTCCAGGCATCGGGTTCGGGATCGACGCCGAGCGCCCGGCTGCAGATTTCGATCGCCTCGGTAAAGACGGCCCGTGCCTCATCGGGGCGCTCGTCGAGATACCGGCCGAGTGTCAGGCCGTGGATCGCCAGCGGGAGTCCAACGACGCAGTTGAACCCCATCTTGTCCGCCTCGAGTTTGGCGAATTGTGCCGGATCTTCGGCGAACGTCACGTGGAGGCCGCCCCGGGTGAGCGCGCCGGCGAGCCAGGCGCCGGAAGGCCCCGTGACGATGCTGGGGCGAAGCTCGTTGAAGAAGCCGCCCTTGCTCATGAACCAGATCAGCCCACGGCCACAGCCGGGCCACGATTCGAGGAGCGGACGGATCCATCCGTTCTGGACGGCGACGACACGTTGGGGCGGAACTCCGTCGAGCATCTCAAGGGCGGCGGGGAGATCTTGCTCCCGCATGCAGAGGATGCGGATGCTTGAAGGATCGGTTCTCGCTCCGTCCCACCCATCGTGGCGCGTCACCGGAACGACATCGACCCCGGCGCGTTCGAGCGCTTCCGCGAGCCGTCGTCCGACCTCGCCCATGCCAATGACGTGAGCGCGTACTGGATCCTTGGGCATCTAGGTGAACTCTTTGAGTGTGATGCTGAGCTTGCGTGCATGGCGCGGGGCGTTGCGCCACTGGAGCAGGATCGGGCTTTGATACGTACCGCGAATCAGCCGGCCCTGTGTGTTCTCGCCGAAGTTGGAGACCGGGAAGCTGATCGACCGCTTGAGACGGAGGAACTTGCGGGCCGGCAGCCCCATCAGCCGCGCGAGCAGGCGTTCAAGCGCGGACTCAGACAGGCCGAGGACATCGATCATCTCGTTGAGGACGCGCACCGCATCGTACTTGGCATAGTCGCGGCTTTTGCTTGGAATCGCCCTCGGATCTTGAAGCATGTGCCGGCCTTTCTGGGCCATGAAGCGAATCGGGTCCTGAAGGACTTCCTTGAGATCGTGCTTCATCAGGAGCGTCTCATACTCGTTGACCGTCAGCGCGGCGTCCTCTTCGGCAACATCAAGATCGATTTCGACGCGTCCCTTGCCAACGGGATGCTCTTCGAGCAGGTGATCGACCCGCTCCAGCAGCCCAACTTCTGGATCGAAGAGGTTGATCGCATTGACCTCGTGGCGCGAGACGGGCACCTCAAGCCCGCCGGTGGCAACGGGGACCTCCCGGTTGAAGGCCAGCACGGACGTTTTCCGCGTCCGGACATGTCCTTCGTAGACGCCGTCAAGCTCCATGAAGAAAACCGGGGCCTGCGGATCGGTCGTGTAGGTGACGCAGTTCCTCAAGCCCGAGCTGATGAAGGTCAGGTGGGAATCGGCGTTCCGGGGTTCGACCTTCTTTTGCTCTTCGGAGAGCTCGTTTCTCAGGTCCATCTGATCGTGCTGGTAGCCGGCATCCGGCGGGAAGATCTTCTGGACCGAGCGGATGAACGGCGCGAGCCGGTCCGGGCGGTAGCCAAGCCGTGCACAGAAGCTCTGTTCTAGGTACCCCGCCGTCGTGTGAAACGAGCAGTAGAAGGCGCGGGAGTAGCGCTCGAGAACGTTCCCGAACTCCTCCCGGACGCGCGAGGCCACGTCGATGACGTCGAACCGGGCGCTCGGTTGCATCGTCAGGGTCATTTCGGTCGGTTTCATCAGCTCTCCGCTGAGGCCGTCAGATCAGCCTCCTCGGATACCTTATCACATTCGAAAACCGTCACCTGTGAGGTACGATGGGGTATGGCCACGGAGCGTATGATCCACCCCGCGACCGGGACGCGGGTCAGCATCGATGGTGAGCGGGCTGAGGTGACGAGCACGGGGCTTCGCCTGCCGCTCCAGCCCGGCGAGGATGGGCAGCCAGGAACCGCAGAAGTTGTTGAGGCTCATGAGGACGGGACCGGTGGGAGTTGGACACTGGTGCCGTGGGAGCGGAACGAGCTTGTCCGGAAGGTGTTCGATGTGGGGACCGCCTCGATCGAGGAGCTGATCATGCGGCGCCGTGACGAACGGAGGTGTGCCGGACGGCGGCGCTGGATGACGATCCTCGCACCGGTTCTTGGCTTTGCGCCGGGACCGTGGCAGCAGCGGTGGGCCAACCGGTGGGGGTATCCTGCGATGGCTGCGGTCACCGTGACATCCGTGCTCGAGCTCCTCGGAGGCGGGGCTGCGTCGCTCCAGTTAATGGTGGGCTCGTTCGGCGGGGGCATGTTCTTTCCGGCCATCCTGGGCCCGTTCATGATGCTCGGCCCATTCCTCTTTGTTGAAGGGGCCGTGCGGCTGGCTGTGGCCAACGCCCACGGCGAGCCGGTTGGATCGGTGCTCGGCTCGCCCCTACTGATTCCTGGGGCGTTGCGGAACCGGAAAGCGCAAAGAGCGAAGGCGCCCTCCGCTATCGGCTTCATCGCCGGCATGACGTTGAAGACGGTGCTGGCGGCCTTCGCCTCCCGGGCGAGCCAAGCTCGATGGGGGAGGCGGATCAACGTGCCCCCAGTCGTGCTGACGCTCGTGTCTGCCTTGCTCGAATGTTTCGGTGGTCTACACGACCTGGCACGTCAGGGCCGGAGCCCAGTCTGGCTCACGCTCGTCAGCCTCGCGATTTTTGCCGATGGGTCGATCCGTCTGGTGCTGGCTGGCCTGAGCCGGGGTGCCGTTGGTAGCGTCTTCGGATGGCCGTTTGCGGGAATCTTCGAGCGCTGGCTTGACGGAAGGACCGTTCAAGAGCCTTTTGAAACCGGCCGCAGGAGCCAATAACTGCCAACGTCTGACGTGGAGCCGGAACGCTCGACTTCGAGGCCAGCTTCCGCGGCGATGTCACCGAAGGGGCGGCCGATGAACGAGGCGTAGTGCGGTCCTTCGATCCACTCGACGAGCCGGACAATCCAGGGGCCGGGCCGGCCGTAGTCGAAGACCAGCACGGCGTGGCGCGCAATTCTGGCAGCGTGGCAGAGCGCAAAGCGGCGCATCGCCGGATTGAGGCCGTGGAGGAGATACCCCATCGTCACGAGGTCGTACGAGCCGCCGGGGATCCGGTGGGCCTCGGCGAGATCCATCAGTTCGAGCTGCGCACCGGGAAGGCGGCGGCGTGCGCGGCGAAGGAGGCGCGCTGCGAAGTCGAACCCGGCGACCCGATGACCGCGAGCGGCCAGGGCGGCGGCGAGCGTCCCCGTGCCGGTCGCCATGTCGAGGACGGTCCATCGTGGATCGAGATTGAGCGCGCCAAGAGCTGTCCGGTACTCGGGGAGCAGGTGACGATCAATGTAGACAAACGCGGGCGCGACGACATTGAAAAACAGGCGGACTTTTCGCCGCTCCTTGAGCGCGCCGGGGTGGTCGAGGACGCCGGTCTCATCCGGGCAGCCGGAACGCCCCCGGGCCGGTGAAGGATCACTCATCGCCCGAGCTTGTTCCGTGTCAGCTCCTCGAGGCCGCCGGCCAGCACGAGCTCCTGGGCTGTCGTGCCGAGCGGTGAGACTGGATAGGTCTTTCCACGCCAGATGGCACGGGCGTTGGCGATGTCCACGGTCACCTGATCCCCCGGGATCGTGCGGCGGCCGGCCGCAGCTTCCTCGCCGAACGCCTCGCGGACGGCGCGCGAGAGGCCGGGGCTCTCAAGGCAGATGAAGGCGTTGTTGAACGCGTTCTTCAGATAGGTGGCGGAGAAGCTCTCAGCGATGACCATCTGGATGCCGCGGTACTTGAGCGCAGTTGCCGCTTGCTCACGGGAGGAGCCGGTACCGAAGTTGGCCCCGGAGACGATGATGTCGCCCCATTTTGCAAGTTCCTGGAAGGCTGGATCGTAGTTCTTCATCGCGTATGCCGCCATCTCCTCCGGCGTCAGATCCTCGCGGTACGTCACCTCGCGTCCGTAGATGCCGTCGGTGTTGAGGTTGTCGGCGGGGAGAAGGAGCAGACGGCCGTTGAACCGCCCGGGAAAGCCGGGCAGGACCGGCACCGAGAGGGCGGCGTGCTCCCGCTCGAACCGGCGGTAGGAAAGGCGTGGCGCGCACGCTCCGGCTGTGTCCGGTCCCGTGATCGTGCCGGCTACGGCGGACGCTGCAACGACCGCAGGGCTCGCGAGATAGGCTTTGGCATCCCGCGATCCCATCCGTCCCTTGAAATTCCGGTTGGTCGCAGAGATGCCGGTCTCACCGGCTTCGAGGAGCCCGGCTCCGAGGCCGATGCAGGCGCCGCATCCCGGCGGTAACGGGATGGCGCCGGCGTCGAGGAGCGTGTGCCACGTTCCATCCTCGCGGGCGCGCCTTTCGATCTCGGCGGAGGCGGCGGCGACGTAGAGCTCGACGCCGTCAGCGACGTGGTGTCCACGGAGCACGCCGGCGGCCTCGTGAAGATCCTCAAGCCGGGCGTTGACGCAGGAGAGGAGGTACGCCTTGTGAATTGGAATCTCCTCGTCAGCGATTTCGCCAACCGGGTGGGTCGCGAAAACGGTGTCGGGGCCGGCGACGTAGGGGCAGACCTCCTCGAGATCAAGGACGATCTCTCCCGCGTAGACGGCATCGGGGTCCGGCCCCACCGGATTTTCGGCCCAACGATCGATCATGTCGCCCGTCAGCCGGTCCGGGAGTCCCATCCGTGCCAGAGCACGGCTGCGTTCCCTCAGGTAGGTCTCGGTGACGGCGTCGAACGGGAACCAGCCAGCGAGGGCGCCCCACTCGGTCGTCATGTTAGCAATTGTCATCCGTTCAGCGATCCTCAGCGACGCGACGCCGGGGCCGGCAAACTCGACGGCGTGGTTGAGCACCTCACCGTTGGGATACAGGCCGCAGAGGGTTAGGATCACGTCCTTGCCGGTGACGCCGGGTCTCAGTGTGCCTTTGAGGACTACGCGGATCGTCGGGGGTACCTGCCACCAGGTGGTTCCGGTCGCCCAGATCGCCGCGGCATCGGTTCGAACGACTGGAGTGCCCAGTGCGGAGAGCGCGCCGTACATATTCGAGTGCGAATCGGAGGCGACGACGAGCCTCCCCGGATGCACGAAGCCTCTCTCCATCATCAGCTGATGCCCGATGCCTTCCCCCGCGCGGTGGAAGACGATGCCCTGTTCCTTGGCGAACGCCTCGATCGTGGCGTACTTGGCGAGGTTCTTCTCCGACGTGTCCTGGACGTTGTGATCCAGGGCGAAGACCGGCTGGAACGGATCGGCGACCCGGGCTGCACCGATGGTCCTGAACTTGATCAGAACCGCCGCCGTGTTGTCGTGCGTCAGCACGTGAAACGGGCGGACGGTCACCATGTCGCCAGCGGTCACCGTGTGCCCCTCCGGCAGTCCAACGGCATGAGCCTGAATGATCTTCTCGGTAACGGTTTGACCCATCGTTGTCCTCCCTGGTGATCAGGCGCGTGCTGGAAGCGCTTCAGGAACCTCGAACGACGAGGTTTTGCATCAGGTCGTGAACGTGTTCGAAGCGATCGGCATTGGTGATGGCATCCCGGATCCGCTCGAGCTCCTCGGCCGAGGCGACACCATCGGCCAACGCGCTCATCTTGGCGGCAATCTCGTCGTCGGTGAGCGGGTTGCGGGCATCTCCCTTCGGGTAGTCAAGCTGCGTCTCGAACGTCTGTCCCCCGGTCGTGGTGATGACAACGCGCACCCGTTGCAGTTGCGGGAAGAGCCGCTCGATTTCGGGGTCAGCGATCACCTTGACCTTGTGAAGCTGTGCCCGGATCGCTGGGTCCTCGATCTTCTCCGGGCGGAACTGGCGTGGGGTCACCTCGCGCTCGGCGATTGCGGCGGCGATGACGTACGGCAACGAATGATCTGCGGTTTCCTTGGTGTGCGGGTCGTACTTGCTCGGGTCGGCGAGGATGTCGGCCGCCCGTTCCAGCGAGTAGATCGTGACCTGTTCGATATCGTCTGGTGTGAGGTCGTTGCCGGTGACGAGGTCGAGCGTCGCAGAGATCGGCGCATGGGTCAGCGCCTCGGTCGGGAAGAACTTCATGCCGCACTGGAGGATGCGCCACGAGGTTCCAAGCCCCTCGGTCAGAACATCCCACTTCCACTCCGAGTCGAAGACGTGGGCAAACCCTTCCTTGCCGTCGAGGACATGCTCGGGACCGGTGTAGCCCTTCTGGGCCAGCAACGCCGCGAGGACGCCGGACTGCGTGGCCATCGGATCGACGGTGTTCTTCATCATCGTCAGTTTGCCCGCAGTGACCGAACCGGTCGTGCAGTGCCGCGACGCCGAGATGCCGATGGCGTGCTGGATCTGCCCGGCATCGAGCCCAAGCATTCTCCCAGCGGCAATTGGTGCCGCCGCCGCGGTCAGCGTCGCATGGTGCCATCCGAGCTCGCGGATCCCTGGGAACGAGACCTCGCAGAGCCGCTGCTCGAACTCGTAGGCGAGGACGATGCCGACGATCAGGTCCCGCCCCGAGGCGCCCGCCTGCTCAGCCGCCGCCATGGCCGCTGGGATCAGATCGGACGGGTGGGAGGGGTCCTGCTTCCAGTAGATGTCGTTGTAATCCATGACGCGGATCATCAGGGCGTTGAGCAGAGAGGCGGAAACCGGATCGATCTGTTCTCCAGTCACCATGACCGTTGCGCGGCCGGGGCCGGCGATGCTGGAAAGGACATCCCGCATCAGGGCGGCGTCGTGTTGCTGCGATCCGCCGAGCGCGCACCCGGCGGCGTCCATCAGGAAGCGTTTGGCCGCGTGGACGACCTCGGCGGGAAGATCGTCGTACTGGAGCTTGGCGGCCCATTCGGCCATGGGGCGGGTCACGTGTTCCATGCAAACCTCCATCTGTGAGACCGGACGCATCGGAGCCATCCGGTGCTGGAAGCCGATTTTACACGCCCCGGCCCATCCCGTGCTCAGCTCACTGGCCCGGTGAGGCAAAGCCCTCCCTCCCTTGTCATCCTGAGCGATGTGCCAAAGGTGAAGCGGTCAGCCCTCCCTCGTCATCCTGAGCGATGTGCCGCAGGCACACCGCGAAGGATCTGGGCGGGGGGATGCGGAAGGTTTCGTGCTAGAAACGGTCGGTGCGGGCAGGAAGAAGCGTTGGCCTCCCCCGCCCAGATTCTTCGTCGGCTACGCCTCCTCAGAATGACACCTCTTCCTGTCATCCTGAGCGGTGCGCCACAGGCGCGCCACGAAGGATCTCGCCTCCTCTCAACTAACAGCAATTGCATCACGTGGAAACAAGTAACGTAACCTACTGACAAAGCTACCC